>NZ_DATMBZ010000095.1:0-40891 GCF_035558935.1 Gaiella sp. | reverse complement strand
GCTCGCTCGGGGCCGAGGATCGTCTCCGCCAGCTCGCGGTCGACGAGCGGCATCGCGGCAAGGACGGCGAGGCCGGTCTGGACCGTGGGGTCGAGGCCACGGTAGAGCTCCTCGGCGAAGAACTCGTAGAGCGTCTCGGGGCGATCGGCGTCCGGGTACGGAGCGTCCGGGGCCATGCCCGCGAGCCCGACGACGGCGGGCCAGCCTCCGGCCAGCGCAAGCAGACCGGCCGTCAGCTCGGTGCGGGCTCCTTCGAGCACCTCCTCGATCTCCTCCGCACCCATCGCGAGCGCCGCCTGGGGGATCTCGAGCACCTTCCCGTCCAGGATGCTGCGGGCGCTGACCCAGGAAGGTCGCACGCGGCTCGCGAGAAGCATTCGTACCGGCGTCTGCTGGACGATGGTCTGGACAAACGCCTCGGAAGCCGCGGAGACGGCGAGGTGCTGGTAATCGTCGATCGCGATCCATCCCTCGTCGGGCCAGTCCTGGAGATCCTCGACGAGCATCTCGGCAAGGAGGATCGCCTCACGTTCCGGATCCTCGGTGACCGTCAGACGCTCGAGCATTCGTCGACCGGCTCCGGCGACGCTGACCGCCGCGGCGGTCGACAGACCGCGCGCGACCACGGCCACGTCTGCGGCCGAGCGATGCGCGCGGAACCAGCCGAGCGAACGGCCGTCACGCGGAGCCCATTGCTCGGCCAGCGTCGTCTTCCCGAAGCCCGAGCCGCCCACGAGCATCCGCAGGCCGGCGCTCGACCGGTCGAGGGCATGGATCAGTCGGGGCCGCTCGATGATCCGGCGCCGACGGATTCTCGGCTTCCGTGGCTCATCTGCCATCCGAGATCGACGGGGTGAACCTACACGCCCCTTCCCTGCCTGTGAGGAAGATGGCGCCCGCGGCCGGCCTCGGCGGGCCGCGGGCGCCTGCCGTCAGCGGCTCCGCGGGGGCCGGAGCCTGACGAGGGCGGGGACGTAAGGGTCCTCACCGGTGAGCAAGCGGAACGCGGCGGGAATCTGCCTCCGGCGCGCGACGCCGAGCTTCACCCGCAGCGCGTCACTGTGTGCCTTTGCCGTACGCGAGGAGATCCCGAGGGACCGCCCCACCTCGTCATTCGAGCACCCGGCCGCGATCAGCGCGACGACCTCGCGCTGGCGATCGGTCAGCGGCGACTCTGCGGTGGTGGTCGTCCTCGTCATGGCGCGATTCTTCCGTCCCCCGTTCGAGGGATCCATTCGTCGGGGGGTGTAAACCGGGGTGTAACCCTCGCAGTTCCACCGAACCTCCTCGCCCGGGCGCGGGCACCATGAGATTCGTGAAGGACCGCGTCCTTGCGATTGTCTCGCTCACGGCGATCGTGACCGGTGGCGCGCTCTGGCTCCTCGGCGAGCCGGGCTGGGCGGACGCGGTCTGGGGTCTCGGCGCAGCGGTGGTTCTCGTGCCGCTGACGATCGACACGGCGCGGAGCCTGCTCGAGGGCGACGTGGGCGTGGATGCGATCGCGCTCGTCGCGATCGCCGGCGCCCTGATCCTCGGCGAACAGCTCGCCGGGGCGATCGTGGCGCTGATGATGTCCGGCGGCGGCGCCCTCGAGGCATGGGCGGCCGGCCGGGCGCGGCGTGAGCTGCGACTCCTCGTCGAGCGCGCTCCGCGCATTGCCCACCGCTATGCGGGGGACGGCGTCGAGGAGGTCGCCGTGGAGGAGCTCGTGCCGGATGACGTGGTCGTCGTGCGCGCCGGCGAGATCGTGCCCGCGGACGGCGTCGTGTCGGGTGCCGACGCCGTCGTCGACGAGTCGGCGCTCACGGGGGAGCCCCTTCCCGTGACGCTCCCCGACGGAGCCGACGTGCGGTCGGGATCGACCAACGCGGGGAACGCGTTCGAGATCGTCGTGGCGCGGTCCGCCGCGGAGAGCGCCTATGCGTCGATCGTGCGGCTCGTCCGCACGGCGGAGAGCGATCGGGCGCGGTTCACGCGGCTCGCCGACCGGTACGCGGCGGTCTTCCTTCCCTTCTCGCTCGCGGTGGCCGGAATCGCATGGGCCGCATCCGGCGACCCCACCCGCGGTCTCGCGGTGATGGTCGTCGCGACCCCGTGCCCGCTCATCCTCGCCGCGCCGATCGCCTTCGTCGGTGGCCTCTCGCGTGCAGCTGGTGCCGGCGTCATCGTCAAGGGCGCCGGTGTGCTCGAGCGGCTGGGAACGACGTCGACGGTGCTGCTCGACAAGACCGGCACCATCACGAGCGGGGACCCGGAGATCGAGCAGGTCGTCGAGCTGGGCGCCCTCCCCGCCCAGGAGACGCTTCGTCTTGCGGCCTCGCTCGAACAGCTCTCCGCCCACGTCCTCGCCGAGAGCCTGGTGCGAGGGACGCAGGAGCGGGGAATCCGGCTCATGACGCCGACCGGCGTCACCGAGGAGCCGGGCAGAGGGGTGGCCGGCGTGGTCGACGGGCACCGCGTCACGGTCGGATCGAGCGGCTGGCTCGAGGCGCGCGGCTACGAGTCGGTTCGCGACCACGCCAGGGCGCTCGACGACGGGCGCGGAGCGGGGCGGGCGAAGATCCTCGTCGGGATCGACGGGGAGCTCGAGGGTGTCATCGTGATGGCCGATCATCTCCGTCCGGGGGCGGAGGCCGTCGCGCACGAGCTCCGCGAGGCCGGCGTGGAGCATGTCGCCCTCGTCAGCGGCGACAGGATCGAGGTGGCCCGGGAAGTCGCGGCGTCGCTCGGGATCGACGAGGTCTACGCGGAGCAGTCTCCCGAGGACAAGTTGCAGGTGGTCAGGGACCTCCGCGAGCGGAGCCAGGGAACGGTCGTCATGGTCGGCGACGGAATCAACGACGCGCCTGCGCTCGCGCTCGCGGACGTAGGGATCGCGATGGCGAGCAAGGGTGCGACCGTCTCGTCGGAGACCGCCGACGTGGTAGTGGTCGTCGACCAGGCCGACCGCATCCCGTTCTCGGTGAACGTCGGGCGGCGATCGCTGCGAATCGCGCGCCAGAGCGTCGTCTTCGGCCTCGGGCTCTCCGTGGGCGCGATGGTCGTCGCGGCCTTCGGGTACCTCCCTCCGGTCTGGGGCGCTCTCCTTCAGGAGGGAATCGACGTGGCGGTGATCCTCAATGCGCTACGCGCCCTCCGTGAATAGTCCAGACCATCGGCGCGGCGCCATTTGCGCTCGACGACGGGCGTGCCATCATGGGAGGTCGTGGAGCTCAAGCGTCCGAGGACTCCGCACTACGACGATCCCGTCGCCGTCGGCCGTCGTCTGCACGAGGCCCGCGAGGCCGCGGGGATCAGCCAGCGCGAGCTCGCGTTCCCCGGCTGCAGCGCCGCCTACATCTCGCGGATCGAGCGCGGCGAGCGGATCCCGTCGCTGCAGGTGATCCGAGAGCTGGCGCGCCGGATCGGCGTCAGCGAGTCCACCCTCGCCTACGGGCGCGAACGGATCGATGCCCGCGTGTCGGACGCGATGACCGCCGTCGAGGTCGCGGAAGCCGCCGGCGACCGGAACGAGCTCGTCAAGGCGTACCGCGCGCTGGCCCGCGCGGCGACCCACGCCGCCAAGGCGCGTCCCGCCGCCTGACGCCGCGTACGATCGCTCCGTGCCGCGCGACGCGGACATCGTCGTGATCGGTGCCGGCATCGTGGGCGCCGCGACCGCGCGCGCTCTCGCGGGGTACGCGGGCACCGTTCTGCTGCTCGAGCAGTTCGAGCTGGGGCACACGCGCGGCTCGAGCCACGGCACGTCGCGAATCTTTCGGCTGAACTACCCCGACCCGCGGTTCGTCCGCATGGCGCTCGGCGCCGACGGCGAGTGGCGCAGGCTGGAGTCGGAGTGCGGCGAGCGACTGATCGAGCGGGCCGGCTGCCTCGACCTCGGCCCCGTCGCCCGCGAGACCGAGCGTGCCCTCGCGGCGTGCGGCGCCCGGTACGAGACCCTCTCGGCGGACGAGGTGCGCGCCCGATGGCCTCTTCGCCTCGACGAGGGCCAAACTGCGGTGTACCAGCCCGACGGCGGCGTCACGCGGGCCGATCGCGCCCATGCGGCGCTCGTCGCGGGGGCGGTTGCCGGCGGTGTCGAGCTGCGCGAACAGACTCCCGTCCGCGCGCTGGCGCTCGACCGTGGGGAGGTACGCGTTGCGACCGACGGCGCGGAGCTCACGGCGCGGGCCGTTGTCGTGACCGCGGGGGCATGGTCGCCGCGGCTGCTCGGGACGGCGGGGATAGACCTCGCGGTCGTCCCGACACGCGAGACCGTCGTGTACCTCGACGTCCCGAGCGCGGGCGAGGTTCCTCCGCTGATCGACTACGACGCGCGTCCGGCTGCCGGCGAGGGCGGCATCGACCGTGTCGGACAGTCCGCGTACGCGTTGGCCGCTCCCGGGGTCGGCCTCAAGGCAGGCCTGCACCACTCCGGGCCGGTCACCGACCCCGACGACGAGCCGACACCGACGGCCGCCATCGCGGACTGGGTCTCCGAATGGGCCGTCCGCCGGTACGTGGACGTCGGCGAGCGGCTCGGCGCGGAGACGTGCCTCTACACGAACACCGCCGACGAGGGGTTCGTGCTGGAGCGCCATGGCCGCGTCGTCATCGGATCTGCGTGCTCCGGCCACGGGTTCAAGTTCGCGCCGGTCGTCGGCCGCACGCTCGCGGCGCTCGCGCTCGAGGCCGCCGACTGATTTCCGAACATCTCGTCTGCACGATGCACGCCATGGCGCGTCTCACGAGGATCCCTGCCGTGGTCGCGCTCGTCCTCGGAGCGCTCGTCGTGGCCGGCTGCGACGGTGGGGGCGAAGAGGCCGGCCGGGTCGACACGACACCGACGCCGACCTCGACCTCGACCTCGACCTCGACCTCGACGGACGGGACGACGACCCCGGCGCAATCGTCCGTGGCCGTCTACTTCCTGCGCGACGGGAAGGTGAGCCCGGTCCGGCGGACGGTCGCCGCGACGCCTGCCGTGGCCCGTGCGGCCATCACGGCGCTCCTCCAGGGCCCGACGGAGGAGGAGTCGACCGACGGTCTCTCGAGCGCGATCCCGGAGGGAACGGAGCTCCGGGACATCGCACTCTCCGACGGCGTCGCGACCGTCGACCTCGGCGGCAGCTTCGACGACGGCGGCGGCAGCGCGTCGATGCTCGGCCGCGTCGCACAGGTCGTCGCGACGCTGACCCGGTTTCCGAGTGTCGAACGGGTCGCCTTCCGGGTCGACGGCGAGCCCGTCGAGACGATCGGCGGCGAGGGCGTCGTCGTCGATCCGCCCCTCGGACGCGCCGCGATCGAGGACGAGACGCCGCAGATCCTCGTCGAGTCGCCGCTCCCGGGGGACACGGTCACGAGCCCGGTTCGGCTGCGCGGCACGGCCAATGTGTTCGAGGCGACGGTCTCGATCGACGTGCGCGACGCCGGCGGCAAGCTCTTGAAGCGGACGTTCACGACGGCGACCTCCGGCAACGGCACGCGCGGCACGTTCGACACGACACTGCCGCTGCCCGGGCACGAAGGCGTCGTGACCGTCGTCGCCTACGAGGCGTCGGCGAAGGACGGCACGCCGCTCCACGTCGTCCGCGTGCCGCTCGTCTTGAGCGGCTGACTACGGACGACTACTTAGACCCAGCCCTCGTGACGCTGGCAGACTGACGCTCGATGCCACCCAAGCCACGCAAGCCGCCGCCCGCCAAGAAGTCGGGCAACAGGAATCTCCTGATCGCTGCGGGAGCCGCCGCCGCGGTCGTCGTCGTTCTGGTCGTCGCGAGCCTCGCGCTCCGAGGCGGCGACTCGGGCGGTGACACGACCACGACCGCCGACACCGGCGAGGTCTCGACGCTGCTCGACGGGATCCCGCAGGACCGGGCGGTCCTCGGCTCGGCGAACGCGAAGGTGACGATGATCCAGTTCGAGGACCTCCAGTGCCCGATCTGCCGCGACTACCAGCAGGAGGGCTTCCCCGGCGTCGTGGACGAGTACGTCAAGCCCGGCAAGGTGAAGCTCCGTTTCGTCGGGATGCACTTCCTCGGGCCGGACTCCACGAAGGCGCTCGAGTACACACTGGCGGCCGGCGAGCAGGGCAAGCTCTGGCAGTTCGCCGACTCGCTCTACGCGAACCAGGGAGCCGAGAACTCCGGCTGGGTCACGGACTCGCTGCTCGAGACGATCGCGGGCGACCTGGGACTCGACTACGCGAAGCTCCAGACCGACGCGTCGTCCCCCGTCGTGCAGCAACAGATGCAGTCGATGGCGGCCGAGGCGACGCAGCGGCAGGTGCCGGGCACGCCGACCTTCTACGTGCAGGTGGGCGACGGCGAGCCATACCAGGTGCACCCCAGCTCCTTCGCCGTCGAACAGTTCCGCACGATCCTCGACGACGCGCTCGCCGGCTGAGGGGGCGGATCGTGAGCGACCGCGCGCTCCGGGCCGCCGTGGCGCTCGTCGCGTTGGCGGGCGTCGCGGTGGCCGGCTACCTGACATACGTGCACTACCAGCCGGACGCGCTCATCTGCACGAGCGGTGGCGGGTGCGAGACGGTCCAGGACTCCTCGTACGCCGAGCTCGCGGGCATCCCCGTCGCGCTGCTCGGCCTCCTCGGCTACGTCGCGGTGCTCGTTCTCGTCGCGTGGGACAGCGAGCTCGCCCGCACGCTCTCCGCCGCGATTGCGCTCGTCGCCGCCGGGTTCGCCGTCTATCTCATCGTGCTGCAGGCGTTCGTGATCGACGCCTGGTGTATCTGGTGCCTCGTCAACGACCTCGTGATCGTCCCGCTCCTCGCCGTCACCACCGTGTGGCGCGCGTGGAGTCTCCGAGAAGTCGATTAGGTCATCGGCACCTGCCGGAGGATGCTCGACTCGATGCGGTCGAGGATCTCCGTCAGGCTGTCGCCCGTGGCGGTGATGCCGTGGTTCCGCAGGCCGATCACCGCATGCGCCGGGTCGGGCTCGCGGTCGATCAGCTCGGAGACCGACTCCGCGAGCTCCTGGGTGCCGCACGGGTAGTTGATGTCCGTCGCGGCGATGCCCTGCATCCACGCGTGCACGTGGAGGATCGCGCCGACGTCGGGATGCGCCTGGTAGATCATCCAGTGCTCGATCGCGTCGACCGAGACTCGGCGCGGCTCGATGCCCGGCGGCACGCTGATCAGCATCTTGGCGTTCGGCTCGTCGTAGCCCGTCACCATGAGGATGTCGCGGCCGGCGACCTCGAGCTGCGACTTGTCGACACCGCTCGCGCTCATCCAGAAGCGCGTCGCGTCCTTCCGCGCCGAGAGGTTGCCGTACGACAGCCCGCCGACCTGGTAGAGCCGCATCACGTGGCGCAGGTCGCGCTCCTCGAGGTACTCGTGCACCGGGAAGGGTGCCGGGAGCAGGTCGAGCTCCTGCATCCGCTTGCCGGCCGCCCCGATGTCGGCCGTGACCTCGTCGCCGTCCCAGAGCTCCGGCTCGAGGTCGGCGACGAACTCGTTGTCGATCACGAGCTTCGACTTCGCGAGGGGGGCGAGCCGCTCGAACACCTCGTGGGGCTCGTCCGAGATCTTGTACGTGCCGCGCTCCATCGTCGTGAACCAGACGCCGCGACCGGGGACGTGGAGCACCACCACGTTGGCCAGCGTGCGAACGAGCATCGGGTAGCTCGTCTTCAGCACATCCTCGGGCAGCTCGTCCAGCTCGTAGAACGAGGCCGAGTACGTGCCCCGCGACTGACGACGGAATGCCCGCGGCTCGGACGCGTCGAACATGTTGAGCACGAAGTCCGCGTCGGCGATGTCGTCGACCAGCCGGAACCCGTCCGACTCGAACTCCGCCCCGATCGACCTGACCCAGGCCTCGTGCGCGGGCGACGTCGCGGTGCCCCAGATCGCGTACGTGCGCATGGCGCAACTCTACCGCGCCGACTCCAGGAAACCTTCCCGCGCTCAGCGAAAGAGGTCTCGCTCCCGGGGCATCACGAGCTCCGCTGCGCTGCCGTCGCCCCGGACGTCGACACCGCGGACGATCGCTGCGGGAACGCTCCGCGCCTTGCCGAGGACGAGCTCGGCCGCCGCCGCGATCTCGTCCGCGACGGCGATCTGCGTCGTCTCGAGCTCGCGGCCACGGGCGTCGGCCGTGCCGCGGAGATCGAGAAGCGGCGTGATCCCGGCGACCCCGAGCGCGACGTCGGTCGTCCCCTGTCGCCAGGCGCGCCCGAACGAGTCGCTCACGATCACGCCGACGTCGACAGCGGCCAGGGCGACGAGCCGCTCGCGGAGACGCCTGGCCGAGGCGTCGGGGTCGAGGGGCAGGAGGACGACGGTGTCCTCTGCGGGCGTGTTCGACGCGTCGACGCCGGCGGACGCGCACACGAAGCCGTGGCGGGTCTCGGCGATCACGAGTGGCGGCCGCGAGCGCACGACGTCGACGCTCTCGCGGAGGATCGTCTCGACCTGGCGCGGATCCCCATCCGGCCCCGCCAGCTCGATCGCGCGCGCAGAGGGCTCGACGTCGGCCAGCCGGACGACCCGGCCCTCGACCTTGGAGACGGCCTTCTGCGCCACGACGACGACGTCGGCGTCTCGTAGGCCGCCGGCCCGGGCCGCGGCGGCGTGGAGCAGGAGCGCGAGGTCGTCGCTCTCCTCGAGCTCCGGCAGCCCCTCGAGCGGGATCGCGCTGACGACGCCCGGCGGACTGACGTCTCTACTCGACACGCCTCTGCCCGAGAGCCTCAGGGAATGCCCGAGATCCGGACGCCGGCGTGGGCCTTGTAGCGCTTGTTGACGTTGACGATCACGGCGGTGAGGCCCTCGAGGGCTCGCGCGGAGCCGAGCGGCCCGCAGTCGACCGCGCGGCCCGCGGTGATCCGCTCGGCGAGCTCGAGCACGATCGCCTTCGCCTCGGCGTCGTCGCCGCAGACGAGCGCATCCTCCTCGGGCGGCTCGTCGCGGCCGAGGTTCCGGGCGGCGAGCGAGTGCAGTCCCGCGATCACGGGCGCGTCGAGGACGTCCTGAATGCGCGCGGCGACCGAGGTCGCCTCCGCGGTCGGTAGCACGCCGCTCGGTCCGAACGTCAGCTCCGCGGCGACGGAGAGAACCGGCGTCGTGCGGATCGCCTCTCGAAGCCCATGGGCGGTGTCGACCGCAGCCTCCGCCTTCGTGGCGAGGACGACGAGGTCGGCCTCGCGACAGGCGTCGGCGTTGGCGGCGCCCGCAACGCCGATCCCGGCGGCAGCCTCGGCGGCGCGATCGGCGTCACGCGAGCCGATCACGACGTCGTATCCCGCGGCGGCGAGGCGCTGGCCGAGCGCGAGGCCGAAGCTTCCCGTGCCGCCGACGATCGCGATCCTCATCGAGACGCCTCGAGCACGACCTCGGCGAGACGGCTGGCCGCGTCGCGGTCGGTCATCAGCGTCTCGGCGATCACGAGCGGGACCTCCGCTTCGGCGGGCGCGTCGGCCCGGTCGATCACGAGCGCGTCGACGAGCCCGGGGTAGCACCCTGCGACGTGCTGGGGCGACGTGCCGCCGGCCATGCGGGTGAGCATACGGTCGAGCGGGCCTTTCACCGCGCGGCCACCGACGAGGGGGCTCACCGCGATCGAGCGCACCTTCCGCGAAGCGAGCGCCTCACGGATCTCCGCAACCGCGAGAATCGGCTGGATGGACGTGAACGGGTTGCTGGGCGCGAACACGAGCAGGTCGGCGCCCTCGACCGCCTCTACGACGCCGGGCGCCGCGCGCGCAACGCCTGCGCCGTCGTAGATCATCCCGTCGACCTCGTCCTCGTGCCGCCGCCCGACGAACCACTCCTGGAACGAGAACGTCCCGGACGGCGTGACGACCGACGTCCGCACGAGATCGTTCGTCGCCGGGAGCAGACGCGTCGCGAGGCCGGCCTGCTCGACGAGGTGCGCCGTGACCGCCGAGAGGGTCTCGCCGCGCCGGAGTGCCTGCGTGCGAACGAGATGGAGCCCGAGGTCGAGGTCGCCGAGGAGGAACCAGCCGTCGCCGCCCCACGCCTTCGCAGATCCGAGCGTCCGCCACGACTCCCCGGCCCTGCCCCAGCCGCGCTCCTCGTCGTTGAGGCCGGCGAGCGCGTACAGCACGGAGTCGAGGTCGGGCGAGACATGCAGGCCGAGCACCTCGACGTCGTCGCCCACATTGCCGATCACGGTCAGCTCGCCGGGACCGAGCACGTCGTGCAGGCCGCGCGCGAGCTTCGCGCCGCCCACGCCGCCCGAGAGGCAGACGACCCTCACGGTGTGATGGCGTCCAGCAGCTCCGCGGTGCGGGTTCCCGGGCGCGCGCCGACGCGCTCGAGGTCGAGCAAGGTATCGACGTCGTCGACGAGGCTCGAGAGCGTGAGCTCCTCGAAGTCGAGCCCGAGTGCCGACGCATGCGCCCGGAACTGGCCGGCGCTCCCCGGGCCGTAGAGCGGCGCGAACACGCCGGCGCTCGGCAGACCCAGCGCATTCGTCGTGCCGTCGCGCCCCGGGACGAGCCCGAGCTTCCCGAGCAGGGCAGGCACGGCGAGCGCGTTCAGGTCGGACGGCCGCACGCGCGGGAGGTCCGCGTTGACGACGAGGCAGAGCCCCTGCGCACCCTCGAGCGCCGCCGCAACGGCCGCGCCCTGTCCTTCGCCGGGGTCGTCGACCACCTCCGCACCGAGGTCGGTCGCGACGAGCCTGCCGGCCGCATCGCTCGTCACCACGCGGACGTCGCCGGTCGAGACCGCTGCCTCGACGACGTCGCCGAGCATCGCGAGGGCGACTTCCCGTCGTAGCTCCTCGGGGAGGCGGCTCTTGCCACCGGCGCGAAACGGGATCACGGTCAGCACGGGACGAGCCTACGTGCGCGAATCGTGCCGGAGGAGCTCAGGCGGCGTGCGGGGCCGCACCGCTCGAGCCGGCGTCGGCGCCTGGCCCGGTCGTCGCCCACTCGTTGACCTCGAACCAGTGAGTTCCCTCGAGCGCCGCGACGACCTCCGGATGGGTGTGGGCCGCGTTGACGACGTGGTGCTCGACGTCGCAGCAGATCTCCACGTCCTCGAGCGAGAGCGAGCTCCGGATCTGCCCCACCACCTCGAACGGAAGCTGCGCATCGCGGACCGTCATGTGCTTGAACTGGAGATCGGGGGCGAGCTCCATCAGCGCGGGCCAGTCCGGGCAGGTCTTGTAGCTCATAGAAACCCGTCCTTCGCGCCGCGGCGCCACGTTCCTTCGAGACGGACGAGGCCGCGGCTCTCGTCGTCCGGGTAGACGAGCAGCGGCAGCGGGCGCGGCAGGCGGTCGAGGAGCCTGCCGTCCTCGCCCACGAGCGCGAGCGTGACCTCGAAGCGGCCGAACTGGAGCGGCGGCGAGTCGACGTCGAACCGCAACGTCAGGCCGTCGTCCGCGCCGTCCCAGCCGTGTCGCCCCGTCTCCGCGACGTCTTCGGCGACGAGCAGGCCCGTCCCGTCCCGGATCTCGACGTGGAGCCGCGGCGCGGTCGCCGAGCCCGACAAGCCCACCTCGAGGCCGAAGGGCTCGCCTGCGAGAAACCGGTCGCGCGGCGCGTCGTCGGCGGCCACCAGGCGGGCGGCGGAGATCCGCGCCTCGCCCGAGCCGGCCGCCGTCGCGCTGCCGTTGACTGCGGGCGACTCTCCGTCCTCGGCGAGCGCGCGCCGATACCGCGTGATCGCGTCGTGCACCGGCCCGTCGAAGGTGAGCCGCCCACCGCGCAGCAGCACCGCGCGGTCGCAGAGCCGCTCGACGGCCGACGCGTCGTGGGAGACGAAGAGGATCGTGCCGCCGCGCTCCTTGAACGCCGCGATGACGCCGAAGCACTTGCGCTGGAAGCTCTCGTCGCCCACGGCGAACACCTCGTCGAGCAGGAGGACGTCGGCCTCGAGGAACGCCGCGATCGCGAACCCGAGCCGCATCGTCATGCCGGACGAGTAGGTCTTGACCGGTCGGTCGATCGCGTCCTCGAGCTCGGCGAAGGCCACGATCTCGTCGAATCGATCGCGGATGGCGGCGCGTGAGAGCCCCTGGAGGGCCCCGTTCAGCTCGACGTTCTCGCGGCCCGTGAAGTCGGGATGGAACCCGGCGCCGAGTTCGAGCAGCGAGCCGATCCGGCCCTCGGTCGTTACGCGGCCGATGGTCGGGCGGATGATTCCGGCGATCAGGCGCAGCAACGTCGACTTGCCCGAGCCGTTGCGGCCGACCAACCCCACGGCCTCCCCCGGGGCGATTGCGACCGAGACGTCCCGGAGGGCCCAGACCTCCTGCGCCTCGGCGCGGCCGCGCGCGATCAGGAGCTCCTTGAGCGTGTGCGTCTCGCGGGCGCGGACGACGAATCTCCGCGAGACGCCCTCGACTGCGATCTCGCCCGCGCGCACGCCTCTCCCTACGCCGTTACCGCTGCGAGCTCGCGGCGGACGATCGTCGCGAGCGTCTCGACGAAGTCCGGGTCGGCGTTCGGCATCGCGATCCGTGTGAGCCGCAGGCCGAGCTCCTGGGCGCGCTCGACGGCCTCGACGTCGATGTCCCAGCGGATCTCGAGGTGGTCGGAGACGAACCCGACCGGGCAGACGAGAACCTCCTCGACGCCGCTCCGGCGCAGCTCCGTCAGGTGGTCGAGGATGTCCGGCCCGAGCCACGGCTCTCCAGTCGGCGACTCGCTCTGGAAGGCGAAGGACCAGTCGCTGATCGCTGCGCGATCCGCGACCAGACGAGCCGTCTGGAGCAGGGACTCCGGGTACGCGTCTCCGATTTCGACGATCCTCGCCGGCAGAGAGTGCGCCGTGAAGACGACGTGTGAATCCGCTCGACGCGCAGCGCGAATGCGCTGCCCAAGCAGCTCGACGAACCCGGGCTCGGTCCCCCACTCGCGCACGAAGCGCGTCTCCGCGCGCCGGGCGACGGCCTGCTCGAAGAGCTCGAGGTACTTCGCGATCGAGAGCGACGACCAGTGCGGGGCGAGCACGAGCCCGACGAGCGTGTCGTGACCTCGCTCGAGGGCATCCTCCACCGCCGCGCCGATCCGAGGCTGCCAGTGGCGCATGCCCGTGAACACCGGCAGGCCGAGCACGCGCTCGAGCGAGGCGCGGGTGTCCTCGGTGATCGCGTTGAGCGGCGACGGCCCCTGCGCGTCGTCGATTCCCAGCGCTCGGTAGCGCGCGACGAGGTCGTCGAGCTGCTCCGGCCGGATGGGACGGCCGCCGCGGATGTCGGCGTAGTACGCCGGGACGTCCGAGAGCCGGTCGGGCGAGCCGTACGCCATGAGGATCACGGCCGGATCGCTCATGCCGCGAGGGTCGCTTCGGTGCGCTCGTGGACGAGGTGTGCGAGACGGGTGAGCGCATCCGGATCCGTGTCGGGGAGCACGCCGTGGCCGAGGTTGAAGACGTGCCCCGGTCGGCCCGCCGCACGTGCGAGCACGTCGGTCGCCTCCCGCTCGACCGCCTCCCAGGGAGCGAGCAGCGTCGCGGGGTCGAGGTTGCCCTGCACGGCCCGTTCGCCCACGACTGCCCATCCCTCGTCGAGCGGCAGCCGCCAGTCGAGGCCGATCACGTCGCCGCCCGCCCCGGCGAGGTCCGGGAGGAGGTGCGAGGCGCCCGTGCCGAAGTGGATCGTCGGCACGTCGACGGCCGCGAGGATTCGCGCGCTCCACGGAGCGACGCGCTCGCGGTAGAGCCCGGGCGAGAGCGTCCCGACCCACGAGTCGAAGATCTGGATGACGTCCGCTCCGGCAGCCGCCTTGGCGGCGACGTACGCCGCGAACGTGTCGGCAAGCTTCTCGAGCAGCGCGTCCCAGGTCTTCGGCTCGGCGAGCATCAGCGCCTTCGTTCGCGGCAGCTCGCGGCTCGGCCGTCCCTCGACGAGGTAGCCCGCGACGGTGAACGGGCCGCCGCAGAAGCCGATCACGGCCTGCTCCGGCGAGAGCTCGCCGCGGACGAGCCGCACCGCCTCGAGAACATGGCCGAACGCCTCCTCGGGGTCGGGCACGCGGAGCCGCTCGACGTCGCGGGCGCTCCGGACCGGGCGGTCGATCACCGGACCGACGCCCTCGACGAGCTCGACGCCGATTCCCATCCCGACGACCGGGGTCATGATGTCCGCGAACATCACCGCGGCGTCGACGCCGTGCCGGCGGACGGGTTGCAGCGTCACCTCGGCGCAGAGCTCGGGCGTCCCCGCGACCTCGAAGAACGAGCGGCGCTCGCGGATCGCCCGATACTCGGGGAGCGACCGGCCTGCCTGGCGCATGAACCACACGGGCGTGCGCTCGACAGGCTGGCGCCGCGCGGCACGGACGAGGAGCGGATCTGCCACGACAGGAGCGTAGCCCCCGCGCTCCGTACACTCGCCCGCGTGGAGCCGCTCGCACCGCTCTGGCGGCAGGCGACGCTCGCGCCGCAGCGCGCTGGCGCGACGACGACCGCGCGCCTCGTCCTGGAGAACGGCGGTGCGGCGACATGGCGCTCGCGCGGAGAGGACGGCCTGCAGCTCTCCTACCACTGGCTCGACACCCACGGCAACGCGATCGTCTGGGACGGGACGCGGACGCCGTTCCCGCGGCCGGTCGCGCCGGGCGAGCAGATTTCGCTCGACGTGCAGCTCGACGCCCCGCGGCCGCCGGGCCGCTACGTCCTCCGCTTCGACCTCGTGGAGGAGCACCGGTTCTGGTTCTCCGAGGTGGGGGTCGAGCCGCACGACGTCGAGGTCGAGGTCGCGCCGCTGATCGCGGCCCGCCGGCTCGCGGTCGTCGTCCACGGAGGCTCCGACCCGCGCACCGAGAGCGCGCTCGCGGCGCAGGACGAGGCCGTCGTCGAGGAAGAGCCCTCCGCGACGGCGCACCTCGTCGCGGGCGCAGAGCCGGCTCCCGACTGGGCCCGCCTGGTGCTCGATGCCCACGCGGAAGGTTGGGCGGCCGTCGGGCCCGCGCTCGTCCCGGTGGGCGGCCCGCTCGAGCGGCGTCGCACCGCGCGCGCGCTCCACCGCTGGGCGCCCGGCGGCCGCAACCCCCGGCTCGACGCGCCGCTGCTCCTCCCCTCGCTGGTCGACGGCCTGCTACCCGCCGAGCACCGGGGCCTGCCGGCCTACGTGGGCGAGGGCCTCTTCGAAGGACGCGCCGTCGTCAGGCTTCCGACGCTATCCGGTCGTCGACCGACCTGAACACGAGCGCACCGAGCGCGAGGGCAGCGACCGCCGCGACACAGAGGTAGAGCGCGTCCGCGGCCGACGGGAGCTGGCCTTCGTACAGCGGCGCGCGGTACGCCTCGACCGCCGGAGTGAGCGGGTTGCCCCAGCGGAGCAGGTCGACGAGCCAGGGCCGCGACTCCGCGCCGGGCAGGTCGTCGAGCTGGTAGAGGATCGGCGTCAGGAAGAACCACGGCAGGAGCGCGGCGGAGACGACGAACTCGACGTCGCGGAAGATGGCGTTGAGCGACGCGAGCGCGAGCGCGACCCCCGCCACGAAGACGACGATCACCGCTCCGACGGGAATCGCGACCCACGCGAGGTCGCGGCTCTCGGGCCGGAACCAGAGCGCGAGCGCGAGCACGATCGCCGTCATCGCGGCGAAGGCGACGACCTCCGTCGCCACGACCGAGAGCGGCACGAGCTGCCGCGGAAAACGCACCTTCCGGATGATCGGCGCGTTCTGGACGATGCTCCGCGCGCCACTCTGGATCGAGGTCGCGAAGAACACCCACGGCGGCAGGCCGCAGAGCAGGAAGAGCCAGTAGTCGTCCGTCTCCGTCGGTTGCGCCTTCCAGAGCACCGCGAACACGACGAGGTAGACGAGCATCAGCGCCGCCGGCAGCGCCAACGTCCATGCGAGCCCGAGCAGCGAGCCCTTGTACTTCGCGCGCAGGTCGCGGCGGAAGAGGCTCCCGAACAGCTCGCGGTGGCGAAGGAGATCCGCGTAGACGCTCATGGCGCGCGATTGTAGGGCCGGTCGACCAGCCCGCTACCCTTCGGCACACCGTGGAAGCGGCCGTCACGATCGCCGCATTGCCCGTTGCGGCGCTCACCCTGTGGGCCCTCCTCCGCGCCCCGGGCGCACGCTCGCTGCTCGTCGCGCGCCCGACCGGCGAGCGCTGGCACGACCGAGCCACGCCGACCTTCGGCGGCGTCGGGATCGCCTGCGGCCTCGCCGTGGGGGTCGCGCTCGCGGTGGCCGTGGGCGCCGTCGAGGCGTCCTGGCAGCTGGCCGGGATCCTCGCGGGTTGCGGGCTCCTCTTCGTGGCCGGCCTCCTCGACGACGTTCGTCACCTGAGCCCGCTCGCGAAGCTGGTCGCGCAGTTCGCTGCCGCCGGCATCGCGATCGCAGCCGGGCTTCGAGTCGAGCTGGTGACGAACGACGTGCTCGCAGCCGCGATCGCCTTCTTCTGGCTCGTGGGAATCACGAACGCCTTCAACCTGCTCGACAACATGGACGGCCTCGCGGCAACGCTCGCAACGGTGGCGTGCTTCTACTTCGCGATCGACGCGACGACGGCGCACCCGAACGACCTCGTCCTCGTACTCTCGCTGTCGCTCGCCTTTGCGTGTCTCGGCTTCCTCCCCTTCAACCTGCGTCCCGGTGACGGCGCGCGGGTGTTCATGGGGGACGCCGGGAGCCAGCTGCTCGGGTTCCTGCTCGCGGCGCTCGGGCTCGCGGCGAGTTGGACCACCGCAGGGACGACCGTCGCCACGATGCTTCTGCCGCTGCTCGTCCTTGCGATCCCGATCCTCGACACGACGCTCGTGACCGTGCGGCGGCTCGCCGAGCGTCGCCCGGTGACCCAGGGCGGCAAGGACCACACGTCCCACCGGCTCGTCTACTACGGCCTCTCCGAGACGAAGGCCGTGGCCCTGCTCGCGTTGATCGCCGTCGCCCTCGGGGCGACGTCGGTCGCCTACAACGTGCTCGACCGTCCGGCGATCACGGTGCTCGGCGTGCTCGTCACGTTCGCGCTGCTCGTCCAGTTCGGGAGCTTCCTGGCGGAGCTGTCCGAGCAAGAACGGCGTGGGAGGCCGGCCGACACGCGGCTCCGCCACGCCGTCGCCGTGCAGCCGCGGCGCCTCGCCGAGCTCGTCGTCGACTCCGCGCTCGTGACGGGGACGTTCCTCGGCGCGTACCTCCTCTTCGTGGACGGCCGCGGCACGGAGCTCCAGCGCGGCACGTTCCTCGCGGTGGTGCCGATCGTGCTCGGGACGACCTACGTCGTCTACGTGCTCTTCGGCGTCTACCGCCGGGCCTGGCGCTATGCGACGACAGGCGACCTTCTCACGATCGCGCTCGCGAGCGGCCTTGCGACCCTGGCCGCGTACGGCATCGTCCTCGCGACTCGCGACCTCGGTGACTTTCCGCGGGAGATCTTCCTCGTGTACGGCGTCGCCGCGGCAGCGTTCGCAGCGGTGTCGCGCTGGGGGGTCCGGTTCGTGCCGGAGGCGGGCGGCGGGCCGGACGACGGGCGGCGTCGTGTTCTCGTCGTCGGCGCGGGCCAGGCGGGACGCGGCGTGGTGCGGGACCTGCGCGGCGCGGGCGACGTCCGGGTCGTCGGCTTCCTCGACGACAACCCTCGGCTTCGCCGGCGCAGGGTGCAGGGTGTGCCAGTGCTCGGCTCGGTCGGCGACGCGCCCGCCGTGCTCGAGTCGACGCAGAGCGACGAGCTCGTGGTCACGATCCCCGACGTGGACGCGGCGCGGCTCGACGCGGTTGCACGCGCCTGCGAGGCGGCCGGCGTCGCGCACCGCGTCGTCCGCGAGCGCACCCAAGCGGCTCCGGCGACAACGCAGGCCGTCGCGGAGTGAGCGCCCAGGTGACCGCGGCGCCGCTTGCACGGGCGGGCGCCGGCTCCGAAGTGAGGGCGCGCGTCGAAGGTCTCCTCCCGCTCGTCGGCGCCTACCTCCTCCTCGCCACCCTCTTCGCGTGGCAGGCATGGCGGCGGGAGACGCCGACGATCTTCTCCGACGAGCTCGAGACGACCCAGATCTCCCGCGCGATCGCCGAGACTGGCCATGCGGCGCGGCGCGGCGAGCCGTACGGCTTCACGAGCCTGGTCCCGTGGCTGACGGCGCCGCTCTGGTGGCTGCACCCCGTGGCGACCGCCTACGAGGCGATCAAGACCGTGCAGTCGTTCGTCATGGCCGCAGCGATCTTCCCCGCGTACCTGCTCGCCCGCCGGGTTGTATCTCCCGGCTGGGCCTACTTCGCGGCCGTCGCCGCCATCGCCGGCCCGGCGCTCTCGTACTCGCCGATCCTCGTCGAGGAGCCGTGGGCCTACCCGGCGGCCACCGTCGCGCTGTGGCTGACGGTGCGCGCGGTCGACATCCCCGGACGCTGGTCTCTGGCACTCGCGTTCGGGTCGTGCCTGCTCGCCGTACTGATCCGCTCGCAGCTCGCGGCGCTCTTCGGCGCGCTCGCCTTCGGGCTCGTCGCGCTCGGCTGGCGGACGCAGGCGATGCGCCGCTGGCGCTCCTCGTGGACGCGCTGGGACTGGGTCGGCGCCGTCGTACTCGGCGTCGGCGCCGTCATCGCGATCGTCGCGCTCATGGGCCACAACTCGAACGAGTGGTCGACGGTGACGACGGGGTGGAAGGGACGGATGGTCGAGTACGGAAGCTGGGCCGGCGGGGCGTTCGCGATCGGGATCGGCGTGCTGCCGGCGATCGCGCTCCTCGCCGTCCTCGCCGTGCCGCGTGCGGAGCGCGACCGCCCCGGCGTGCGGGCGTTCGTCGTCGTCGCGGGCGGTGCGGTCGTGAGCTTCGGGTGGTACGCCGCGGTCAAGGGCGCCTACCTGTCGACGACGTTCTCGAGCCTCGTCGTCGAGCGCAACCTCGTCTACCTCGCGCCGCTCGCGTTCGTCGCCACCGCGTACCTCTTGGAGCGGGCGGCCGCTCCCGTCTGGGCCGTGATCGCGGCCGGCGCGGTGGTCCTCGGGCTGATCGTCTGGGTTCCGATCGACCGCGGCCTCGACAACTTCCCCTACTACGAGGCGCACGGGCTCGCGATCCTCGCACTCGCGAACCGCGAGTGGGCCTGGCCGCTGGGACGGATCGAAAACGCGCTCGAGGTGCTCACCGTCGCCTGTGTCGTGCTCCTGCTGCTCGTCGGCACGCGGTTGCGGACGAGGCTGTCCAGCGCGGCCGCCCCTGTTGCCGCTGCGGTCGCGGTCGTGCTCTTGGTCTGGAACGTGACCGCGGAGGTCTATGCGGCGGTCGGCGAGCACGACTTCAGCCGCCGTGTCGAGCGGAACCTGCCGAAGCCGCACGACTGGGTCGACCGAGCCGCCGGCGGCGGCACCGTCGCAATGCTCGGCCAGCGGATGAGCGACGACCCGCTCGGCGTCCCGTCGACGGAGTTCTGGAACCGCTCGATCGTCAAGGTCTGGAGCGTCGACGGGACGGGGCCCGGTCCCGGGCACACCCTCACGCCCGACCTCCAGGATGCAGACGGGACGCTGTGGCCGAACCCCCAGACCGATTTCGTGCTCACCAGTGGCGGAGTCGAGGTCGTGGGCCAGGAGGTCGCGCAGAACGCGGGGTCGGCGCTCGTGCGCCTCGACGGTCGCCCGATCCGGCTCCGGTCGAACCGGACGGGGATTGCCGGGGACGGATGGATGGTCGGCGACGCCGGCAATCCCGCCGTCCCGGCGCGGGCCGCGTACAACCGGTTCGACGTCTCCGGCAACGGCACGGGGACAGCCGTGGTCACGCTCTCCCGCGAGACGTTCTGCCCCGCCGGCGTACGCCTCCCGGGGACCGCGCACGTGCGGATCGGGGAGCTCGGCCGCGGCCCGGACAAGCAGCCGGCGATCCTGCGCGAGACGGCTTCGGAGACGACCTACGTGCCAGCCTGCACCTCGCGCGCCGTGTCGCTCCCGACCCCCGACGGGCCCTGGCGCGTCGAGGTCTCGATCGACACCTTCGTCCCGGCGAAGATCGACCCGAAGGGCTCAGCCGCCGAGCGTCGCGCGCTCGGCGCGCGCGTGTCGTTCGACGTCGTTCCGCGCTAACGCGCCGCGGCGACGAGATAGGTGAAGCGCGCGCGGAGCGCGAGCCGAGCGAGCGGCCCCGACCGCTCGGCTGCCTTCGCGAGCGCGACCAGCGGGCCGGGGAGGCGCTGCGTCTGCGGGACGAAGAACGGCCGGAGCACGACTCGTGAGAATCCTGCGGCGCGCAGGTCGGCGACGACGTCCTCGAGGCGGTACTGGCGGGGATTGAGGTCGAAGACGAGCTTCGTCTCCGTAAACGTCGCTACCCGCGCGAAGAAGGCCGCCCGGTCGCGGGCGTAGTAGATCGCCCGGAAGACCGTCGTCGCGGCGACCGGCGCCGGCGGGGCGTAGTCGTTCAGGTCGCCCTCGTCGACGGGGGCCCGCCCACCGAGCCGGCGCCGGGCTGCGTCGATCATCGCCGGCTCGGCATCGACTCCCCGATAGCGAAGTCCGCGCTCGAGCAGGAATGCGCCGAGCCCGCCGTCCCCGCAGGCGAGGTCGAGCACCTCGTCGTTAGGCGCG
Organism: Gaiella sp.; assembly: GCF_035558935.1. Lineage (GTDB taxonomy): Bacteria > Actinomycetota > Thermoleophilia > Gaiellales > Gaiellaceae > Gaiella. The sequence goes on along the minus strand of NZ_DATMBZ010000095.1, from coordinate 20,439 downwards.
AGAGGGACGCCGAGGGTCGCGATCAGGTCGGCCCGATGCGAGAGATACGCGGTCGCGTCGGCGTACTCGGCGTCCGACCAGCCGGCCGCCTTGCGCGCGTACTGCTCGGCCTTGCTCACAGCCGCGAGAGCGTCTCCGGGTGCTTGCGCACGAAGCGGGCCATGCTGCGCGCGTGCCAAAGGCTGTGGCGCGAGAGAAATCGCGTGTCCGTCACCTGGGCCCAGTCGTGCGCGACATGCGCGGCCGGGACGTACCAACGCTCCCAGCCCGCCCGCATCGCGCGGTAGCAGAGGTCGATGTCCTCGACGTAGTGGCGGTAGCCCTCGTCGAAGCCGCCGAGCTCCTCCAGCATCACGCGCCGCATGAGGAGGAACGCGCCGAGCAGCCAGTCCGCCTCGACGGGCTCGTCGACGTCCTGGTCGAGGTGGTAGTGGGCACGCTGGCGCTCGAGGGGCGGGAACATGCGTCGCAGCGGCGTACGGCGCACGAGCGTGCCGCCGACCGTCGGAAAGTCGCGTCGAGTCGGCTGCCAGGTGCCGTCCGGCCAGACCGTCCTCGGTCCCGCGATGCCGCAGTGGGTACGGGTGAGGGCGAAGTCGTGCAGCGCGGCGACCGCACCGGCGTCCGGGCGGACGTCGGGGTTCGAGTAGAGGACCCAGTCTCCCGTCGTCGCGGCCACGCCGAGATTGACGTTCGCGGCCAGGCGGAGTGGACGTGCGTTCTCGAGCACGCGTATTCCCGGAGGCTGCGTCGCCCGGATCGAGCCGGGCGTGTTCGCAACGACGACGAGCTCGTCCACCTGCGGCGCGAGGCGCGGCAGCAGCGCCTCGAGCTCGGAAGCATGACCGTGCGAGACGACCACGGCCGAGACGCTCATCGACCGAGCGCCTCCAGGTAGACACGGACAGTCGCATGCGCCGTCGCCTCCCAGGTGAAGTCGCGCGCACGTCGAAGGCCCGCGGCCGAGAGCGGGTCCCGCTCGGCGAGCGCGCGGCGGATCCCGTCGGCGAGCTCGCTCGCCGGGACGACCACAGCTGCATCTCCGGCGACTTCGAGCAGGGCAGGGTCGGGGACGGTGACGACCGGCGTTCCGGAGGCCATCGCCTCGACGACCGGCAGGCCGAACCCCTCGTAACGCGAGGACTGGACGAGGCAGGCGGCGCCGCGATAGAGGCCGGCCAGCCGCTCCGTCGAGACGTAGCCCTCGAGCCGGGCCCCGCCCGCGCGGAGCTGCTCCGCCACGCGTGCGTCCTTCGTCGGCCCGACGACCACCAGCTCGAGCCCGACCTCTTGGACCGCAGCGAGCGCCGCGAGCTGGTTCTTCCGCTCCTGGATCGCCCCCACCGAGAGGGCGTACGGCGCTCGTTGCACCGTGTCGCTTGCCGGGTTGCGGCCGTCCCGCAACGGGCCGAACGCCGGATCGACGCCGTTCGGCGTGACGACGACCCGCTCGGGCGCGAGACCGTAGTGCTCGACGAGGTCGGCTTTCGTCCGCTCGGAGACGGTGACGACGCGCGCAGCCGTGCGCGCCGCCCGGGGGACGACGCGCCGGAAGACGAGACCGTCCCTCCGGCCCATCAGCCCTCGCTCGAACGAGAGGTCGTGGATCGTCACGACGGCGGGGCAGGGGCCGAGGAGCGGCACCGCGTACTGTGTGTGCACGAGCGCGGCCCCGAGCCGGCGGAGCGTCCGGGGCAGCGTCCACGCCATCCGGAGCTCCTGCGAGCCCGTGGCGAGCTCGACAGCATGGATGCCGTCCGGGACGAGCTCGGGATGCCGGGTGACCGCCGCGAGACGAAGGCCTGCCTCGGCCACCGGCTCGGGCAGCGTGCGAAGGAGGTTGCGAACGTACGTCTCGTCCCCCGTCCGCTGCCGGCCGAGCACGTCGGCATCGACGACGACGAGCGTCACGCGAGCTCCCGCCAGAGATCCTCGACGAGGTCGGCTGCCCGGCGCCACGTGAACATCGAGGCGCGTGCGCGGCCGATCTCGACGAGCGAGTCGCGCCGTCGCTCCGCTTCCTCGATCCCGGCCGCGATCGACGCCGGGTCGCGCGGGTCGACGAGCACCGCGGCGCCGCCCGCAACCTCCTCCGTCGCGCCGCCGCGGCTCGTCACGACGGGCGTGCCGCAGGCCATCGCCTCGAGCACGGGGATCCCGAAGCCCTCGTAGAGCGACGGGTAGACGAGGCAGCGCGCCCCGCGCATCAGCGCGGCGAGCTCCTCGTCGGAGGGCTCACCCACCCATCCCTCGGCGGCCACGTCGCCCCAACCCGCGGCTCCCGCGACGCGCAGCTCGACTCCCGCGAGCCGCGAGGCCTCGACCGCGGCCGCAAGGTTCTTTCGTGGCTCGAGCGTCCCGACGGCGAGGACGTAGTCGCCCTCCGCAGAGGGCCCGTCGGTCGTGAAGACCGGGTCGACCCCGTTCGGGACGACGCGGATCCGCTCGACCGGGACGTCGAGGAGCGCGACGAGCTCGTCGCGTGTGAACGCGGACACCGCGACGATCGCGTCGGCGGCCCGAACCCCGCCGCGGAGGGCCAGCGCCCCGGTCGTGCGGTGCCAGCGCGGAAACGCGGACGGGTGCCGGAGGAGCGCGAGATCGTGCACGGTGACGACGAGCGGTGCGCGGGGAGAGATCGGCGCGCGAAACGTCGTGCAGTGCAAGACGTCGAGACGGGCCGACGCGTGGCCGAGGCGGAACGGGTACCAGAGCCCGTCCCGCCGGAGCGACGCGAGACGACCGCTCCCCCCGGATTCGAGCCCGACGAGCTCGAGGCCCGGCCGCCCGGCGAGGGCGCCGAGCAGCCCGCGCACATGGCGGGCCGTCCCCGCCCGCGTCTGCACGAGCGGCGTCGTGTCGATCCCGACCCTCACACGGCCGCCCTGCGGACAGCCTCCCGCGGCTCCGGGTAGAAGAGAAGCGCGATCGCCTGCTCGGCGTCGAGCCACCGCGACTCGACGTGCTCGTCGTCGAGCGTCGGCTCCCAGCCCTGGGGAGCGTCGGCGACGAACGGCCACACGATTATCCGCTCGGTTCCGGCCGGGAAGCGCTCGCGGACGGGCTCAGGGTCGCCGGAGAGGTCGTAATCGAGCGTCGCGCCGAGCGGGACGACAGGCGCTTCGAGGCCCGTCTCCTCGAGCAGCTCCCGTCCCGCGGCGGCCACGGGCTCCTCGCCCCAGTCGACCCCGCCGGCGACGAGATGCCAGTAGCCGAGCTTCTCCGGCGAGCGAAGGACGACGAGGTACTCGGCGGCGACTTCGGCGGGCCGCCGGACGACCACCACGACCTCCTCTGGCCGCCGATTCCCCATCACGACCTCACGCGCGCTCCTCGAGGGCGGCGAGCATCGCTCTTCCCGTCCGTTCCCACGAGAACCGCTCGGCGTGGGCGAGCCCCAGCGGCACGAGCTCGTCACGCCGCGCCACCGCGTCTCTGATGCCGGCCCCGATCGCCTCGGCGTCGAGCGGATCGACACGCACGGCCGCGTCGCCGCATGCCTCGTCGAGGGACGGGTGGTCGGAGGCGACGACCGGCGTGCCGCAGGCCATCGCCTCGACGATCGGCATTCCGAATCCCTCGTACAGCGACGGATAGACGAGCACGGCCGCCCCACGGTAGAGCTTCCCGATCTCCGTGTCCGGTACGTAGCCGAGCCGCCGGATCCGGGCGTCCGCGAGGTCGGGCCGGTCGCCCCACCCCTCGCCGCCCGCGAGCACGAGGCCGAGCTCGTCCGCGAGTGGACGCCAGGCCTCGACGAGCCGTGCGAGGTTCTTTCGCGGCTCGATGGTCCCGAGCCCGAGGATCGCCGGGCCGCCGAGGTCCACGCGTTCTCCGTCCGGCCCGAGCCCCGGTTGAAGGCCCGGCGGCGCATGGACGATGCGCCCCGGCTCGATCCCGAGCGTCTCGCCGAGGTCGGCCGCCGTGAAGGCGGAGTTCGCGAACACGACGTCGCAGGTCGCGGCCGCGTTGCGCGCCTTCCGCGTGTGCATCGACACCGTCCGCGGCGTGCAGAACTCGGGGTGGTGGAGGGGGACGAGGTCGTGGAAGACCGTCGCCCGCAGGCCGCGGCGCTGGGCCGGGTACATCCATTCACTGAAGACGAACGCGTCGAGCGACCCCGCGAGCCACTCCACGGGCGGCCACCCCGCCTTGCTCCACGCGGTGCGGAGCGCGTGCGAGGCAGGGAGCGGAATCAACCGGCGGGCGGCCGTGATCCCGTCCAGCGCCGCCCGGATCGCGGCCGGGCCGCGGAGGCTCGTCGGCGCGAACGCGACGACCTCGTGGCGCCCCGCCGCAGTCGCGACCATGCCGCCGATCGAGCCGCGGATGTAGTTGCCGATCCCCGTCCGGGGATGCGAGAGCGGCGACACGTCGACGACGATCCTCACTTCCGCTCCAGGTGCACGAACGAGTCGAAGTGGGCACCGAGCTCGCGGTCGTCGGTGTTGCCCGGGATCATCTCGGCGGGGACGCGGGTCGGTGTCACGGTGAACCGCACGCGGCACCGTCTGCCGGTCGGCTCGAGCGGGACGCGAAGCGTCGCGGCGCCGACCGGCGGGACGACGATCCGCGCGACCGGCTGACCCCCGACCGATGCCACGACCCGGGTGAGCTGCCCGGCGAAGAGCGTGGGATCGGAATGGAGGCCGACGAGCAGCCGGCCACCCGTGCAGCGAAGCCGGGTCCAGGTGACCGTCCGGCCGGACCAGGTGTCGTTCGGATAGAGGCCGGTCACGCGCGTCAGCGACGCGAGTGGCCCGTGCAACCGCCAGAGCGTGGTGCCGAGGTCGTCGCGCGCCACAACGTCGCCGTCCGGCGTGACGGAGCCGTCGAGCAGCGCATACGGCGTGTCGATCGTCCGCCCGTCGGACATCCGCACCGTCCCGTTCGCCGCGACCCTGACCGGCGTCTCACCGATTCCGCCGGGAGTCGGCGCGCCCGTGTAGTAGACGTCCCCGACCGCGCTGTTGAAGAACTCGTTCTGGTTGACGGTGAAGCGGTCGGCCCGGCCGGTCCAGAGGACGGCGACGTCGTCCTGGCGCGGGACGCGCCCGTCGATCCAGCCGCGAGGGACGCCGCGGATGCCCTGGAAGAGCGCCCCTTCGCCGGAGCGCAGCACGCCGTGCGGGCCCGACCAGACCGGACGTGAGAAGACGACGAACCCGGCGAGCAGCACGAGCGGCACGACGTACCCGACCCGGGCGGGAACGAGCGCGAAGAGTGCGACGAGCGCGAGAGCGGCGATCAGCACCGTGAGGCGATAGGAGCCTCCAACGAGGTGTGCATTCGCCGACCAGAGCGGAACGAGGCCGAACGTGTCCGATTTCGCCGGCTCGCCGATGAACCGCGTGTACGGGAACGCCACGACGAGACCGACGGCGAGCACCGCGCCCGCGACGAGCGGCGCGACGGGTCTCGGGCAGCCGAGCTCCACCCAGGCGGCAAGCACGGCGACGAGCAGCGGCGCGAGGAAGAACAGGTAGCGGTCCTGCACGCGGTCGGATGCGAAATGCGACGCGAACGCGCCGACGACGAGCGTCGAGGTCGCGACCATTGCGATCGTCGCGGCGAGGTGCTCCTGCACCGCCGCGGGCAGCTGCCTCGCCCGGGAGAGGAGCACCACGAGCGCAACGACGGGAACGACGGCCACGTAGAGGATCAGCTCCTCCACGTGCCAGAGCCAGAAGCGCAGCACCTGGCCGACGTCGTAGCCCGCCTCCCCGACGACGCTGTACGCGCCGAGCAGGTCGGACAGCGACCGGCCGCGCGCGAGCTGGGCCGCGACGACGAGCACGCCGAGCACGGCGACGCCGCCGAGCAGCGGCGCGAACCGCCGCAGGACACGCCTGTCCCACCGGAGCAGCGCCAGGAGACAGGGAGCGAGCAGGATCGCGCCGACGAAGCCGATCGCCTGGGAGCGCGTCGCCACCGACGCGGCGAGCGCGGCCGCCAGCGCCACGATCCGGCCTGCCGACGGCCGCTCGAGGACGAGGAGCAGCGTCCACGCGAAGAGAAGCGCGACCGGGTAGAAGAGGTTCTCCGTGACGATGGTCGCCGTGTAGGCCATCGACGGCACGGCGAGGGCGGTCACTGCTGCGAGGAGCGACAGCCACCTCCCCGCCACACGGCGCGTGATCAGCCAGGCGGGCACGGCCGCGAGCGACATCGCGACCGCGTTCGTCGCCTTCGCGGCCGCGTACGCTCGGGGCAGGCCGTCGACGAGCCCGTAGGCAGGGGCGAGCAGCGCCGGGTAGAGGATGCTGTAGCCCGTCGTCGCCACCCCGCGCACCGCGAACGTCCCTGTGTGCGCCAGGCTCCGCGCGAGCTCGGAGTAGATCAGCTCGTCGACGAAGACGAACGGCGCCGGCATGCCGCGCACCATCCAGATCCGCAGAGCGGCGGAGCAGACGACGATTCCGGTGAGCCAGGCCCAGTCGGGCACGCGGGCGACGCGCGCCCGCCAGGCGTCAGCCACCGAGGTCGACCTCGGAGAGACGCCTCGCGATCTCCGCGGCCTCGGGCGTGCCCGGCGCGATGCCCACCCCCGCGGCGGCCTCGCCGACCTCGCGGAGCACGTCGTCGGCGACGACCCCGCCGCCGGCGGCGAGCTCGAACGCAGCCGCCTGACGTTCGGCGACGCGCGCGAGATCGTGCTCGCCGGTCGCGAGCTCGAGCGCCGCGGCCCCCATCGTCGCGCGCACGTCGGATCGCTCGGCGAGCAGCTGGAGCGCCGCGGTGAGCTCGGCGACCTCCTCGTCGCCGGGCGCGACCCGGAGCGCGACGCCGGCCGGCAGCTCCGCGAACCAGCCGACGTCGGACACGACGAGCGGCTTGCCGAGCGTCAGGGCGCGAATCGCGGTCCCGGACGTCTCGCCCATCGTCGGCGAGCGCAGGCTGACGTGGACGTCGCACGCCTTCATCAGCGCCCAGAGGCGCGGCTCGTCGACGTATCCCTCCCGCACCAGCCCCTCGCCGTCGAGACCGAGCCGCTGGAGGCGCCGCTCGAGGTCGAAGCCCGGCGAAGTCGCGCCGACGAGAAGCAGTCGCGCGGCCGGATGCTCCGCACGGACGCGCGCGAACGCCTCGAGCAGCTGCGGCACACGCTTCGACTGGTTGACGTTGCCGAACGCGCCGATCAGCGGATCGCCGGCGATCTGTGCCGCCGCGACGCCGGGGTCCGGCCAGGCGGGATGCGGGATGCGGGCGATGGGACCGTCGTACCCGGCTGCGCGCGCACGGTCCTCGACGTAGTGCGAGTGGACGACGAGGCCCGTCGCGAGGGAGAGCACCTCGCCGGCGAGCGGGAACTCCTCGGGCCGCGCCTCCCAGAGCGGCGGCAAACGCTTGTCGAGCACGCCGTGCCCGAGCAGCCGGCCGACGACGCCGTGCTCGCGCTCCATCGCATCGAGGTAGCCGTGACCGTCGCGCCGCCCGATCGTCACGCCGGCGACGAGGTGATGGAGCACGAAGTCGTGCAGGACGACGAGGCCGGGCGTCCGGCGCAGCGCGTCGAGGATCCAGCCGTGGGCCTCCGGATTGTTGCCTATATGGTAAACCGACAGCTCGACGCCCCTCGGCGGCCGCTTCGCGCCGCGCCTCACCACCGAGACGTCGAGGTGCTCATGCAATGCCGGGACGAGGAGCGCCGAGTAGTCGGCGATCCCGGACGACTCCGGCGGCATCGGCGAGAAATACGCGACCCTCACGCGAACAGCCTCGCGATCGCCCGGTCCCAGGTCACCTCGTCGGCGAGCCGCTTGCCTTCCCGGCCGAAAGCCTCGGCCTCGGCCTCGTGCTCGCGCAGCCAGACCGCGGCCTCCCCGACCGCGCCCGCCTCGGGACGCACGACGATCCCGGTCCGGCGGTCGTGGACGACGTCGAGCGGGCCGCCCGAGTCGGTCGTCGTGATCACCGGCTTGCCCGAGAGAAACGCCTCGAACGGCCCCATGCCGAAGTCCTCGTCGACCGGCGCGTAGAAGACGGACGAGCACGTCGCATAGAGCTCGGCGAGCCGCTCGGCGCTCACGCGTCCCTCGAAACGGACGCGGCCGTCGAGCCCGCGCGCGTGCGCCACCTCCTCGAGCCGCTCGCGATCGGGCCCGTCGGACGCGATCACCATGTCGAAGCCGTCGCGCAGCGCCGCCGCCTCGAGCAGCAGGTCGATCCGCTTGGCGCGGTCGAGCCGGCTGGCCGAGAGGACGAAGCCCTCCGACGGAGCGCTGCGATACGGGAGCGCCTGGGGTGGATGCGGGAGCACCTCGGCCACGAGCCCGGTCGACCGCTCGAGCCGCCCGGCGACGTTCGCCGATGTCGCGAAGAGCCGCGTTGCCTCGCTCAACGCGCGACGGTCGAGCTCCTGTACCTGCCGTCGCAGCGCCCGCTCCTCGGCCGAGGGGCCGAACTGCCCGAGCTCGGTGCCGTCGAGCTCGTACGCCTGGCGGAACTGGTGTACGAGCCAGACGCGCTTCTCGCGGTGCCGCACGACGTACGAGGGGAACTTCGTCGCCACGACCACGTCGATCTTCCGTCCGTCGGCCTCGTCGAGATCGAGCATGCGCCACAGGAACGCCTGCGTCAGGACGCGCGCGCCGGGGTACCACTTGAACGGCACCGACACGAGGTCGGCCTCGTGCCCCCGCGCGCGAAGCTCGGCCACGAGCTCGTCCGTGAAGATCTCGGCGCCGCCGCGTGCGAACGGCACCTGGGGGCGCAGAACCGCGATGCGCATCAGCGCGGGTCGGCGGAGCGGAGACGCGCGAGCTCCGCCTCGAGCATGGCGACGCGACGCTCGAGGTCGTCGACCAGGCGGAGCGCGGCCGCGTTGAAGGAGCGCTGGTCGTACGCAAGCGGCTCGACGTACCAGCGCTGGAGCTTCCGCAACACCGCCTTGACCGGCGTCCCGAGGCCGCCGCGGAAACCGGGCCGCAGGCGAAGTGGCCGGTCGGCGGACACGGGCCACAGTCGCTCGGCCTCGGCGCGCGCCGCGCGGCGGTCATCGGGCTCGCTTCCCGCGCCCGGATCGGCCCCCGAGCGCCGGATCTCATCCTTCAGGGCCGCGAAGAGCGCATCGACGTCGACCTCCTCGGCCGACGGGAAGCCGTTGTCCGTCGCCTCGTCCGGCATCGCGCGAAGTGTAGTGCCGTGGGGAGCGGCCCCGAATGGGGCCTGTACCCATAACGCATGGGGCAACGCCCCGCTTTGCGGGAGCGCCGCGCTTCACGGGGGTCAGTCCCCTGCGGGGGCAGACCCCTAGGATCATGCGATGCTCGTCGCGTTGCCGCTGCTGACGCTCGTGCCGGGGATCTCGGGAGGCAGCGAGACGTACGCACGCGAGCTCTGCCGCGCGCTGGCGCGCGTCGGCGGGCACGAGTACCTGACGCTCGTCCCGACGCTCGCTCCAGAGGCCGGCGGCGGCCTCGAGACCGTCGTGGCAACCGACTATCGAGCCTCGACGACGACGCCGGGCCGGCTGCTCGCGATGGGACGGGCCTCGTTCCGTCCGGCCGCGCTGAGGTCACCCCTCGACGGTGCCGGCGTCGTCCACTACCCGCTGACCGTTCCGATTCCACGCCTCGACCTCCCGTCGGTGCTGACGCTGCTCGATGTGCAGCACCTCGACTTGCCCGGGCTCTTTCCGCGGGGCGAGCGCCTGTTCCGACGGCTCGCCTACGACCGCGCGGCACGGCGAGCCGACCGCGTGATCGTGATCAGCGAATGGGTGAAGGCGCGCGTCGTCGAGCGCCTCGGCCTGGACCCCGTCCGCGTCGACGCCGTCCACCTCGGCGTCGACCACGAACGGTTCACGCCGATGCTCGACGTCCCGCGTGAGTCCTTCCTCCTCTACCCCGCGCGGCCGTGGCCCCACAAGAACCACGCCCGGCTGTTCGAGGCATTCGCCCACGTGCGCGATCGTCGACCCGAGCTCCGGCTCGTCCTCACCGGTGTCGGGCACGACCCCGGCCGGCTGCCTGCGGGTGTCGAGACGCTCGGCGGCGTCTCCGCGGACGAGCTGGTCTCGCTCTATCGACGGGCCGCTGCGCTCGTCTTCCCGAGCCTCTACGAAGGCTTCGGGCTGCCGCCGGTCGAGGCGATGGCGTGCGGCTGCCCCGTCGCGGCGTCGAACGCGGGCTCGCTGCCCGAGGTGGTGGGCGACGCCGCGGTGCTGTTCGACCCTCACGATCCACAGGGGATCGCGGCCGGGATCGACGAGGCGCTCGACCGCGCCGGTGAGCTGGCGTCACGCGGCATCGAGCGCGCGGAGCGATTCACGTGGGACGCGACGGCGCGAGCCCACGACCGGGTCTACGAGGCCGTGGCCTCCGCCTGAAGCCGCGCGAGGTCTGCGTCCACCATCAACCGGAGCAGCTCCTCGAAGCTCACGCGTGGCTCCCAGCCGAGGACGCGACGCGCCTTCGAGGCGTCGCCGACGAGGTCGTGGAGCTCGGCCGCACCGCGGAAGAGCGACGGGTCGCTGCCGACGTGCTCGCGCCAGTCGAGCGCCACGGCGTCGAACGCGCACGCGACGAGCTCCTCGACGGAGTGCGAGACGCCCGTCGCGACGACGTAGTCCCCCGGCTCGTCGTGCTGGAGCATCAGCCACATCGCGCGGACGTAGTCTCCCGCGTACCCCCAGTCGCGCCGGGCCGAGAGGTCTCCGAGGACGAGCTCCTGCTCGAGCCCCAGTGAGATCGCAGCCGCGGCCCGGGCCACCTTGCGCGGCAGGAAGTCGACGGGACGGAGCGGGGACTCGTGGTTGTAGAGGATCCCGCAGCACGTGAACATCCCGTACCGACGGCGGTAGCTGCCCGCGATGAAGTGCGCATACGCCTTCGCGACGCCGTACGGCGTGAGCGGGCTCGGCGGCGTCTCCTCGGTCTGCGGCGTTTCGCGCGGCTCGCCGAAGATCTCGCTCGACGACGCCTGGTAGAAGCGGATGGACGGGTCGACCTCGCGGATCGCCTCGAGCATCGACGTCGCGCCGACGGCGGCGAACTCTGCGGTGAGGATCGGCTCGTCCCACGAACGCGGGACGAACGACGGCGCCGCGAGGTTGTAGACCTCGTTCGCGCGCGTCGACCGCAGCGCCTCGGCGAGCGACTCGCGGTCGAGCAGGTCGGCCGCGACGAACTCGATCTCGGAGGCCAGCTCGCCGAGGTTCTCGGCATACGCCTCCGGGGCGCGCCGCACCACTCCCGCGACGTGGTAGCCCTCCGCGAGGAGCAGCGAGGAGAGCAGCGCGCCATCCTGCCCGCCGACGCCCGTGACGAGGGCGCGGCGGCTCACGCTCGTTCCGCCGGACGGGTCGCGATCACCACGAGCTCGATCCCCTCCCCGTCGGTGTGGACGTCGAACCCGGCCGCACCCACGATCTCCGGAAGATCGCGACCGAAGTCCGTGTGGGCGAGCATGTCCGCGCGTCGCGTCACGAGGCCGAACGGGCCGCCGCCGCGACCGTGGTGCTCGGGCGCGAGGCCCGAGCGCGAACGGGTCGCGGTGAGCGACGGGTCGACGGGGACGGTGAACACGTGCCGTCCTCCGGGACGCAGGACCCTGTACGTCTCACGTAGTGCGAGGTGAGGGTCGGGCACGTGCTCGAGCGTCTCCGACGTGAGCACGAGGTCGAAGCGCTCGTCGTCGAAGCTCAGCGCCTGGATGTCTTCCTCCGGGTACTCGACGTGGGTGAGGCCGGGCGCCTCGGCGAGAAACGGGTGCATCCGGCCGATGCTGTTGATCTCGGCGATCCGAAGCGCACGGAAGGCATCCTCGCGCACGAGCTCCGCGAGCGTCGTCGCCCCGCCGGCGTACAGGTCGACGAGCACGCTCGCGATGCGCCGGACGCGGAGGCTGCAGCCGCACCGCTCGCAGAAGAGGCTCTCCCGTGCTGCGAGCGCGTCGCCCCACCGTCTGGCGAGCTGCCGTGAGAGAACCCAGCTCGAGTAGAGCTGCCGCCCGGACCAGCCGCACACGGAGCAGGTTCCCTGCCGGTCGCGCCGCCGGTCGCCGGGCCGCCGCAGGTGGAGCAGGAGCCAGAGCCCCGGATCCTCGCGGAGGCCCGCCGTCACGTGCGCCGCCTCGGGCCGAGCCGCCCCCGGGCCGCGTCGCGCAGCCCCTCCGCCACCCCGCGCAGGCCGCGGAGGGGCGACCGGGAGCGCAGCGCCTGGGCGGCGAACGCCGCAACCGCCTCGGCACGGCGACGGGCCGTGGCGAGCCGGCCGAGCGGAGCGGACCGCTCCGCGACTGCGAGCCCGTTCCGGAGGGCATAGTAGATCGAGTCCGCGGATGCGGCGCCTCCCGTCGAGGCCGACACGCGATGACGGACGACGCTCGCCGGCACGACGACGATCCGCAGGCCGGCTTCACGGGCTCGCAGCGACCAGTCCACGTCCTCCGCGTACGCGAAGAGCGCCTCGTCGAGGGGGCCGACCAGCTCGAGTGCGGCGCGCGGGACCAGCATTGCTCCGCCGCAGGCGCGGTCGGTGTCGTACGGCGCGTCGGTCGCCGGGAGTGGAGGCTGCCCGTAGCCCGTGTGACGGCCCTGGTGCCCGCGCCGCGGGTCGTACGCGGCGCCCGCATACCAGATGGTCGAGCCGTCGCCGTCGAGGATCTGCGGGCAGGCTGCGCCGACGCCGGGCCCGACAGCGGCGACGAGCGGCTCGAGGAACCCCGCCTCGACCGTGGCGTCGTTGTTGAGCAGCAGGACGAAGTCGGCACCCGACCCGAGCGCGGCAGCAACGCCGACGTTGACGCCGCCCGCGAAGCCGCGGTTCTCATCGAGCCGGATCAACGTCACCTCCGGGAACTCGGCCGCGACGGCGTCGGGCCCCCCGTCCGTTGACCCGTTGTCGACGACGACCACGGAGAGCTCGGGGTACGTCGCGCGGTCGAGCGACCGGAGGCAGGCGAGCGTGTCGTCGCGCCCGTTCCACCCGAGAACGACGGCGGTCACGCGCGCGCTCAGGTGAGCTCCCGCAGGTAGTGCCAGGCGGATGTGAGGCCCGAGGGCCGCACGACCGCGAGCGCGGCACCGCTGAGGGCAAGCCCCGCGACCGCTGCGACGGCCGGGCCGAGCACCGCACCTGCGGGCACGAAGCCGACGAGAGCGCAGCCACCGACGATGGCAACGGCGGACGCGAGCCGCTCGAGGGTCGAGCGGACGGCGTCGAGCAGCCCGAGCATCCAGGCGAACGCGATCCCGGTCGAGACGGCGAGCGCGAGCGCGAGCCCCTCGAGGCCCGCCAGCGCCTGCCCGGCGAACGCGAGCGGCACGTGAACCGCGAGCACGCCGAGGCCGACGAGCGGGAGCCGACCGCCGCGACCGGAGACGAAGACGAGGGGGAAGGTGACCGAGAGCGCGAGGGAGGCGACCATGTACGGCGCGAGGGCCACCACGAGCCGTCCGATCTCGGCGCCGACGTCTTCGCCATAGGCGCCGCCGAGCACCAGGTGGGTGATCTCCGCCCCCGCGACGGCGAAGATCCCGGCCGTGGCGGCGACTGCCAGGAGCGCCGGCCACGAGCACGCTTCCACGTGCCGCGCGATCCGCCCGGCGTCGAGGCCGAGGCGCGTCAGCGGGACGGCTGTCACGAGCCCGAGCGACGACGCGCAGATGCCGACCACGGCGGCGGCGATCAGGTACGCGTAATTGAAGCTCGTCACGGACCCGACGCCGTCCCGCGCGGCGATCGGCAGGCAGACGAGGTAGATCGACTGGAGAGCGAAGGGGAGCGCCGCGCCGGCGCCGAGCTCGAGCAGCCGCCGCGGGGCGCCGCGGGAGTCGACGCGCGCCGCACCGACAGGCATCCGCTCGCGACGAGACCTGACCACCAGCCAGCCCGCGCAGATGGAGGTCGCGAGCACGGCGTTCACTGCCATGCCCCACGCGACCGCGTCGGTCCCGTCCTCGCCGATGCGGACGACGATCAGGAGGAGGCCGGTGGCGCTGCCGACGATGTAGCCGAGCGCCGGCACGAGGTAGTCGTCGAGCGCGGCGAGCGAGCTCGCCAGCAGGCCCGCCGTGAACTGGCCGAGCCCGGCGACGATCATCCAGGGCAGCGCCGAGGCCGCCGCGTCCACCGCGGCGGCCGGCCCGAAGCCGGTGAGGAGCTCGGCAATCGGCCTCGCCGCGACGATTCCGACCGCGAGCACCGGCACCGCGATCATCCCGATTGAAACGGCGTATGACACCGTCTCCGACGAGAGACGCCGCTCGGCGCGGGCGCGCGCAAGCGGCGGGAGCACGGTCACCCGGATTGCGGTCGCCGCGAGCGCGAGGACGATGAACACCGCATAGGCGGCGAAGAAGCCGTCCGTCTCGGCCGTGCGCCCGAGCTCTCGCGCGATGATGACGCCGACGACGGCCGCGAGGCCGGTCTGCACGGCGATCGCGAGCGCCGTGACGGCGCCCGTCGCGAGGGACCCGAGTCCGGTCTGGGCGCTAGGCTTGCTCACCGACGCACAAGCCTACGGCCCGCGTCACTCGACCCGATGAGCAGCGACACGATCTGGAACGAGAGCGACCTCGACGGGCTGCGCGCCGACTTCGGCGACGTCTACGGGGGCCGCACGGTGCTCGTGACGGGAGCGGACGGCTTCATGGGCTCGCACCTCACCGAGGCGCTCGTCACGCTCGGCGCCAACGTCCACGCGTTCGTGCGCGCGACCTCGAGCGGCGCGCTCAACAACATCGGGCACCTCCGCCGCGAGCTCAAGGTGCACTTCGCCGATCTCACCGACCGCACCTCGATCGACTACCTCGTGCGCGAGCTCTGCGACGCGCCGGATCGCCCGTACGTCTTCCACCTCGGCGCGCAGGCGCACGTCGGCGAGTCGTGGCACCGGCCGTACGAGACGATCATGGCGAACACCGTCGGCACGCTCAACCTCCTCCAGTCGATCGTCGACTCGGGCCTGGAGCTCGAGAAGTTCGACACGGCCGGAACTTCGGAGGAGTACGGCAACGTCCGCGACGACGTCTCCGAGCACCACACGTTCGACGACGCCGGCTCGCTCATCCTCCACGAGCGCTCGCCGATCAACCCGAAGTCGATCTACGCCACCGCAAAGGTCGCGGCGGACTTCCTCACGATGAACTACTACGACGCGTTCGGCCTCCCGGGTGTCGTCACGCGGATGTTCAACAACTACGGCCCACGCCAGAACCCGCGCTACGTCACGGGCACGATCGTCACACAGGCCTTGACGCGCCCCGAGATCGAGCTCGGAGCGCTCGAGCCACTGCGCGACTTCTGCTTCTGCACGGACGGCGTTCGCGGCCATCTGACCGTCGCGGCGCACGGCCGGCCAGGCGACGTGTACGTCTACGGCCAGGGCGAGAACGTCTCGATGGCCGACTGGGCGGATTTGATCGTCCGCATCGGGGTCGAGCACGGCTTCTGGCCCGACGACCGCCGGGTCGTCACGACAGAGGCGCGCAAGCGCCCCGGCTCGAGCGACGTGATGGCGCTCCGCGTCGGCCACGAGAAGCTGACCCGTGAGACGGGCTGGCAGCCGCGCGTCAGCTGGGAGGAAGGCATCCTGCGGACGATCCGCTGGTACGCCGAGAACCGCGAGGGGTGGATCGGCCGGGTCGACTGGCTGCCCACCGGCGCGCCCAAGCTCGTCACGGGGTGAGCCGCGTCCTCGTCACCGGGGGCGGCGGGTTCCTCGGCTCGCGGCTCGTCGCTCGCCTCGAGGAGGACGGCCACGACGTCACGGCGGCGCGGCGCGCCGACTACGACCTCACCTCGATGGAGGCGGCGGCGCGGATGTTCGCGGAGAGCGAGCCGGAGCTCGTCTACCACCTCGCCGCCGAGGTGGGCGGCATCGGCGCGAATCGGGCCAACCCCGGACGCTACTGGTACGCGAACCTGATGATGGGCGCGCACGTGCTCGAGCAGGCGCGCCTCAACGAGACGCCGAAGCTCGTGATCGCCGGCACCGTCTGCGCCTATCCGAAGCTGACGCCGGTGCCGTTCCAGGAAGACGAGCTCTGGAACGGCTACCCGGAGGAGACGAATGCGCCGTACGGCGTGGCGAAGAAGGCGGTGCTCGTCGGCGCGCAGGCGTACCGCGAGCAGTACGGGACGAACGCGATCTTCCTCCTGCCGACGAACCTGTACGGCCCCGGCGACAACTTCGATCTCGAGACGTCGCACGTGATCCCCGCCCTGATCCGCAAGATGAGCGAGTCGCCCGACGAGGTCCTCCTCTGGGGCGACGGCTCGCCGACACGCGAGTACCTGTACGTGGACGACTGCGTCGATGGGCTCGTCAGAGCCGCCGAGCGCTACGACGGCCCCGAGCCGGTCAACCTCGGGACGGGAGTCGAGACGTCGATCCGCGAGACGGCCGAGCTCGTCGCAGAGGCGGTCGGCTTCGACGGCCGGATCACCTGGGACACCTCGATGCCGAACGGCCAGCCGCGCCGCAGCCTCGACGCGTCGCGGGCGCGCGAGCTCTTCGGCTGGGAGGCGACCACCCCGCTCCGCGAGGGCATCGCTCGCACGGTCGCCTGGTACCGGACGAGCGTTCCCGTATGAGCACGGCGGCGGCTGCCGCCCGCCCGCGCACCGTCCTCGCCGCGCTCGACCGCGCAGCGGGCGCTGTCACGCGCCACGTCGCGATCTCGCTTGCGGTACTCGTGACGGTGCAGATCCTCGCCACAGTCGCCCTGTTCTTCTCCGTCAACCGCAACGGCTGGCTGACGTACCAGGGCGGCGACCAGATCTGGCTCGTCACGTCGGCGTGGCTCCTCGGACACGGGACGGTGCCGTACGCGCTCGCGGGCCACGGCTGGCCGCTGCTCCTCGCGCCGCTGACGTGGATCACCGGGTCGAGCTCCGTCGACCTGCTGCCGCTGACGACTGTCCTCCAGGTCGGGCTGCTCGCCCCGATCGCGACGCTCGCTGTCTACGACATCGGCGCTCGGCTCGCCGGCCGGCTCGCCGGGCTCTGGTGTGCGGCCGCATTCGTCGCCGCTCCGTTCGCGGCGATCCCCTACTTCGTCCACCGCTACCACGACTCGTGGGTCGACCAGTTCCTCCCGCAGGCGCTCGGGCTGACGCAGCAAGCCGACTTCCCGTCCGTCGTGGCCGTGCTCGTCGCGGCCGCTCTGACGGTCCGGGCGCTCGAGGCGCTCGCCTACCGCGAGGCCGTTCTCGCCGGGACGCTCGCAGGGGTGGCCCTTGCGCTGAAGCCCGCGAACGCGCTCTTCCTCGGCGGCCCCGCGCTCGCGTTCCTCCTCGCGCGCCGGTGGCGTCAGGCGACGCTCTTCGCGGTCGCGCTCGCGCCGGCGCTCCTGGCGCTCACGCTCTGGAAGTGGCGAGGGCTCGGCGAGGTGCCGCTCTTCGCGGACGGCGGGACACGACTCGCTGCGGGTGTGGGCGACCCCGCCGTCGCGTCGGTCGCGTCGTGGTTCGACCGCACGGTGCACCTCGACTTCGACACCTGGAAGCAGAACATGTCGAACCTCCGAGAGTTCTCGTGGAGCGCGCGCGTCCTCCAGTTCCTCGCGCTCGCCGGCCTGATCGCCGTCGCGCGCCGCTCCCTCGCGGCGGCGGGCCTACTCGGCGGCTGGCTCCTCGGCTACGTCGTTATCAAGGGCGCGGCCGACGTCGCGACGGTCGAGTCCGGCAGCTACTGGCGGCTGATCATGCCCGCTCTGCCGGCGTTCGTGCTCCTGACCGCGGCCGTGCCCTTGCTCGTGCCGACGTTCATGGAGCGGATGGGGCCGCGCCTCGCTCCGCTACCGGGACGACGTCCCGGCCTGCGGGCCTCGATCGCGGTGGTCGCCTTCCTCGCGATCGTTCCCCTTGCCGTCATCCTCGCCGCCGACCAGATGCATCTGACCCGGCAGCAGGCGCCGCCGTACGCCTACGAGATCCCGGAGCTGGTCGTCAGCGAGATCGGAGTGCCGGTCGACGGGGACGTGGTCTCGCTCGACGTGCGCCGTGTCGGCGGAGCCAATGTCCTGACGTGGACGGACTCCACGAAGCGCGCGCGCACGTTCTACCGCGTATACCGCAGCTCCCCGTCACGCGGGTTCTCGGAGATGGTCTGCGAGCTGCGCGGCGGCGATCGCTGCGACCTCCGTATGGAGACGCTCGACATCACGCGCGAGCGGCGCTACGTCGACGTCGGCCCGCCCGCCGACGCCGTCTACCGGGTCGGGGTCGCCGCGAACTGGCTCGACGACACGGATCGCGGCGACGTGTTCGTCATCAGCCCGCCGGCCGCGCCGTAGCCTCGCGATCGGCCGCCTGCTCGAGCGCGTCGAGCCGTGCCCGGAGGAGTGCAACCTCCTGCGCCAGGAGGACGTTGTCGTCCGTCAGGCGGGAGAGGACGGTCGAGTAGTGCAGCAGGACGGCGATCACGAACATGATCGCGGCGGCGAAGAGGATCGCCGGCGGGTAACCGGAGACACCGAGCCAGGCCGCGATCGTATTGAGACCGCCACGCCAGACGGAGAGGACGAGCAACACGACCCCGGTCGCGAGCCAGAGTAGGGCGTAGCGCTCCTTCAGACGCCGCCCTCGGATCAGCTCGAGGACGATCAGGATGAGCAGGGCGGAGCCGATTGCCGCCGCGATCGAGATGCGAACCGGGGTCACCGCTCGACGCCCTCCGACGGCACCGCATAGCGGCGTCCCATCGCGATGAACAATGCGAGCGTCACCTTGACCGCGTAGTAGACGGAGCGCACGAAGGTGATCGACGACGAGCCGTGCTCGCGCTCGCGCATGCGCACATGCACCTCGGCGAGCCGAAGGCGATGCTTGAGCAGAAGCACGGTCGCCTCGACCTCCGGGTAGTCGCTCGGGTAATCGCGGGCGAAGAGCTCGATCCCCGGCCGGTTGAGGGCCTGGAACCCGGACGTCGTGTCGGTCACGCGCTGACCGGACAGGAGCGAGACGAGCCGCGCGAACCAGGTGATCCCGACCCGTCGCCCGAGCGGCGGACGGTATCCGTCTTCCTCCTCGCGGAACCGGGAGCCGGTGACGACGTCGGCCTCTCCTCTCTCGATCGGCGCGAGCAGCTTGGGGAGCTCGGCCGGATCGTGCTGCCCGTCGCCGTCGAGCCGCACCGCCAGGTCGTAGTCGCGCTCGAGCGCCCACCGGAAGCCCGTCTGCACGGCCGCGCCGATGCCGAGGTTGAACGGCAGCCGGACGACCGTCGCACCCGCCGCGGCCGCTGCCACGCCGGTCCCGTCGGACGAGCCGTCGTCGACGACGACCACGTCGATCGAGGGGTCGAACGCGGTGATCTCCGCGACGACCGGCCCGATCGCCGCCTCCTCCTCGAACGCTGGGACGACCGCGACGATGCGGGTCATACCGCGACCGTCGCCTCGAGGCCGAGCAGGCGCAACATCTGCCGGGCGCGGTGGGCGTACGTGTGCTCGTCGAGCACGCGTTCCCGTGCGCGGGCGCCCATCGCCGCCGCCTCGCCGGGGTCGTCGAGGAGGGCGCGGTAGGCCTCGAGGGCACCGTCGGCATCCTCGACGATCACGAGCTCGCTTCCCGCGTCGAACCACCGCTCGATCCCGGCGTGGGGGTTCGAGACGATCGCGGCGCCGCACGAGGCGAGCTCGAACGGCCGACAGGTCGACGAGCCGTCGACGGTCGCATGGGCGCGGCGTGTGATGTTGAGGTTCACCCGCGCCGCCGAGATCGCCCGCGCGAAGGCGTTGAACGGCACGTCGCCGAGCAGGCGCGCCCGGCCCACGTCACCGCGGAAATCGCGTCCGCCGAGCGCGAAATCGATCCGCGGGTCGCGCCGGCTCGGCTCGCCGACGAGCGCGGCCATCCACTCCCGGCGGAACTTGTCGCCGTAGCCGTAGAAGAAGACGTCGTAGTCCTTCTCCACCGGAAGCGGGCGGAAGAACTCCGGATCGGCGGCCCACAGGACGGGCTCGGCGCCCCGGGCGCCGAGCTCGAGCAGCCGATGGATCCCTCCCTCGGAGTTCGAGAGGACGAGGTCGTACTCGGAGGGATCGGCGCCGTGGTAGTAGTTGAAGCCGGTGTCCATGCCGCCGAACTCGGGCAGGCTCATCGGCACGTCGCCGTCGTAGAAGACGACAGGGATCCCGTGCCGCTCGCGGAGGAAGGTCGGGATGCCGCGGAAGTGCGCCATCGGGACGGTGAAGACGAGCACGGCGTCCGGCCGTTCGCGCGCGACGACCCGGTCGAGGTGGCGGCGCCAGCGAGGCGTGACGACCTTCCAGATCGTCTCCCGCGTCAGCTTGTCGAGGGCCCCGTCCTCGGGGCTCTCCTCGGCGCGACGCAGGTAGCGATCCCCCTTGAGGCGCGCGAGCCCGCTCCGCAACGCGGCGTAGCTCTCTCCCTCGCGATACGTCGGGTTGGGTGCCGTGCGCCACCAGGGAGACTCGACCGGCCGCCCGCGGTACGGCGTGACGACGAGGTCGACGCCCACCTCGTA
>NZ_DATMBZ010000094.1:0-21689 GCF_035558935.1 Gaiella sp. | reverse complement strand
CCTGAGGCGCAACCTCGGCAAGGCCGCGGCGCTGGACGCCGGCTTCCGCGAG
This sequence comes from Gaiella sp., assembly GCF_035558935.1. Lineage (GTDB taxonomy): Bacteria > Actinomycetota > Thermoleophilia > Gaiellales > Gaiellaceae > Gaiella. Next base: position 21,637 of record NZ_DATMBZ010000094.1, on the reverse strand, counting down.
GTCGAGGGCGACGTCGTCGTGACGATCGACGGCGATCTGCAGGACGACCCGGCGGAGATCCCACGGCTCCTCGCGAAGCTCGACGAGGGTTACGACCTCGTCACCGGCTGGAAGGTCCACCGCAACGATGGGGTCGTCCGGCGGGTGCTGTCACGCGTCTTCAACCGTGTCACGGGCTGGATGTCCGGCGTCCGGCTCCACGACATGAACTGCGGGCTCAAGGCGTTCCGGGTGGACGTCGCGCACGAGCTCGACCTGTACGGCGAGCTGCATCGGTTCATCCCCGTCCTCGCCGACGACCTCGGCTTTCGGGTGACGGAGATCGCGGTCAACCATCGTCCGCGCGAGCACGGCCGCAGCCGCTACGGCATGGAGCGCTACGCCCGGGGCTTCCTCGACCTGCTCACGGTGACGTTCATGAGCCGGTACCGGCACCGGCCACTGCACCTCTTCGGAGGGCTCGGGCTCGCGCTCGGCTCCGTGGGGACCGTCATCCTCGTCTACCTCACGGTCGTCAAGCTGACGGGCGAGCCGATCGGCCGGCGGCCGCTTCTTCTCCTCGGGGTGCTGCTCGTGGTCGTGGGGATCCAGTTCCTCTCGCTCGGACTGCTCTCCGAGCTCGTCACGAGCCAGCACCGGGAGCGTCTCCGCGCGCTCGACGATCGCCGCTCGAGGCTCGTCGACGAGATCCTCCGCTGACGACCGCCCCCGTGAAGGCCCTGTACTTCGGGACGTACGACCGCACGTCCCCCCGGAACACGCAGGTCGTCTCGTGCCTGCGCGGCGCCGGGGTCACGGTGGTCGAGCGGCATCGCGAGGTGTGGGGCAGGCACAACTGGTCGATCGGCCTCACGCAGCTCGCCCGTGTCGTTCGGGCCGAGGGTGCGCTCGCGCGACGACGCGAGGACGACGCCGACGTCGTGCTCGTCGGCTACCCGGGGCACTTCGACATGCCGGCGGCGAAGCGAATCGCCCGAGGGCGGCCGGTCGTCTTCAACCCGCTCGTCTCGCTCCACGACACGCTGGTCGGCGACCGCGCCCGGTTCGGGGCGCGCTCGCCGGCGGCGGGCGTGCTCCGCGCAATCGACAACGGCGCCTTCCGCGGCGCCGATCTCGTGGTGGCGGACACCGAGGCGCAGGCGGCCTTCTTCCGGCGGACGTTCCGGCTCGCGGAGGACAGCGTGGCCGTCGCGCTCGTCGGCGCCGACGAGCCGCTGTTCCGGCCGGGCTGGCACCCGCCCGGCCCGTTCCATGCGCTCTTCGTGGGCAAGCTGATCCCGCTGCACGGGCTCGAGACGATCCTCGCGGCGGCTGCGCTCGTCCCGGAGGTCCCCTTCCGCGTGGTCGGGGAGGGCCAGGACGGCGAGCTCCTGGAGCGGCGCCCGCCGAACGTCGAGCACGTGCCGTGGCTCGAGTACGAGGAACTGCCCGAGGCGTACCGCGGCGCCGGATGCGGCCTCGGGATCTTCGGGACGAGCGAGAAGGCCGCTCGCGTGATCCCGAACAAGGTCTTCCAGGCGCTCGCCTGCTCCTGTCCCGTGATCACCGCGGACACGGCCGCGGCGCGCGAGCTCCTCACGGACGGGCACGACGCGCTTCTCGTCCCGGCCGGGGACCCCCGTGCTCTCGCGGAAGCCGTGCGCCGCCTCGGGGCCGACGCCGATCTCGCACGACGGCTCGCGGCGGCGGGCCGGACGACGTACGAGCGGAAGGCTTCCGAGGAGGTGCTCGGGGTGCACTGGCGGTCGTTGCTCGAGCGCGCGGCGGCCCGCGCGTGACGACGCCCGCGCGAGTGGTCGCCGCGGCCACCGCGGCGTTCGGTGCCGGTCTCTCGTCGCTCGCCGTGCTCCAGCACCGCGCCTTCTGGACCGGCCGCTTCGACGTCGGCAATCTCGTCCAGGCCGTGTGGTCGACGGCCCACGGTGACGTCCTCTCGGTCACCGGCCTGACGGGAAGGCAGATCTCGCGGCTCGGAGCGCACTTCGACCCGATCGTTGCCGCGTTTGCGCCGTTCTGGTGGCTCTGGCCCGACCCGGCGCTCCTCCTCGTGACGCAGGGCCTGGCGGTCGCGACGGGAGCCGTCCCCGTCTACCTGCTCGGCCGCCGGCATCTCGACTCGGAGTGGGTCGCCGCCGGGCTGGCGCTCGCGTACCTGCTCCATCCCGCGACGCAGTGGCTCGTGCTCGACGACTTCCATCCGGTCGCGCTCGCGACACCGCTCCTGCTCTGGGGCTTCTGGTTCCTCGACTCGGGGCGGCTGCTGCCGTTCGCGCTCGTCGCCGGCACCGCCTGTCTGACGAAGGAGCAGATCGGCCTCGTCGTGGCCGCAATGGGCCTCTGGTACGCCTTCCGTCCGCAGGGGCGGCGCGTGGGTCTTGCTATCGCAGTCGTCGGGACAGCCGTTTCGCTCGTCGCGGTGACCGTCGTGGTGCCGCACTTCGCGCCGGGCGGCGGGTCGCCGTTCGAGGGTCGCTACGAGTCCGTCGGCGGGTCGCCCGGCGGGATCGCGAAGACGGCCGTGACGGATCCCGGCGCGATCGTGTCGGAGGTCACGGGCGGCCACGATCTCGCCTATCTCGCCGACCTCCTCCTCCCGCTCCTCGGGCTGCCGCTCCTCGCGCCGCTCGCGGCCCTGACGGCGGCGCCGGAGCTCCTGCTCAACCTCCTCTCGGGAACGCGGACGCAGACGTCGATCCACTTCCACTACACCGCAGGCGCGCTGCCCGGCCTCTTCGTCGCCGCGATCCTCGGCGCCGCGCGGCTCAGGCGTCGGTTCGCGTGGGCCCGTTGGCCGGACGGCCGCGCGGTCGTGCTCTCGACTCTTCTCGCGGGCGTCCTGCTCGGTCCGTTGCCGATCTGGCGTCACGTTCCGTTCGGCTCGGACCTCGGGACGCACGAGCACGTCGTCGGCCACCACGCAGCGGTCGCGCGAAGAGCGCTCGCGCTCGTCCCACCCGGCGCCGCCGTGAGCGCGAGCAACACGCTCGGCGCCCACCTCTCCGAGCGGCGCCGGATCTTCAGCTTTCCGGTGCTCGGCGAGGCGACGTGGGTCGCCGTCGACCGCCAGCGGCCGAGCTATCGCGACGCGATGGACGCGCCCGTCCGCTTCGAGCGGGCGCTCGCCGTGCTGCGCGCACGCGGAGACTTCACCGTTGTCTTCGACGAGGACGGGATCCTGGTACTCCGGAAGCGCGTCAGAGAGGGATCGTCTGCGGGAGCAGGTACGCCGTGAGGGCGAGCGCGCCGAGTCGCGCGAGCCGGTCGTCGTCCTCCGGCGCGGCGAGCGGGACCGCCCAGGCGAGGTACCAGACGACGAGGTAGGGCGTGGTCGCGAGCACGAGGCACGCGGCACGCCCGAGCCGCGCGCGGCCACGGTGGGCGTCGAGCGCGAGCCAGACGAGGCCGGCCGCGAGCAGCGCGAGAGCGACGGCCAGCGCGACGCCGTGCGGGAGACCGAGGTCCTCGAGTCGCGAAGGAAGGGCGTAGCTCGTCTGCCGCACCGCGTTGTCGGCGAGCGGCCCCACCGCGCCGATCCAGTCGAGCCCGTAATGCACCGTGGCAAGCGCGCCGACGGCCGCCGCCGTCACGGCGAGCCCGATCATCCCGGTGGCGCGGCGCCGTGCCCGGTCCGCGAGGGCGGCGAGCGCGAAGAAGACGAGCGGGACCCACTTCACGAGCGTCGCGAGCGCCCAGAGCGAGCCGCCGAGTGCGGCGCGACGGTGGGCCGCGCTCGCGACGGCCGCCGCGACGAGCGCGCCGACGAGCGCGTCGTTGTGCCCTCCGCCTCCGGCGTGGATCGCAATGACCGGGTTCCAGCCGACGAAGGCCGCGGCGAGCGCGGGCCGCCGCGACGTCCGCGCGGCCGCTGCGGTGGCCGCCAGAACGCAGACCGCCGCGAGCCCCTTGAAGATCCACGCCGCCGCGTCGTGCGACGAGCCCGCCAGCCGCGCGACCGGCTCGGAGACGAGTGTGAAGGCCGGCCCGTAGACACTCGTCGTGTCACGCCAGTCGGCGCCGACGTACCCCGCGGCCGGGCTTTCGGGAAATGCCGAGGGCGGGTCGACGTAGGGGTTTCCGCCGCCCTCGGCTGCGATCCAGCCGTAGCCCCAGTACGTCCAGGCGTCTGTCGAGAGGAGAAGCGGTGAGGCGAGGGGGACGAGCTGCACGGCAACGGCAACGGCGATCGCCGCTCGCAGCGCGAGGGCCCGGCGGCGCAGGAGCGCGAGGCCGGCGAGATAGGCGCAGAAGGCGGCGACGAGCAGAGCGAGGAACGCCCACGCCGAGCCCTGCGCGGCGAGGCCTCCGTCCCGAGGGACGAGGGGAGATCCGTCTCGCCAGGCGAGGGCGGACGCGAGGCCGACGAGGGCCGCTGCCGAGCACCCGGCGGCGAGCGCCGCCCTGGGGCTCACGGCTCGGCGGGACGGCCGCTGTTCGTCGACGGGCCGGCGCCCGACGAGCCCGTCGCGGCGGCTGCGGCAGGCGGCGTGGCGGTGTGCGAGCCCTTTCCAGCGGTGGCGGTATCCGAGGGCTTCGGCGCCGGCGGCTCGGCCGTCGTAGTAGGAGCCGGCGCGGACGGGGCGACGTAGTACGGGTCGTAGGAGAGCGCCCACGGCCCGCGCTGCCAGGAGTGGAACGAGACCGCCTGCGTCGGCGCGGGGAAGTCACGGGCCGGAAGGCCTGCGAGCGCCGGATCCATGAAGCGACGCCAGATCTCCGCGGGGAAGGAGCCGCCCGAGACCGAGATGCCGTGAACGTTCTCCATCGGGATCTCGCCACGCGTGTAGCCCATCCAGACGGCCGTGGCGACGCCCGGCGTGTAGCCGACGAACCAGGCGTCGGCGTGCTTGTCCGTGGTGCCGGTCTTCCCGGCGACCGGGCGGCTCAGGGCCGCGCCAGTGCCGGTCCCGTACCGCACGTTGTCCTCGAGGATGCGCGTCACGACCGAGGCGACGCCGTCGGAGAGGACGCGCGTCCGCCGGTGGTGCGTGGCCCACCGGTCGTCCGGCTTTCCCTTGACGACGACCCGGCGGATCGCGGTCGGCTCGTTGTAGATGCCGCCCGCGGCGAGCGTCGCGTACGCGGACGCCATGTCGAGCGGCGACACGGCCACCGAGCCCAGCCCGAGCGCAGGGGGGACCTGGCCCCGGACCTCGAGCGGTGTCCGCACGCCGAGGCGCCGCGCGAGCGAGGCGACGCGCGTCGGCCCGACGTCGAGCGTCAGCTGCGCGAAGACGGTGTTGTCCGAGCGAAGCGTCGCCCGCTCGACCGACGTCCACCCGTTGTAGCTCTGGTCGTACGTCCGCACGCACCACCAGCTGCCGTCGTCGCAGTTGCCGACGGCGGACGGGCGATACGTGAACGGCGCGGAGACGTAGTACGTCGACGCGGGATCCATCCCCCGCTCGACCGCCGCGGCGAGGACGAAGGTCTTGAACGTCGACCCGGGCTGCCGCCGTGCCTGCGAGAGCAGGTTGAACTGGTTGTTCGCGCGGCCGGGGACGACGGCCGTCATCGCGCGGATCGCGCCGTTGGCCGGGTTGATCGAGACGATCGCGGCCGCAGGGTCGTTCCTGCGTGTCAGCGTCCCGAGGATCGCCTGCCGCGCAAGGCGCTGCCAGCGGGGCTCGATCGTCGTGTAGACCTGGAGCCCGCCCGAACGCACCGTCTCCGCCCCGTACGCCTTCACGAGCTGGTCGCGCACGTACCCGAAGAAGTACGGCTCACGGATCTGCTCGTAGAGCTTCCCGGGGCGGAGCCCGATGGGCTGGCGGCGCGCCCACGCGTACTGGCCCTCGGTGATCATCCGCTCGTCGAGCATCGCGGCGAGCACCTGGTTTCGCCGCTGCACGGCGCGGACGGGGTCAGCGAGCGGGTCGTACGTCGTCGGGGCCTGGGTCAGCCCCGCCAGCAGCGCCGCCTGGGGAAGCGTGAGCCACCGGGCCGACTTCGAGAAGTACGTGCGCGAGGCAGCCTCGACGCCGTAGGCGAGGTTGCCGTAGAAGACCGAGTTGAGATAGCTCGCGAGGATGCGTTGCTTCGACCACGCGTCGTCGAGCTTCACCGCGAGGCAGGCCTCGGTCACCTTCCGCTCGACCGTCCGCTCGTTCGAGATGTAGAGCGTCCGGACGAGCTGCTGCGTGATCGTCGACCCGCCCTCGACCACCTTTCCGGCCTTCACATCGCGCCAGAGCGCCCGGACGATCCCCTCGGCGTCGACGCCGCCGTGGTCGTAGAAGCGGCGGTCCTCGATCGCGACCGTCGCCCTCGTGAGCCACGGCGAGACGTGGCCGAGCGGCACGACCTGGCGGTTCCGCTCGGCGGGGATGACGCCGAGACGCGACCCGTCCGCCGCGTACACGAACGTGTTCTGCCCGATGCGCGCGGGGTGCAGCGCGTCGAGGTCGCAGCGAGGCCCGAGCGCCAGCACCGCCGCGCCCGTCGCGATTCCGGCCGCGGCGAGCACCACGGCCAGAGCGACCACCACGAACGCGAGCCTCCGGCCCCTCTTCGGTTTCGGGCGGCGTCGGCGGACGCGAATCGCCGGGGCCGGCGGGCGGGCCGGACGAGGGCGCCTCGAACGGCTCATGCAGCGATGGTAGCCATGTCTCGGACAGGGTTTCCCTTCCCGCGCTCGGACCCCTCGTCTGCTCTCCGCGCGGTTATCGTCGAACCGTGCGCGCCGCGCCCGCATCGTCGAGGCCGGCGCTCGCCGCTCTCTGGATCTTCCTGTGGAGCAGGCTCGCGCTCTGGGTGGTCGCCGCGGGGACCGTGCTGCTGTTCGACGACCACCTGAACCCGCGGCGAGGGCCGTGGGACACGGCCCGTCTGCACGAGCTCGGCGCCGCGGTCGACGTCTGGGCGCGCTGGGACAGCAACTGGTACATCCGCATCGCGGAAAGTGGCTACAGCTGGCCCTCGAGCACCCCCGCCTTCTTCCCGCTCTACCCGTTGCTCGTCGCCGGCCTCGGCCGCGTGCTCGGCGACCATTTCCTGCTCGCGGGGCTCGTCGTCTCGCTCGCCGCGTGCGCAGCCGCCTTCGTGCTGCTCCACCGCCTGGTGCGCGAGCGCCTCGGGCCGCTCGTCGCGCGACGGTCGGTGCTCTACCTCGCGCTGTTCCCGACGTCGTTCTTCCTCGGTGCGGTCTACGGGGAGTCGCTCTTCCTGGCGCTCGCCGTCGGGACGTTCGTGCTCGCCGAGCGCGGCCGGCTCGGCTGGTCGGCGTTCACGGCCGGGCTCGCCCTGCTGACGCGCGCCCAGGGGGTGGCGCTCCTTCCCGCGCTCGGCATCTACGCCTGGCGCTCGGAGCGACGAGGGCGGAACCTCGCCCTGCTCGCGGTCCCGATCGCCATGTTCCTCGTGTTTCCCGCCGTCCTCGAGGCATGGGTCGGGCACGGGCTGGCGTTCCTCGACGCGCAGCGCCTCTGGGAGCGGTCGCTCGCGCCGCTCGGCCCGCTCGGCGGCCTGGTGCAGGCGATCGGCGAGGGCGACGTCGTCGGCCCGGTCCTCGCGGTCGCGATGCTCGCGCTCGCCGTCGTCGCCTGGCGCCTGCTGGGCGCGCCGTACGGCCTCTACGCGCTCGCGGCGCTCGCAATCCCGATGGCGCTGCCGTCCGAGCGGCTCGGCGGGCTCTACTCCTTTCCCCGCTTCGCGCTCGCCGCGTTTCCATGTCTCGTGGCGCTGGCCTACCTCGCCCGGGACCGGCGGGTGCACGCCGTCGTGGTCGCGGTTCTCTGCGCCGGCCTCGCGGTCGGCGTGGTTCGATGGGCGCTGTGGTACTGGGTCGCCTGACGGAAGTGCCGCGGTCGCGGCTGCTCGGCTGGACGATCCTCGTCACGGTCCTCGCCGCTCTGTCGTATGCGGCGAACATCGCCGGTGGCGACCCCCCGAAGGATGTCCTCTACCAGTGGACCACGGCGGTCGGCGGAGTGGTCCAGTACGCGATCATCCTCGCCGTCGTGCTCCTCCTCTCGCGAGGCATTGCGCCCGCGACCCTCGGGCTGCGCCGGCCGAGCTCGTGGGCGCGCGCAGTCGGCTGGCTCGTCGCGGCGCTCGTCTCCATCTGGGTGATCGGCGCGATCCTCAACGTCTTCCTCAAGGCCGGCGAGGAGCAGGGGCTCGTGCCCGACAGCTGGGACTCCAGCCGCGCCGCGCCGTTCGTGGCGAACTTCGTCGTCGTCGCGGGCGTGGCGCCGTTCGTCGAGGAGCTGACGTACCGCGGCCTCGGCTTCGCCGCGGTGCGCGATGCCCACGGGGCCGCGGCGGCGATCGTGATCACGGCGCTTGCCTTCGGACTTGCGCACGGGCTCGTCGAAGCGCTCCCCGTGCTCACGATCTTCGGCGCGATCCTCGCGTGGCTGCGGCTGCGGACGGACAGCGTCTATCCGACGATGATGCTTCATGCGTTGTTCAACGGGATCGCCCTGATCGCGGCGGTGACGGTGTGAGCGGCGCGTTCGACGACCTCCGGGCGCGCATCGCCGAGAACGATCGTGAGATCGTCGGGCGCGTCAACACGCGGCTCCGGCTCGTTGCGGAGCTGTGGCAGGTCAAGGAGGAACAGGGAGCCCCCAGAGTCGACCCGGAGCGGGAGGCGCGCCTGCGCGAGTCGCTCGCGGCGGCGAACGAAGGGCCGCTCAGTCCCGACGGGCTCGAGCGGCTCGTCACCGAGCTGCTCGACCTGACCAAGGAGGAGCTTGGGAGCTAGGCCGGCGGCTCGTCCTGGCCGGTCGCGAACTCGTCGGGTGAGACCGTGTCGAGGAACTGACGGAACTCGTCCATGTCCACCTCGCCGAGGCTCACGCGGTGCGCGTAGTCGAGGTCGGGCTCGTCGCCCTCGAACTCGACGCCCGACTCCTCGATCACCTCGTCCTCCGCGTAGATCTTCGCGTCGGCGCGCAGCGCGATCGCGATCGCGTCGGAGGTGCGGGAGTCGACCTCGATCTCCGACCCGTTCCGGACGAGCGTGATGCGCGCGTAGAAGGTGCTGTCCCGCAGCTCGGTCACGGTGACCCGGTCGACCTGCGCGTCGAGCAGGTCGATGATCGAGCACGCCAGGTCGTGCGTCAGCGGGCGTGGCGGCTCCTGGCCCTGGAGCCGCATGAGGATCGCCGCGGCCTCGGGATGGCCGATCCAGATCGGCAGGTAGGTGCGTCCCTCCGCGGTCCGGAGCAGGACGATCGGCTGCTTGCCGGCGAGGTCGAAGCTCACCCCGTAGACCGTCATCTCCTGCATGACCCTCGGTCCCAGTGTAGCCCTGGGCCCATACGGGGAAACCGAGCGCCGTTCGGCAGGAAGAGGGGCGAGGCTGAAGCCACGTCCTCACGCCCCTTGCGCCCCGCACCACGAGAGGTGGGCGATCCTGGACTCGAACCAGGGGCCTCCGCCTTATCAGAGCGGCGCTCTAACCGACTGAGCTAATCGCCCGCGCGGCTGACGAGTGTAGCGGTCGGCGCTCTCGGCCCGCCCGCACTCAGAGCGCCTCGAGCGCCTCGACGAGCTCGGCGAGGCGTGTCTCGTCGCCGAAGTGCAGCTCGAGCTTCCCGGCCGACACGCGGGAGGGGAGGCCCGTCAGGCGCTCGGCCGCGGCACGGGCCCGTTCCGCCAGCGCCGGGTCGACCGGGGTCCCGCGGGGACGGCGGCGGGCGCCGCCCTCCTGCGCAGCGCGCTCGGTCGCCCGCACCGTCATGCCGTCGCGGGCCGCGCGGCGGGCGAGCCGGATCCGAGCGCCGTCCTCGGGAAGAGCGAGCACCGCGCGTGCGTGGCCCTCGGTCAGCTCTCCCCGAGCGAGCATCCAGAGCACCTCCTCGGGCAGCTCGAGCAGGCGGAGGCGGTTCGAGACGCTCGGCTTCGATCGCCCGACCCGCTCCGCGACGTCGCCGAGGGAGAGCTCGAATTCGTCGACGAGCGTCGCGTACGCGCGGGCCTCCTCGACGGGGGAGAGGTTCTCGCGGGCGACGTTCTCGACGAGCGCGAGGAGCAGCGTCTCGCGGTCATTCGCCTCGCGGACGAGGGCGGGCAGGGTCTCGAGGCCGGCCTCGCGGGCGGCGCGCCAGCGTCGCTCGCCGGCGACGAGCTCGTACCCGCCCTCGGGGCGGGGACGGACGACGATGGGCTGCAGGACTCCCTGGTGACGCAGTGACGCGGCGAGACCCGAGGTCGCCTCGGGCTCGAAGCGACGCCGCGGCTGTCGCGGGTTCGGATGGATCGCCGCAACCGGGAGGTGGAGGAGATCCGTGTCGCGGGCGCCGCCGCCGACGAGGACCTCGAGCCCGCGACCGAGGCCGCGACGAGGAGTGGGGGTCTCAGGTGCGCTCGACAAGCTCCATCGCCACCTTCCAGTAGGCCTCCGCGCCGGCCGAGCGGCGGTCGTAGGCGATCGCGGGCAGCCCGTGGCTCGGAGCCTCTGCGAGACGCACCGAGCGGGGCACGGTCTGGGTGAACACGAGGTCGCCGAAGTGCGAGCGGAGCTCTCGCTCCACCTCCTCCGCGAGCCGCGTGCGGCCGTCGACCATCGTCAGCAGGATCCCTGCGACGCCGAGCCGGGGATTGAGCCTCCGCTTGACGAGGTCGATCGATCCGAGCAGCTGGGAGAGCCCTTCGAGCGCGTAGTACTCGGCCTGGACGGGGACGATCACCCGGTCGGCGGCCGCGAGGGCGTTCACCGTGAGCGGGCCGAACGACGGCGGGCAGTCGAGGAACACGAAGCGGTACGGCTCTGTCGCCTCGTCCGCGAGCGCGTCGGCGAGATAGCGCTCGCCGCCCTCGAGCGCGGACAGCTGCACCGTCGCGGCCGCGAGCTCGGGCTTCGCCGGGACGAGGTCGAGGTTGCCGAGCGGGCTGCGCAGCGTGAGCTCGGAGAGCGGTGCGCCGTCGAGCAGGTCGAGCGTCGAGTGGCCGTTGGCCCGGAGCCCGAGCCCCGACGTGGCGTTCGCCTGTGGGTCGAGATCGACGATCAGGCACCGTTCGCCCGCCTCCGCCAGGCAGGCGGCGAGGTTGACGGCGGTCGTGGTCTTGCCGACGCCGCCCTTCTGGTTCGCGATCGCGTAGATGCGGGCGGGCACCGGTTCACGGTAGCCCGCCGCCCGGACGCCGCCGGAGGCGCGAGTGCGAGATCGGTGTCAGACACCGGTTCCCGTCAAGGGGTAACGGTGCCGTCTCTGTACGAATCGCTCCACAGGCCGGGATCCCTTTGCCCATGCCGAGCAGCGAGCAAGTCGGCGTGCTTCGGCCCTTGACGGAGAGCGTCGGCCTTCAGGCGAGGGGCCGCTTGCGCGCCACGCCCGCTCGCCGCGGGAATCCCGTCGGTGTGGGGCCCCTCTTGCGGATCAGCAGGAAGCCCTCGGGAGCGCTCTCGAGGCCGCCCGCGAGCCGGGCGGCGACCACCGCGACCCTGTCGGCGTCGACGGTCGGCCCGACCCACAGGAGGACCGCGCCGCCCTCGTGGACGAGCGGCAGGCACCACTCGGCGGCGACCGGGGGGTCCGCGAGGGCTTTCGCAACGGCGACGCCGTAGGCCTCGACCGGCTGCTCTTCGGCGCGGCCCCACAAGACACGGAGATTCGGCAGCTCCACCGTCCACCGCTCGAGGAAGTCGCACTTCCGGCGCTCGGCCTCGAGGAGCGTGACCTCGCGACCCGGCAGCGACGCCGCGAGCGGAATCCCGGGAGTGCCGCCACCCGAGCCCACGTCGACGAGCGGGCCCTGCTCGCGCTCGACGAGCGCGAGGCCGCGGAGCGCGTCGTCCAGGAGGACGCGGCGGGCCGCAGCCGGGTCGCGGAGGGCCGTGAGCCCTGGGGTCTCCACCACGGCGGCGAGCCAGCGCTCGAGGACATCACGCCGCATCCGTGCAGTCTCGCTCGTGCAACAAGACGAGCGAGACTGAAGCCGCGCCCGGACTGCGGCCAGTCGCGGCTCAGTCCGCCGAGCGGCGCGGCACCACGACGACGTAGCGGTGCGGCTCGGCGCCCTCGCTCGCGGTCTCGACCTCGGGGTCGTCCTTCAACGCCTCGTGGACGAGGCGGCGCTCGACCGCGCTCATCGGCTCGAGCGCCACGGGCCGGCCGGTGGCCGACGCCTGTTCCGCGCCCCGTCGGGCGAGGCCCTCGAGCGTGGCCGAGCGGCGTGCCCGATACCCCGCCGCGTCGATCACGATCCTGCGCCGCTCGTCGCCGACCGCCCGGTGCGCGATCGCGTTCGCGAGGTACTGCAGAGCGTCGATCATCTGCCCGTGGCGGCCGATCAGCACACCGAGATCGGGCCCGGCGACGGTCGCGGTCACCGCCTCGTCGCCCTCCTCGACCGCGACGGTCCCCACGACGCCGAGCGCCGCGAGGGTCCGTTCGAGGAACTCGCGCGCGACCGTCGCCTCTCCACTCTCGTCGCGCGGAGCCGGCGCGGCCGGTGGCCGCTCGACCATTGCGACGACGCGGGCCGGCGTATAGCCGACGCCGAGGAGCCCGCGCTCGCCCTCGCTGACGACCTGGAAGCGGACTGCCTCGCGGTCGATCCCGGGGGCGCGCTGCTCGAGCTCGCGGAGCGCCGACCACTTCGCCTCGCCGACGGTCTCACCCGTCGCCTCGACGGAGAGCTCGTCGGTCACCGCCGCTTGCTCCCGCCGCTCCGCTTTCGCTTCACGCGACGGGGAGGCCCTGCCACGGGCGCGGACGAGGCGACGTCACGGCCCGGAGGGACGCCCTTTCGCTTCCCTGCCGGAGCGGGCTCTTCCTTGGGTGGCGTGCGCGAGCTCTTCTTCAGCCCGGGATCGGGCCGCGGCATCATGCGCCGCGTCACGACCCCTTGCCCCGTCGTCCAGAGGTTCGTCGTCAGCCAGTAGATCATCAGGCCGGACGGGAAGTTGAGGATGAACGGGATGAAGACGATCGGGAGGACCATGAGCATGATCCGCTGCGCCTTCTGCATCGTCGCGGCCATGAAGTACGACGACGTCAGCTGGCTCGCGACGTAGACGACCAGCAGGAGCGGCCCCCAGCTGTCCTTCGTCGACTGGGTGATGTCGACGAGACCGAGGAAGTCGAGGCTCGAGCCGGGGTAGTTCGGGAAGACCTCTCTCTCGAAGCCCTTCAGCACGTAGAAGAGCGAGATGAAGATCGGGATCTGGAGGACGATCGGCAGGCAGGACGCGGCCGGATTGATCTTGTTCTCGCGGTAGAACTTCATCAACTCCTCGTTCTGCCGCTGCTTGTCGTGCTTCCAGCGCTGCTGGATCTCCTTCATCTCCGGCGCATGCGCCTGGAGGTTCTGCATCGAGTGGATCTGGCGCACCGTGACCGGGACGAGCACGAGGCGGACGAGCACGACGAGGGCCACGATCGACCAGGCCCACGAGAGCCCCGCTGTCGAGTGGAACCACTCGAGCAGGTTCGTGAGGAGGTCTTCGATCGGCTTCAGTGGGCTGAAGACGCCGATCACGTGCTCACGCCCTTCCCGTGCTCCCGTGGGCGGAACAGCCTGCGGTCGGCGACCCGGTCGACGCCGCCGTGGCTCCAGGGGTTGCAGCGGAGGAGCCGCCAGCACGCGAGGATGCCCCCACGAACGAGGCCGAGCTCATGGAACGCGTCGAGCGCGTACTGCGAGCACGACGGGTGGTACTTGCACGTGCCGGAGGGCGTCAGGAGGCCGAACGAGTGCCGCCAGGCCTGGACGAGGCCGATGCCGATCCACTTCATGCCTGCACCTTGCCGATCACCTCGCGCACCTGATCGACGAGCCAGGCGTGGTCGCGGCTCGACGCGGCCTCCGCGAGGCCCGACCGCGCGACGAGGACATAGTCCCGCCCCGCCGGGACGCTGTCGGCGAGCTCGGACCACACCGCGCGGAGCTGCCGCTTGATGCGGTTTCGCGTGACGGCCGTCCCGACGGCGCGAGGCACGGCGAGGCCGAGCCGGGGCGGGCCGTCGGCGTCGTCCTCACGAGCGAACCAGTGGAGCGTCACAGATCGCGTCGAGACCGACCGTCCCTGCCGGTAGACCGCGTCGAAGTCGCGGGAACGGGACAGGCGCTGCCGTCGCTCCACGGGGCGGTCTACGCCGACAGGCGCTTGCGCCCCTTGGCGCGGCGGCGCTTGAGAATCGCCTGGCCGCCCCGCGTCGACATGCGCGCACGGAAGCCGTGCTTGCGCTTGCGACGGCGGACGTTCGGCTGGTACGTGCGTTTCACGGTGGAGAGGCGTCCTTGGGATGAGCCGTTCCACGCCCTGACGGCGCGGCGGAGCGGGGAGTATAGACGAGCCTCCGAAGGACCCGGTTATCCACAACGTGACAGGTTGCTTGCCGGATCGAAACGGCTGCTCACGGCGAACGGCTGTCGCCGGAACGGGCGGCGACCGCACCGTTTTCCACAGCTGTGGAGATCGGTGTGGAGACGAGAGAACATCCTGCAAATATGCGTATTTTATCCACCGCTGCGGTGCGATTCGGCACCCGGACGCGGCGTCGGGAGGGTGGTATGCTCCGGCCCCTTCCTGCGACCCGAAGGAGCGCCGACCACCGCGTGGAGAACCCCGTCCCGCCGACCGCCGACCGCGTCTGGGAGGACGTCTCCCGGCGACTCCGGGAGACGCTGAACGAGCCGACGTACGCGACGTGGTTCGCGGCCGCGGCGGTGGAGTCGCTCGAGAACGACACTCTCGTCGTCGGAGTCCCGAACGACTTCACGCGCGGGTGGATCGAGAGCCATTTCCTGAGCCTTCTGCGCGGTGCCGTCCGGGACGTCGTCGGTCGTGACCTGCGGGTCGTCCTCCGCGTCAGCGAGCCGCAGGCCTCCGTCGACGGCCAGGTCGCCGTGCCGGCCGCCGCAACCGAGTCGACGGAGCCCCAGCCCGGCTCGAACCCGAAGTACACGTTCGACAACTTCGTGATCGGCTCGTCGAACCGTTTCGCGCACGCGGCCGCGCTCGCCGTCGCGGAGGCGCCGGCGCAGGCCTACAACCCGCTCTTCATCTACGGCGGCACCGGGCTCGGCAAGACGCACCTCCTTCAGGCGATCAGCGCCTACGTCTCTGTCCACGCGAAGGGCCTGACGACGCGGTACGTGACGAGTGAGACGTTCACGAACGACTTCATCAACTCGTTGCGTGACAAGCGCATCGAGGGCTTCAAGCACCGGTACCGCGCCTACGACGTGCTCCTCGTGGACGACATCCAGTTCCTCGAGGGCAAGGAGCGTTTCCAGGAGGAGTTCTTCCACACCTTCAACTCGCTCTACGAGGCCGGACGGCAGATCGTCATCTCGTCCGACCGCCCGCCGAAGGAGATCGCGACGCTCGAGGAGCGCCTGCGCTCGCGGTTCGAGTGGGGGCTGATCACCGACATCCAGCCGCCCGACCTCGAGACACGGATCGCGATCCTGCGCAAGAAGGTGACGACCGACGGAATCGTCGTCGACGACCCGGAGGTGCTCACGTTCATCGCCGGCCGCGTCACGACCAACATCCGCGAGCTCGAGGGCGCGCTCACGCGCGTCGTCGCGTTCTCCTCGCTGACAGGCTTGCCGCTCGACGTCGATCTCGCCGAGCAGGTCTTGCGCGACCTCTTCCCGTCGGGCGGCGACCTTCCGAAAGTGACGATCGCTCTCATTCAGGAGGCCGTGTGCGAGCGGTTCTCCCTCACCGTCCAGGAACTCGTGAGCCCGCGTCGCTCCCAGGCGGTCGCCTACCCGCGGCAGGTCGCGATGTACCTCTCGCGCGAGCTCACCGACGCGTCGCTGCCGAAGATCGGCAAGGAGTTCGGCGGCCGCGACCACACCACCGTTCTGCATGCGAACGCGAAGATCACGCGCATGATCTCTGAGGACAGAGCTGTGTACAACCTCGTGCAAGACCTCACCGCGCGAATCAAGCACCGTGGATAAGACCGTCGCGACCAGCGTCGCCGCCGGCCTTGCCGTGGGACCGGTGGACAACCCCGCGTCCGGGACCCACCGCCCGATCCCGCATGAGCACGGCGTTTCCCTCCGTCATCCCCGTCGTCCACACTCCCTATGGACTACCACGAAAGGTTTAAGAGAGAAATGATTGAAACCGACATCGCGGTCGGCTCGGACATCCGCGTCACCGTTTCGCGCGACGAGCTCGCCAGTCGCCTCGCCCTCGTCTCCCGTGCGGCCTCGACGCGCGGCGCCGTGCAGGTCCTCGCGGGGATCCTCCTGCGCGCGAGCGACGGGCTCCTCGAGCTCGAGGCGACGGACATGGAGCTCTCGCTGCGGACGACCGTCCCGGCGACCGTGGAGGGGGAGGGCGCGATCGTCGTGCCGGCGAAGCTCCTGGGTGACGTCGTGCGTCTGCTCCCCGCGAACGAGGTGACCATCGCGCACCGCGCCGAGGACGGCGTCGCGTCGATCGAGTCGGGCGCCTACTCGGGGCGGATGAACGTCTTCGCGGCCGAGGACTTCCCCCGTCTGCCCTCGATCGACGTTCCGCTCCACGAGATCGAGTCGACGTCGCTGCTCGACACGGTGCAGCGGGTCTCGAGAGCAGCCTCACGCGACGAGTCGCGGCCGGTGCTCACGGGCATCCTCGTCCGCTTCGAGGGCTCTCGCCTGACGATGGCGGCAACGGACTCGTACCGGATGGCAGTGAAGGAAACGGAGCTCTCCGCGGCCGGCCCGGAGCTCGAGGCGATCATCCCTGCCCGCGCGCTCGACGAGCTCGGGAGGGTTGCCGCCGGGACGGAGTCCGTCCAGCTCGGAGTGAACGAGAACCACGTCGTCTTCGGCGCCGGCGATGCGTGGCTGACGACGCGCCGCATCGACGGCCAGTTCCCGAACGTCGCGCAGCTGAAGCCCGAGACGTTCGACGTCGAGCTCGAGCTGAACCGGGCGGAGCTCCTCGAGACCGTCCGCCGCGCAGCGGTGATGGCACAGCGCAACACGCCGCTCCGCCTGCGGTTCTCGGAGGGCGAGCTGACCGTCTCCGCCCAGAGCCAGGACGTGGGCGAGACACGCGAGTCGCTCGCCGTGGGCTACGCCGGCGAGCCGCTCGAGATCGGGTTCAACGCCGAGTTCCTGCGCGAGGGCCTCGAGTCGGTGACGGCGGACGACGTCCAGCTGAAGCTCATCAACCCGCTCCGGCCGGGCCTCTTGAGCGCCGACGGCGACGCCTTCTGGTACCTGATCATGCCGATCCGCCTCGCGGGGTAACCGGGGAGCCCAGACCTGATCGTGGATCAGGTCTCGCTCCGCGACGTCCGCTCGTACCCGAGGCTCGACCTCGCCCTCGAGCCGGGGCTCGTGCTGATCACCGGACCGAACGGCGCCGGCAAGACGAACCTGCTCGAGGCGGTCCACGTCGCGACGCAGGGCATCTCCTTCCGGACGCGCCAGGACGCGCAGCTCGTGCGCCGCGGAGCCGCCGAGGGCTCGGCGAGGGTCGCGGGCGCCCGCGGAGAGGTGCGAATCGAGACGGAGGTGCGGCTGTCGACCCGGGAGCCGAAGCGGATCCGCCTGAACGGCGCGGCGGTGGCCTCGGCGGAGGAGTTGCGCTCGCGCGTGCACACCCTCGCCTTCACGCCCGACCGCCTCGCGGTCGTCAAGGGCGGCCCGGCGACCCGCCGCGCCTACTTCGACCGCGTCCTCGCCCGTGCTCTGCCCGCCCGGGCGGAGCTTCCCGCGGCCTACGGCGCCGCCCTGGGGCAGCGGAACGCGGCCCTGCGGCGGGTCGCCGGCGGCCTCTCGGACGCTGGAGCGCTCGAGCCCTGGACCGAGCAGGTCGTGACGCTCGCGCGGGAGCTCGTCGAGGCTCGCGCCCGCGTGCTCGAGCTCCTCGCCGCGCCCTTCGCGGAGCGATCCGCCGAGCTCGGCCTGTCCGCGGCAACGCTCGACTACGACGCCGAGCCCCCCACGCGGGAGTCGCTCGACGCACGCCTGGCTCGGGACCTCGAGCGCGGCACGACCGGCGCCGGGCCGCACCTCGACGAGATCCGGATCCTCTCGGGTGACCGTGACCTTCGGACGTTCGGCTCGCAGGGCGAGCAGCGAATGGCAGTCCTCTCGCTGCTCCTCGCCGAGGCCGAGCTGCTCGCCTCACACGGCGGCGTCCCGCCCCTCCTGCTGCTCGACGACGCGCTCTCCGAGCTCGACGCCGACCGGCGGCGGCGGCTGAGCGAGCGCGTCGGGTCCGTCGGGCAGACGCTCATCACGGCCACCGGGGCGGAAGCGTTGCCACTTGCGCCGGCCCAGCTGCTCGCGGTGACGCCCGGCGAGGTGCGGCCGGGCTGATGGAGCGACTCGACGGCTCCGTTCGCCGTGCGCTGCGCGGCGCGGGAGTCCCCGACGCAGGTGTTCTGGCGGCGGTGACCCGCGCCTGGCCATCGGCGGTCGGCGACGCGATCGCGCGAGCCGCGTGGCCGCAGCGGATCGCGCGCGACGGGACGCTGCACGTCACGACGGTGTCTTCGACGTGGGCCTTCGAGCTGCAGCGCATGGAGGAGGAGATCCGCGAGAAGCTGCGCGCGGCTGCCGGGGACACGACGCCCCCGGCGCTCCGATTCGCGCCGGGCCCGGTGCCCTCGCCCGGCGCCGAGAGCGATCCGCTGTCGGAGGCGCCCGAGCCGACCCCGGCCGACGAGGCGGAGGCGACCGCGATGACGTCCCGGATCGAGGATCCGGCCCTCCGCGACGCGGTCCGTCGCGCGGTCGCCGCGAGCCTCGCTCGCGGTCGCGCCGACCGCGCTCTCTGATATACTTCAGTACGCCCGCAAAACCCCTGTTTTGCAGGCATTTTCTCTTTCAGGAGGGCCGTGACGGAGACCGCCTACACCGGAAAGGACATCACCGTTCTCGAGGGCCTCGAGCCCGTTCGTCTGCGACCGGGGATGTACATCGGCTCCACGGGTCCGCGGGGCCTCCACCACCTCGTCTACGAGGTCGTCGACAACGCCGTCGACGAGGCCCTCGCTGGTCGAAACGACCTCGTCGACGTGACGATCCATCCCGACGACTCGATCACCGTGCGCGACGCCGGCGCCGGCATCCCGGTCGACGTGATGGAGGAGCAGGGCCTCTCCGCCCTGACGGTCGTCCTCACGAAGCTGCACGCGGGCGGCAAGTTCGGCGGCGACGGCTACAAGGTGTCGGGCGGACTCCACGGCGTCGGCGTCTCGGTCGTCAACGCGCTCTCGGAGTGGCTCGTCGCCGAGGTCCGCCGCGACGGGAAGGCGTACCGCCAGGAGTTCGCCCGGGGCGTGGCCCAGGGGGACGTCGAGGTCGTCGGAAAGTCGAAGGAGACAGGCACGACGATCTCGTTCCTTCCCGACCGCGAGATCTTCGACGAGACGGAGTTCTCCGCCGCGACGCTCAGCCAGCGCCTACGCGAGACCGCCTTCCTCACGCGCGGCCTCAGGATCGTTCTCCGCGACGAGCGGCCCGAGGGAAAGACCGACGAGTTCCACTACGAGGGCGGGATCCGCGACTTCGTCGGGTACGTCAACTCGGGCAAGGAGCCGGTCCACAAGCACGTCGTCTACTTCGAGGGCGAGAACGAGGACGGCCAGGTCGAGGTCGCGCTGCAATGGAACACGTCGTACGTCGAGTCGGTGTTCTCCTTCGCGAACAACATCCACACGACGGAGGGCGGCACCCACCTCTCCGGCTTCCGCGCGGCACTCACCGGCACGCTGAACCGCTACGCCCGCGACAAGGGCCTGCTCAAGGAGAAAGAGGACAACCTCGAGGGCGAGGACGTCCGCGAGGGGCTCGCGGCGATCGTCTCGGTCAAGCTGCGGAACCCACAGTTCGAGGGTCAGACGAAGACGAAGCTCGGCAACCCGCCGATCGAGAGTCTCGTCAAGACCGTCGTCAACCAGCGGCTCGCCGAGTTCCTCGAGGAGCACCCCACCGAGGCGAAGCAGATCATCACGAAGGCGGTCTCGGCGGCCCGTGCACGGCTCGCCGCGCGCAAGGCCCGCGAGCTGACGCGCCGCAAGAGCGCGCTCGAGAACTCGTCGCTGCCCGGCAAGCTCGCCGACTGCTCGCTCAAGGACCCCGACGCGTGCGAGCTCTACATCGTCGAGGGCGACTCGGCCGGCGGCTCGGCGAAGCAGGCACGCGATCGCACCTACCAGGCGATCCTGCCGCTCCGCGGGAAGATCATCAACAGCGAGAAGAACCGCATCAACAAGGTTCTCTCGAACAACGAGATCCAGGCGATGATCACGGCGATCGGGACCGGGTTCGGCGACGAGTTCGCGATCGAGAACCTGCGCTACGGCCGCATCATCGTGATGACCGACGCCGACGTGGACGGCGCGCACATCCGCACGCTCGTCCTGACCTTCCTCTACCGCACGATGCCGGAGCTGTTCGAGCGCGGGCACGTCTACATCGCCGTCCCGCCGCTCTACAAGGTGAAGCTCGGGAGCCAGGAGCTCTACTTCGAGAAGGACCACCAGCTCGAGGAGCTCCTCGCGCGCGAGCGGATCAAGGACATGACCGTCGTCGACCGGAACGGCGACGAGCTCGCCTTCACGGAGGCACGCTGGAACCGCTTCTCCCGCGAGCTCGGCGACGTCGAGGCCTGGCAGGCGAAGCTCGCCTCGGACCACGGCTCGGCCGCGGCCTTCGTCGTCGACCACAGGATCGTCGAGGGGGACGCCGCCGACGCGAAGGGCCTCGAGAAGCTGGTGAAGGCGATGCCGGCGAACGGCTACGAGTTGAGCGTGGCCGACCATCTCGAGCAGTTCCTGCGCGTCAAGGTGATCGAGGTCGAGACGAGCTCGACCAGCTTCGTCGACGTCCCGGCCGCGCTGTTCGGCGATCCCGCGTACGCGTCGCTCCGACGCGCCTACGCCAAGACATCGGAAGTCGTCGGCCTTCCGCCGTACACCGTCACGTTCGGCAAGAAGAGCGCGACTGCGGACACCTTCTCCGAGCTCCGCGCGGCGGCGCTCGAGCTCGCGAAGGAGGGCATGCAGATCAGCCGCTTCAAAGGCCTCGGCGAGATGAACCCGGAGCAGCTCTGGGAGACGACGATGGACCCGACGAACCGCATGCTGCTCCGCGTCGAGGTCGAGGACGCCGCCGCCGCCGACGCGGTCTTCTCGATGCTGATGGGCGACGCCGTCGAGCCGCGCCGCTTGTTCATCGAGCAGAACGCACGGGACGTCAGGTTCCTCGATGTCTGACGTTGTCGGGGAACCGCTCGGCGCGGGTCGCATCGAGCCGCGCGAGCTCGAGCAGGAGATGCGCTCGAGCTACCTCGACTACGCGATGAGCGTCATCGTCGGGCGGGCGCTGCCCGACGTCCGGGACGGGCTCAAGCCGGTGCACCGGCGCGTCCTCTGGGGCATGCACGAGTCCGGGATGCAGCCGAACCGGCCCTACAAGAAGTGCGCGCGCATCGTGGGCGACGTGATGGGCTCGTACCACCCGCACGGCGACTCCGCCATCTACGACACGCTCGTCCGCCTCGCGCAGCCGTTCTCGATGCGCTACCCGCTGGTCGACGGCCAGGGCAACTTCGGGTCGATCGACGGCGATAACGCGGCCGCCATGCGGTACACCGAAGTGCGGCTCACCAAGTTCGCCGAGGAGATGCTGAAGGAGGACATCGACAAGGACACCGTCGGGTGGGTGCCGAACTACGACGGCTCGCTGCAGGAGCCGGCGGTGCTGCCGGCGCGCGTCC
>NZ_DATMBZ010000093.1:0-12662 GCF_035558935.1 Gaiella sp. | reverse complement strand
ATCGTTCGTGCGCGAGCGCCTCTCGGCGTACGAGTACCCGCGCGCCGTCGCGTTCGTCGACGACCTCCCGCTGACCGTGACCGGGAAGATCCGGCGTGGTGAGCTCCGCCGCCTCGACCGGGAACCGCTGCCCGCATGAGCCTCATGCCCTCGCGCGAGCTCGGAGAGCGGTGGCCGAGCCTCATCCCGGTCGGCGGTCACCCGGCGGTCGACATGCCGCCGCACGTCGTCGACGCGACGGCTCGGGCGGCCGAGCGGGCGCCGTACGCGCCGACGAGGGGCCTGCTCGCCCTCCGCGAGGCGATCGCGGCAGAGCACGGCGTCGATCCCGACCGGAACGTGATCGTGACGTCGGGCGGGATGCAGGCGCTCTACCTCGCGGCCCGGGCCTTCGGCGCAAGGGCGGTCGCGCACGCGCCGTCGTTCTTCTTTCCGCAGCTCGTCGACGCGGCGGGCGGGACGTGCGCCGTCGCCTACGACTGGGACGAGTACGCCGAGCTCGTCGGCCCCGAGACGACACTTGCGATCGTCAACACGCCCGTCAATCCCACGGGATATGCCTTCCGGGAGAGCGACCTAGACGCGATCGCCGATGCCCTTCACGATTCGGACGCGCTGCTCCTCTCGGACGAGGCGTACGTCGGCCTCCTGTGGGACGGCCACGTACATCGCTCCCCGGCCGAGCATCCTGCGCTTCGCGAGCGGACGCTCGTCCTCCGCAGCTTCTCGAAGACGTACGCGATGGCCGCGTGGCGTGTCGGTTACGCCGTCGGGCCGGAGGCGGCGATCGGGGCACTCGCGCGCGAGCTGCAGTGGCAGGCGCTTGCGATCGACGGCGTCGCGCAGTCGGCGGCGCTCGCGGTGCTGACTGGGCCCCGAGACTGGCTGGACGTCGCGTTCGCCGACCTCGCCGAGATGCGGCCGCGGGCGATCGCAGCGGCGAACGAGGCAGGCCTGCGCGCGGAGCTTCCCGAGGGCTGTGCCTTCGTCTGGGCTGCGGTCGACGGCGACGAGGACGAGTGGAGCGATCGCCTCGCGCGCGAGCATCGGATCCCCGCCCTGCCCGGGCGGCACTTCCATGCGCGGACGCCGCACCTGCGGATCCCGTTCGGCGGGCGGTCGGATGCGCGCGAGGCGCTTCTCCGCGCTTTCAGCGAAGTACGCCTGCCGGCGTCGCACCGGTGACCCGGCCTTCGCGGACCACCGCCTCGCCCGCGACCCACACGCCGACCACGCCGTCGGGGCTCCGCTTCGGGTCCTCGTACGTCGCCGTGTCGACGTAGCGCGCGCCGTCGAGGAGGACGAGATCGGCGCGCTTGCCGACCGCGATGCGACCGCGGTCTTGCAGCCCGAGGAGATCGGCGGCGCGTGCGGTCAGCCGAGCGACCGCCTCGTCGACGGGGATCAGCCCATCGCGCAGGGCGAAGCGTCCGAGGAAACGGGGCGCCGTGCCGTAGAGCCGCGGGTGCGGATGCTCGCCGAAGATGCCGTCGGAGCCGACGAGCTGGCGTGGATGGGCCGCGACCTTCCGCACGGCGTCGTCGCCGGCGTAGTGGATGATCATCGGTGCGCCGAGCTCGGTCTCGAGGAGCAGGTCGAGTACCGTCTCCACCGGGTCGCCGCCTCGCTCGGCAATGGTGCGGCCGGCGACGACCACGTTCTCCGGGCCAAGTGTGCCGAGCTGGTTCTCCCAGCCGGGCAACCCGTGCGCGACGGCGTCGGCGATCCGGCGTCTCGTCTCGGGGCTCCGCGCGCGACGGAGCGTGGCCTCCGCGCCGCCCTCCTGGGCCCACGGCGGCAGCAGGCCGGCGAGCAGCGTCGATCCCGCGCCGTACGGGTACTGGTCGAACGTCGCGCCGGCGGAGTCGACGAGCTCGAGCAGCGGGTCGAGCAGAGACTCGTCGGCGAGGCACTTCAGGTGAGAGACGTGCAACTGCGCGCCGGAGCGCTGCGAGACCTCGATCATCTCCCTGACGGCGTCGATCACACCGTGGCCCTCGTTGCGGACGTGGGGGACGAGTGGTGCGCCGAACTCGGCCGCGACTCGCGCCATCGCGACGAGCTCCTCCGTCTCCGCGAAGACGCCCGGTAGGTAGACGAGCCCGAACGAGAGCATGCGCGCGCCGGCTTCGAAAGCGAGCCGCACCTCCCCGCACATCGCCTCGACGTCCGCCTCACAGAACTCGCGGATCGCGCCGTGCGGCGCCGAGGGCACCAGTGTGGAAGCCGTCGCCGGGAGCGCGTCGAGGTACTCCGCGAACGTCGTCCAGGTCCAGCGGGGCGGGCCGTCCCCCTCGAGCGCGCGAAGGTACTCCCGCCGCGACTCCCGATCGCGCACCGGTGCGGGTGCGAGCCCGTCCGGGCAGATCACCTCGGTCGTGAAGCCCTGGAGGATCTTCGGCGTGAGCACTGGGTCGCGGAACGGCTCGAGCGCCGAGTGCGCGTGGAGGTCGACGAAGCCCGGGCACAGCATCAGGCCGGCGGCGTCGACCACGTCGCCCTCGACCCGATCGCCGATCGCTGCGATGCGGCCGCCGTCGATCCCGACGTCGGCATGGAACGGCGCGCCGTCGCCCGGGTACACCGCGGCGCCGCGGAAGACGAGCACCTCTAGAGAACGGCGAGCATGCCGCCGTCCACGTAGAGGATCTGCCCGTTGACGTAGTCGGATGCCGCCGAGGCCAGGAAGACGACAGCGCCGCCGAGCTCCTCGACCCGTCCCCAGCGACCGGCCGGGACACGCTGCTCGAGCCACTCGACGAACGCGGGGCTCTCCTGGAGGTCGCGGTTCATCTCCGTGCGGAAGTAGCCGGGGCCGATGCCGTTCGCCTGGATCCCGTGTCGGCCCCAGTCGGCGCACATGGCCCGCGTGAGCTGCCGCAGGCCGCCCTTCGAGGCGGTGTAGGGGCCGATCGTCTCGCGGCCGACCTCGCTCGTGACCGAGCAGGTGTTGACGATCTTGCCGCTCCCGCGCTCGATCATCTGCGGCGCCACCGCTCGCGCGACGAGGAACGCGCTCGTCAGGTTCGCGTCGAGCATGCGCCGCCACTCGGCGAGGTCGACCTCCTCGAGCCGGCGCCGGAGCTGCACGCCGGCGTTGTTGACGAGCACGTCGATGCGCCCGAGCCGCGCGACGCCGTCGGCGACGGCATCCTCGTCCGTCACGTCGAACGGCGCCGCGACCGCGCCGTCCCAGAGGACTGCCTCGCACCCATCCGCAGTCCTTCCGTTGATCGCGACGCGGGCCCCGGCGTCGGCGAGCGCGCGGGCCATGGCGAGACCGAGCCCACGCGTCGAGCCCGTCACGAGGGCGGTCTTCCCCGACAGGTCGAAGACGCCCCTCATCCGGTTACGGGAAGCACCACGCGTGACGGGTACGCAGCCGTGTGGAGGATCGTCTGGCAGGCGACCTGCATGCGCGTGCCGGTGCCGACGTCCTCTCCCGTATTGAGGTTCCGCGAAAAGCGCGGAAAGCTCGAGCTCGTCACGTCGAGGCGCACCCGGTGGCCGCGGCGGAAGACGTTGGCGACCGGATAGAGCCGGATCCGGTATTCCGCGACCTCGCCGGGCTCGAGCAGCTCGACCGACTCGCCCTCCACGCTCCCGCGGTAGCGCGCGCGGATGATCCCCTCGGTGAGGAAGATCGAGCGACCGTCCGGGTACACGTCACACAGCCGCACGAGGAAATCGGTGTCTCTTGCCGACGAGGCGGCGAAGAGCGTCATCTCGACGGGGCCGACCACCTCGAGGTCGGCATCGAGCACCTCGCTCGTGTAGACGAGGACGTCGTCGCGCCGCTCGAGCACGCGCTGGTCGAGCGGTCCCGGCCGGATCGGCGTCTCGGCCCCCTGGGTCATCGTCAGCACCGAGTTGACCCCGCCGATGGTCGGCACGGGGTCGGCCGGGTCGTAGTCGTAGCGGTCGGCCGGCTCGCCGGACTGCGGCTCCGAGCGCGCGAGTGTCCCGCCCCGACCCAGGTAGAACGGCGTGAACGCCGTACGCGCGAGAGGCCACTCGCGCTCCGCGCGCCACTCGTTCGCGCCGAGCACGAAGAGCTCGAGCGGCGGCCGCTCGTCCCAGCCCGAGCCCTCCTCGCGGAGGAAGCGGTCGTAGAAGGCGAGCTCGTGATCGCGGATCACCGTGAGCGCAGGGGAGAGGTCGATGTCGCCGCGGAACGTCTCGACCTCCTCCTCGTGCGACCACGGCCCCATCAGGACGCGGTTCGGAACGCGGTCGCCGATCGTCGCGAACGAGCGCAGGTGCGAGCCCGAATAGGGATCGAACCAGCCGCCCTGCTGGAAGATCGGCACCTCGACCTTCTCCGGGCGGTGGCGGAACTGCTGCCAGTAATCGTCGTTCACCTGGTGCTCCCACCACAGGCGCCAGTAGTCGACCCTCCGCCCGATCGTGCGCTCGTCGAGCTCGATCAGCGGGAGATGGCCAAAGACGCGGTCGTTCAGGACGATGTCACGGGCGCTCGGGCCGGTGATCAGCGAGATCGCGCTCGACCAGAGGGCCGCCGCGCCGAGCGTGAGCGCGAGCTGGAACGCGCCGCCCGTCCAGTACCCGTCCCAGAAGTAGTCGTCGTGGATGACGTGCGGCGCGGCGCACGCGAGGTTCGGGTGACCGAGATGGAGCAGCTGCCACTGGACGAGGCCGCCGTAGCTCCGGCCCCACGTTCCGATCCGGCCGTTCGACCAGGGCTGCGCCGCCGCCCACGTGAGCGTGTCGTGCGCGTCGCGGCCGTCGTGCTCCCAGGCCGTGAACCTGCCCTCGGACTCGTACCGGCCGCGGACGTCGACGACGACCGCGGCGTAGCCCCGTTGCGCGAACCAGACGCCCCAGCCGATGAACCGCTCCCGGGTCGACTCGTATGGTGTCCACTGGACGATCGCCGGCAGGCTGCGGCCCCCCAACGGCAGGTAGACGTCGGCCGAGAGCGAGATCCCGTCGGCGAGCGGAACGCGCTGGTCGTGGAGAAGGCGGACGTCGCGCAGCGGCTCGGCGGGGCTCGGGCTCACGCGTCGCGCCGGGGCTCAGGCGGCCGCGTCGATCGCGGTGCCGGCGAAATGGCAGGCGGCGAGATGGCTCGAGCCGTGCGAGGCAAGCGGGGGCTCGACCTCCGCGCACACCGGCTGCGCGATGGGGCAGCGCGTGCGGAACCGGCATCCGGACGGCGGGTCGATCGGGCTCGGCACATCGCCGGTCAGGACGATGCGGTCCCGCTTGCGGCCGGGCTCGGGCTCCGGGTTCGCCGAGAGCAGCGCCTGTGTGTAGGGGTGGAGGGGCCGCGCGAAGAGATCGTCCGAGGTTGCGAGCTCGACGATCCTGCCGAGGTACATCACGGCGACGCGGTCGGAGATGTACCCGACGACCGCCAGGTCGTGCGCGACGAAGAGATACGTGAGGTCGAACTCCTGCTTCAGCTCGACGAGGAGGTTGAGCACCTGCGACTGGATCGACACGTCCAGCGCGGAGACAGGCTCGTCCGCGACGATGAACCTCGGCTGCAGCACGAGCGAGCGCGCCAGGCCGATGCGCTGACGCTGCCCGCCCGAGAACTGGTGCGGGTACCGGTCGGCGGCCTCGCGTGGGAGACCGACACGCTCCAGCATGTCGAGCACGGTCGCCTCGCGCGTCGCCCGGCTGCCGAAGCCGTGGATCTTGAGCCCCTCGCCAACGAGTTGCTTCACGGTCATCCGGGGGTCGAGCGAGCCCACCGAGTCCTGGAAGACGATCTGCATGTGGCGCCGCGCGGCCTTCAGCTCGGCTCGCCCGAACGCGGTCACGTCCGCGCCGTCGAACCGGATCGTCCCCGAGGTCGGCTCGAGCAGCCGCAGGAGCGTCCGTCCCAGGGTGGACTTGCCGCAGCCCGACTCGCCGACCAGCCCGACCGTCTCGCCGCGGTAGACGTCGAGGTCGACGCCGTCGACGGCTTTCAACTGGCCGACGGTCCGCTTGAGGAAGCCTTTCTTCACGGGGAAGTGCTTCGTCACCCCGCGTGCCTCGAGGAGGACGTCGCCCGCCGAGGGCTTCGCCGCTGTGCTCATCGCGCCACCCCGCTGTAGCCCGTGACCCGGCGGCCGTCCTTGCAGAGCCAGCACGCGGACTCCTGCGGCGGCACCGGGAGGAGCCGCGGGTCGTCGTTCCGGCAACGCTCGAACGCGTAGTCGCACCGCGGCGCGAAGCGGCAGCCTGCCTGCCACTCGAGCGGGCTCGGCACCATCCCGCGAATCGCCGCGAGCGGTTGCGTGTAGCGCATCCCCACGCGGGGAATCGAGCGAAGGAGGGCCTCGGTGTAGGGATGCTGTGGCTCGGCGAACACCTCGGCCACCGGGCCGCGCTCGACGATGCGCCCCGCGTACATGACCGCAACCTCGTCGACCATCTCCGCGACCACGCCCAGGTCGTGCGTGATCAGCAGGATGGCCATGCCGAGCCGCTCCCGCAGGTCCTTCATCAGCTCGAGGATCTGCGCCTGCACGGTGACGTCCAGCGCAGTCGTCGGCTCGTCGGCGATCAGGAGCTTCGGGTTGCAGGCGAGCGCCATCGCGATCATCACGCGCTGACGCATGCCGCCGGACAGCTGGTGCGGGAAGTCGTCGACGCGCCGCTCCGCCGACGGGATGCCGACGAGACGCATCATCTCGACCGCCCGCGCGGTCGCGTCCCGCTTCCCGACGCCCTGGTGCAGTTGCACGGCCTCCGCGATCTGATTGCCCACAGTGAACACGGGGTTCAGCGAGGTCATCGGCTCCTGGAAGATCATCGAGATCTCGTTGCCCCGGATCGCGCTCATCGCGCCCTCGCTCAGCTGCGTGAGGTCGCGTCCCTCGAACCGGATTCGCGAGCCGGCCTCGATCCGTCCTGGCCGCTCGACGAGGCGCATGATCGACAGGGCCGTCACCGACTTTCCGCTGCCGGACTCACCGACGACGCCGAGCGTGCCTCCCGCGGCGAGCTGGAGGTCGACGCCGTCCACGGCGCGGAGCAGCCCGCCCGCCGTCGCGAAGCCCGTACGAAGGCCCTCGACCTCGAGCAGCGTCTCGGTCACGTCGCGCGCGCCGCCTTGCCGCCCCCACGTCGGCCCCGCTTCGCGGCGGCGGCGGCCGGTGGCCGGACCGCGATGTGGCTCTCGAGCTGGCCGATCATCACGTCCGGGTCTCGGGTCTGGAGCGCCTCGAGCAGCTCGCGGTGCTCGGCCACCATCGTCCCGAGGCTCTGGTTGCGGCCGTAGCGGAGGAAGTAGCCGCGGATGCGCGGGAAGATGGTGCGCCAGACCTGCACCGTGTGCGGCTGCCCGGAGCTCGAGATGACGACGTCGTGGAAGCGGAGGTCGGCCTCGACCATCTTCTCGAGGTCACCCGCCTTCGCGGCTTGCTCCATCACCCAGATCTGCTTGCCGAGCTCGGCGAAGTCGGCATCCGTCATCCGCGTCGCCGCGTGGACGAAGCTGTGGCGCTCGAGCGTCAGCCGGATCGGTATCAGGACCTCCTGTACCTCCTCGTCGGAGACGCCGAGCACGACGGCCCCGCGGTAGGGGAAGGACATCACGAGCCCCTCGTTCTCGAGCTGCCGCAAGGCCTCACGGACAGGGCCCCGGCTCGTGCCGAGCTCTTCCGAGAGGCTCGTCTCGATCAGGCGCTCGCCGGGCTGGTAGCGCCCGGCGACGATCGCGCTGCGGAGCGCTTCGACGACCTGCTGCCCGCGCGGCGGCGTCTTCGTCCGTGGCGCGACGACGCTCGGGCTCTCGCTCGGCTCGACGCTCACGATCCCGGCGCCCACGTCCAGCCCGGATATTGTCGACAATCCATAGATCGTTGACAATCTCGCATAGTTCGCGGAGTCTAGCCCGTCCGGTCGGCGTCGTCGACCAGGGGCAGTGTGGCAGCGCCGGCGGCCGGTGGCCGCGGGCGAGACGCCTTCTCGAGCGCCTTGCGTGACGCGACGATGTCAGGGACGGGCGTGGGTGTGACGACCTCGAGGATGCACGCACCGTCGAACCCGATCTCGTCGAGGGCCCGAAGGACCGCAGGGAAGTCGACGGTGCCTCGGCCGATCCGGTCGTGTGCCCAGCGTGCGGCGCTGGCGTCCGACAGGTGCACCTGCCCGAGACGGGAGGCGAGACGGCCGAGCGCCGCTCGGTGGTCCTCGGAGACGAACTCCGCGTTCGCGACGTCGTAGGCGACGCGGAGCCGCGGGTCGTCGAACCGGGTGACGAACCGGTCGAGAGCGTCGACCGTCGGAATCGGCGACTGCGGGTGAAGCTCGAGGAACAGCGACGCATCCGTCTGCTCCGCGACGGCGAGGAGCTCCCCGACGCTGTCCTCGAGCCAACGCTCCGTCTCGTCGGCCGACGGCCCGGCCAGCGCCGAGACGCGGCCCGGGACGGCGACGACGCCGCGGACGCCGAGCTCGGCACCGAGCGTCAGCGCGTCGCGATAGCGCGCGACGGCATACGCCCGCACCTCGGGGATGCAGCTCGCCAGATTGAGATCGAGAGCCGGGAAGTTGAGGGAGTCGATCCGGATCCCCTCGGCGGCGACGCTTCGCGCAAGCCGGGCGCGGGCTTCGGCCGGCAGCTCGTCGGGCCAGCAGTGCCCCGGCGCGAGGATGACGTCGAACCCGTGGAGCCCGAGCGCCTGCAGGCGGCGAAGGGCGTCGAGCGCGCTCTCGCGCCACGCGAACGCGAACGTGCTCGCCCCGAGTTGCCGGCTCACGAGGCTCCCGTCGCGCGCGCGACCGCATCGGCGTCCCACGCGCCCGCTCCGAGCTCGAGGAACGCTGCCATCGGCGCGATCTGCCCGTCCATCATGTGGACGCCCGGCTGGGTGAAGCAGCCTCGCTCGCGTGCGTCGCGCAGCAGCCTCGTCATGCGCGGGTGGACGACGACGTCGGCGACGACGCAGCCCGGCCCGACACCGTCGAGGACGATCGGGACGGGGTCCTCCGCCGCCATCCCGAGCGGGCTCGCGTTCACGACGAGGTCGAATCCGGCAGCCGCCGGCGTTGCTACGCGGGACGGCGTGCCGGTCGCGGCGACACGGGCCGACACGTCCTCGGCCCGGGCCCTGTCGACGTCGAAGACCGCCACCTCCGCGGCGCCCGCCTCGGCGAGTGCGAACGCGATGGCGGTTCCGGCCCCGCCGACGCCGACGACGAGCGCCCGCCGCCCGGCCGGGTCCTGGCCGCGCCTCCGCAGTCCGGAGACGAGGCCGATGCCGTCGACGGTGTCGCCCGTCCACGCGCCGTCGTCCGTGAGGCGGATCACGTTCACCGCACCGACGCGCGCCGCCCGCTCGGTCGGCGTCGCGACGTGCTCGAGCGACGCGGCCTTGTGTGGGATCGTCACGATCAGCCCCAGGAAGTTGCGAAGCGCCTTCGCGCCCTCGAGGAACGCGCCGAGCCGCGACGGCGCCACCTGCATCGGCACACAGACGGCATCGACGCCGTTCAGCCGGAAGAGCGCGGTCCAGACCTCGGGCGAGCGGGCCTGCGCGATCGGATCGCCGATGATCCCGAGGACGCGCGTCGAGCCGGTTGGGATGCCGTCGACGCTCACACGTCCTCCGAGGCGAGCGCGTACGCGAGCTCGTAGACGCCGGTCGTGGTCGACGCCTCGCCGAGCGCGGGCATGAGCTCCCGCTCGATCGAGGGGAGCGCCCTCTCGACCTCGTCTCGGCCGATCCCGTCGACGAGCACGACCGTGTCGAACGTGTCCTCGCCGGTCAGCTGCCTGAGCGCCGACTCGGCGGTCGGGGCCCGCGTGACCGACGGTTCCGCGATGCCCACGTGGACGCTCGTGATCCCGTGGTGCCCGAGCGCCGCGGCCGCGACGCGCCGGCTCGCGCCGGCGAACAGCTCCTTGCTCGACGTGTCCGCGAAGTCGACGCGGATCGTCGCCAGCGCTCCGCCCGTGCCCCGTCCCTCGCTCGCCGACGTGCGACATGCGGCGCGGACGAAGTTCGTGAACGTCGGCTGCACCTTGCGCGTCCACGGCGTGGGCGCGTCGAGCCTCGCGCGGTACGCCGCCGACGCCAGCACGTCGATCGTCCGGGTCTCGTAGAGCGTGAAGTAGCGATGGCGAGCGCGACTCCAGTCGACCCAACGGCGTCCTGCCTCGAATCCCGGGATGCCGACGCGCTCCGGCATGTGCTCTCGCGTGTGCCAGTCGTTGAACTCGACCTCTCCGTGCGTCTCGATGTCGTGCCAGATCGCGAGGAAGGCCGATCCCCTCAGCGCCATGGGGCTCGTGGCAATTGTCGACAATCGACGGATGGTTGACAATCTCTCACGGCGCGCCTAGTCTAGCCGGACTCTCGTGCAGATCACCAGTGTCACGACGACTGCGGTGCGGACGTCCACGCGTGAGCCGTTGACCTGGCCGGGCGGCGTCCGTCAATCGGCCTCGGGGTTGGTCGTGGAGATCGCTACGGACGAGGGGATCTGCGGGGTCGGCGAGGCGCCCGGACCGACGCTGCCGACGATCCGAACCGTGATCGAGCAGGAGCTGACGCAGTTCCTCGTGGGGCAGGACCCGCTGCGGACCGAGTGGCTCGTCCACCGCATGGAGGAGTTCTCGCGCAACTGGAGCGGCATCGCCGCGTACGCGATCGCCGGTCTCGAGATCGCGCTGCTCGACCTGAAGGGCAAGGCCCTCGGCGCGCCTGTCGTCGAGTTGCTCGGCGGCGTGTGCTCCGACCGCGTCCCCGTGGTCGGCTACCTCTTCATCGACGACCCCGAGGCGAACGCCCGCAAGGCGAAGGCCTTCGTCGACGCCGGCTACACGGAGCTCAAGCTCAAGGTCGGCCGGGACTTCCACCAGGATCACGACTCGATCGCGGCGATCCGCGACGCGGTCGGGACAGACGTCAAGCTACGGATCGACGCCAACATGATCTGGAGCGTGCCCGCTGCCATCAAGTGGATCCGCGGGCTCGAGAAGTTCGACCTGCAGTACGTCGAGCAGCCGGTACCCGACTTCGACGTGGCAGGCCTCGCACAGGTGCGTCGCTCGGTCTCCGTGCCGATCGCAGCCGACGAGGCCTGCACGGACGTGCGCTCGGCGCTCGAGCTCGTGCGGCACGATGCCTGCGACGTCTTCGTCGTCTATCCGTCGGAGGCGGGGGGGCTCACGCGGGCTCGGCAGATCGCCGCCGTCGCCGAGGCGGCCGGGAAGTGGTGCGCAATCGGGAGCTGGGCCGAGCTCGGACCGGCGACGATCGCAAATGCGCATCTCGCCGCCGCGACGACGACGTTCGCCTTCGCAAGCGACACGCACTATCCGCTGCAGGAGGAGGACGTGCTCGTCGCGCCGCTCGACATGTCGGACGGCCTGCTCGCCGTGCCGCGCGTCCCGGGGCTGGGCGTCGAGCTCGACCGCGCGGCGATGGAGCGCCTCGCAAACAACCAGGTCCGGGAATCCGTCTTCTACGACGACATCCAAGGAGAGGCACCGAGGGTCGGTCAGATCCTCTGACGACCTCACGGAAGGAGGGATCGACGTGTCGGAAACGACAACGGTGGACGAGAGCGGAGGCAACGGGTTGAACCGTCGCGATCTGCTCGTGAAGGCCGGCGTCATCGGTGCGGGTGCCGTCGCCGCCGGGTCAGTGGCAGGCGCCGCGTCCGCGGCGACGAAGCGGGTGGGGGCGACCCCGAAGAAGGGCGGCAAGATCACGTTCGCCCTGGAGCAGGATCCGGTGCACATTGCGCCGTTCGGCGCGATCCTGACCTCCAACCACTGGGGCAAGGAGCCGATGTACGAGTCCCTCATCGAGTGGGACGCCAAGCTCAACCAGCGCCCGGCGCTCGCGGAGAGCTGGAAGGTCGTCGACCCGAGGACGATCGACTTCACGCTCAAGCGTGGCGTTCGCTTCCACAACGGCAAGGAGGTCACGGCGGCCGACGTGAAGTACTCGGTCGAGGGATGGCTGAACCCGCCGCTCCCCGGCTCGGCGACGACCGTCAACCAGGTCCCGTCGATCGAATCGGCCGAGGTGCGCAGCAAGTACGTCGTCCGCATCAAGCTGAAGAAGCCGGACGCCCGCCTCTTCGGGTTCCTCGCGTGGACGCGCTACTCGGCGATCGTGCCCGAGGGCATGTACCAGCAGGTCAACGCCGGCCGCGAGGGGATCGGCACGGGGCCGTTCCGCCTCACGAGCTTCACGCCGGGGCAGGGCACCGAGTACCAGGCGTACACGAACTACCGCCAGAAGGGGCTCCCGTACCTGAGCCAGCTCTCGCTGCCGACGATGCCGGACGAGCAGGCCCGGATCGCGGCCCTGCGGGCCGGTGCGATCGACGGGGCGACGCTGTCGGCCGACGGTGCGAAGACGTTCCAGGGCAACAGCAACTTCACGGTGCTCCGCGGCCTCACCGCCGCGTTCCGCGAGCTGCAGATGACGCAGAAGACCGGAGAGGACAAGCCGTGGCACGACGTACGTGTCCGGCAAGCAGTGAACTTCGCCATCAACCGGCAGCAGATCATCGACCGCGTCTACAACGGGTTCGGCGAGTACTCGGGCCACGTGCCGCCGGGCTACGGGCCGTGGCCGTTGACCCGCGCGGAGCTTCGCAACACCTACCTGAAGTTCAACCTTGCGAAGGCCCGCACGCTCATGCGGCAGGCCGGGTTCGGAAACGGCTTCGAGGTGACGATG
>NZ_DATMBZ010000092.1:0-12989 GCF_035558935.1 Gaiella sp. | reverse complement strand
CAGACGCCCAGTTACGAGGCAGTCGCGCAGGCCCGAGATCGCATCTGAGGATGTGCACGCCGGGGCAGCTGGAACAGAGCCGAAGTAGTAGTTTCCCCCGTCACTGATTCCGCCGTTACCCCATGTCGGGACAGCGGGGTCGGACAGATCGACCTTGAGTCCGGTGACAGAGGCGATCTCGCCGTTCCCGGCGTTGTCGGTAGCGGTGCCAGCTACTGCCTGAGCGGTGTCACTCTCGTTGAGCGTGACGCTGCTGCTCGCAGGTGAGCTTCCGTCCACGACGCAACTTGCGATCCCCGACAGGGCGTCACCGCAGTTGAAGGTGACTGTCGGCGCGGTCTTGTACCAGCCGTTCGAACCGTCCGGGACGATTGGACTCGCTGATCCGCTGATCGTCGGCTTTGTCTTGTCCACCTTGACATTGATGGTGTTGCTCTCCTGCGTGTTTCCGGCGTTGTCGGAGACGCTTGCCGAAACGTTCTGTCCTGCCAGAGCCGTGTTGCTGCTGACTACAACCGTGGCCGGGCATGTGCCGAGAAGGCCTGAGAGCGCGTCAAAGCAATTGAACGTCACGGTCACGGTTTGGTTCGTCCAGCTTCCGGACAGGTAGGTGCCGCTATCTGCCGTGATAGTCGGCTTGGTCAGGTCGAGCTTGACGGCCACCGTCGTGGAGTCGCTTGTGTTCCCGGCTTTGTCGGTGCACGTACCGCTGATCGCGGTGCCCGCACCGGTCGAGCTCTCGTCCGAGACGACCGTCGGCGTGGTGCAGCTTCCCTCGCCGCTCTGCGCCGCAGCGGCACCGGCGTCGCCGCTCCAGACGAAGGTCGCTGTGACCGCCACATTGTTCCATCCCAGCGCGTTGGCAGCTGGGCTGAGGGCCACGGTCGGTGCGGTGGGAGCCGTCGTGTCGATGCTGATCTCGGTCACCGTGTTTGTGGCCGACGTGTTGCCCGCGTGGTCGGTGCAGTGCGCAGACTCCGACTGGTTCTGGCCCTCAGTCGAGACGGTCTTGGTGATCGTCGCCGCGACGGTGCCCGATCCGGAGTCCGAGCAGTTCCACACGAGCGTCACGGAGCTGTTGTTCCAGCCGAAGCTGTTCGCGGACGGTGTGCGGCTGAACAAGATGATCGCCGGGGAGACGGTGTCAACGATGGAGTAGGTGGCAGACGCCGACCGTGTGATCCCGCCACCGTCGGTGTACGAACAGCTTGCGGTCTGCGAGCCGAGGCCATGAGCACTGTTTGCGCCGCTGATCGGGCCGAGCGAGGCGGCTGCTGTGGAATTTCCGTCCTCGGCGTCGAGGATCGAGCAGCCAGCAACGGGCACGGAGCCGATCTCGTATGTGCCCCCCTGCGTTACGCCAGTGACGGAAACCGTTGGCGCGGTATTCGTCACTGGTGCGTCAACCTGGACGATCCCGGTGTCCGGACTACCGTCTGCGTTCAGAGCGATGCTGCCAATCGTTGCAACCGTCAAAGTCCCAGTCGTGTTGTCGGCGGTGCCGGACGCCACGACCAGGGTCGCGTTGACGACGAACGGGTTGTTCGGACAACCCTGGATCGACGTGGCCAGCGTCGCACCACACGGAGGACTCTGGCTGTAATTGACCCCTGTCGTGAACTGAAGAGTGGTTTGATCCGCCGCGTTCGCTGAGGGCGTGATCGACCCGTTGGTTGCCATGAAATACTTGGTGACGACCTTGGCCTGCCCTGTTGCGTTCGCGTTGTTGATGTTCCCCGTCGCCCAAACCTTGATCACGAAGCCGTTGCTTCCAATGGCTACCTGACTAGGAGCCGCGAGATTGGTCGAAAGAACCGCGTCCGTTTGGATGTCGGCTGAATAGGCAACAGCAGCGACTGTCATCGCCGCGAAGACAGCCCCTAGTAAAAGACTGAGCCGCCCTCGTCTCTGAACCCGCTTCGGTGTCGATGATGAACCCATCCTCTTCCCCCTTCTTTTGTCGCCGCCTGGACGCCGAACGCGTCGCCGCGAAACTCTCATCAGGCGCTCGTTGCACTTCCCCAACCGGAGAATCGCTGGGGCTGCTCGGGTTGGGACTGACCTAAGGTCTAGGATCGAGCGCCGTGGTGGTCGAGCGACGTGATCGCGGCCTTTGCGCCGCCACCGCGGCGATGCAATCACGCGGGGGAACTTGGGAGGCGGCTCCGTCGCGGTCGAGCGCCGACCCGAGCCAAGCGCCACGATCCAGCAGCTGCGAGGTACGCGCGAGTGGCCTCACGGCTGAGGCGGTCGCAAGCGGATGACCACGCAATCGTCGTCCACACGTAGCTGCAGCTCGGTCAAACCCCGCATCAGCGCGACACCTCGGCCTCGCTCCGCGAGTGTGTCCTCACTCTCGCTGGTCGACCCCCACGATCCGTTCGTGGTGATCTCAACGACCAGATCGCCGTTCTCCACGGTTCCTTGAACCCGCACCGGCGACCCAGAGCCATGCTCGATGCCGTTCGCGACTGCTTCGTGAGCCGCGAGGACAAGGGCGTCTTGGGCCACTTGTCCGATTTCGGCACCGCCGAGCCAATTGCTCAGGGACTGGCGGAAGCCCTGGAGAACCGCCGGGTTCGCCGGAAGACTCTGTTCGAACGGTTCCATCACTGCCTCGAAGGAGGGCCGGGGGACTCGTCTCTCCCTCGCCACTCTCGTCAGGTCGGGTCCCCCTTTGTTCCCCTCGCTCCGGTCCGCAAACTCCGCGACGGGGGACGGGGCCACGCGCGTCGAGCATCGTCACGCGCACAAAGGCCCCAGGTCGCTGGTTCGATCCCAGCACGGCCCGTTCGCGGCTCGCTCAGGAAACTCGGACTGTCAGCGCCGTGCGCGTGACGGAACCGTCGAGGGTCGCGGCGAGCCCAACGGTGAGGCGCTTGCCTCGTGAACCGGCCGGCACGCGGAAATAGCAGCGGGCGATCGAGCTCTCCCACGTGAGCCGGATGCTTCTGAACCGCATGCCGCCGACCCAGACGCTGCAGCGAATCGACCCGGGAGCCGGAGCGAACTCCACTCGCGCCACGAGTGCGAAAGGCCGCCCCGCCCGCGGCGGGCTCGGGGTCACCGAGAGGACGTCGATACGCACGCCTCCAGGCGCGCCCTGTGCCGAAGACGCACCGATCGATGCCGCAGCCAACGTCGCCGCGGCGAGCGCGGCAAGCCAGCTGATCATCGGATCAGGGTACGCCCCTCGGCGTGCGGGCGCCAGAGCAGTAGGCGTCGGCCGTCCCCGAGAGGCTCAGCCGCTCTCGAGGGCGCTGTTGAGTGCGGCCGCGGTCTCGGGGCCGACCCTGCCGTCGACGGAGAGACCGTTCGCCTGCTGGAACGCGACGACAGCCGCCTCGGTCAGAGGACCGAAGGTGCCGTCGGCCGAACCGGGGTCGAACCCCGCCCTGGACAGGGCCCGCTGGAGCTCTCGGACGACGGCGGGATCGTTCTCGCCGAGCTGGAGCTTCGTGCCCTCGGGGAGCGCGAAGGCCGGCGTGCCGCCGGTCGACGGAGCGGTCGTCTGCGGCGTCGTCGAGGTGCTCGGCGACGTCGTGGCAGGCGGCGAGGAGGCGCCGGTCTCCGTCGTGGGCGTCGTGGTGATGGTGGTCGTCGTGTTGGTCTCGGGGGCCGGCGTCAGCGCCGTCTGATCTCCGCCGCGCAGGAGCAGCACCGGGATCGCGACGGCGAGGGCGATTGCCGTCGCGACCACGATCACGGCGACGAGGCGTCGCCGCTCGATGACTGCCCGACGGGCGTCGGCAGTGGCAACGGATCGGGTCGCGCTCCGCTCGTCCGTGGGGGCGCGCCGGAGGTCGTCCTCGGGGCCGGGGAGCTCCTCCTGTGCGGCGGCCCGTTGCCGCGCGACGCGCTCCGGCGCGTCCTCGCTCCAGTCCTCGTCCGAGACCTCGCCGAGCCAGTCGTCGAGTGGCTGCTCGAACGGCCCGACCGCGCTCCTCGACGAGCCCTGAACACCACGGGGGCGTGTCTCGTCCACGTACGCAATGCTAGGCACCTTCCCGGCGGGCACGCGCGAGCCCACAGGCATCAGCCGGCTTCGGCGAAAGCCCTGGCCGTGTTTGTGGTTCACCTCGCGCGGAGACACGCCTGGGGAACGCCGCGGACAGCGACGGGTTGCAGGACGCGATACGGTCCCGCTGCTGCGGCACCTGTTCCCGCCGAAGGGCAAAGGAGGGTGCGATGAGCATGGGAAAGCGATGGGTCGCCGTCGTCGCCGTGATTGCGGCGGTCGCGGTCGGAGCCGGGCTCGCCGACGCGGGCAACGGCGCGAAGCCGCCGCAGCTCGAGTTCCTGGGCCAGGCGATCGTCCCGTCGGGGACGATGTTCGCCGGCACGACGGTCGGCGGGCTCTCGAGCATCACCTACGACTCGGCGCGCGGCGTCTTCTACAGCCTGTCGGACGACCAGAGCGTGCTCCAGCCGGCGCGCTTCTACACGCTGACGGTGGATGTCTCGGACGGGCGTCTCGACAACGGCGATGTCCAGTTCCGCGGCGTGACGACGCTGCTCGCACCCGGTGGTCAGCCCTACCCGCCTTCGAGCTTCGACCCGGAGGGGCTGACGCTGGCGAAGAGCGGCGAGCTGATCGTGACCTCGGAGGGCATCGCTACCCGCGGGATCGCGCCGTTCGTGCGCCGGTACACCGTCGACGGCTCGTACCTCGGCGACCTGCCGGTGCCCGACGCGTTCCTGCCGACGAGCGTCACCCACGGGGTTCGGCAGAATCTCGCGTTCGAGGCCGCGGCCGTCGCGCCGAACGGCCGGCATCTGTTCGTCGGGATGGAGGGAGCCCTCGCGCAGGACGGGCCGGCGGCAAGCCTCGCCGGCGGCAGCCCGGCGCGCATCCTCCGCTACAACCTCGCAAGCGGGAGGCTCGACGCCCAGTACGTGTACGACACCGATCCGATCGCGGAGCCTCCCGTCCCCGGAACCGCGTTCGCGGTCAACGGGCTCGTGGAGCTGCTGCCGTTCAACGATCAGTTCATGCTCTCGATGGAGCGCTCGTTCTCCGTCGGTGCGCCCGGGACGGGGAACACCGTCAAGCTGTACTCCGTCGCATTCCCCGGTGCCGACGACGTCGACGGGCTCGACAGCCTCGCTCCGGTGCTCGGAAGCGTGCGACCCGTGCAGAAGTCGCTCCTGCTCGACCTCCGGACGCTCGGGCTCCCGCTCGACAACATCGAGGGGATGGCAATCGGCCCTACGCTCCCCGACGGCCGGCGGTCGCTGATCCTCGTCAGCGACGACAACTTCGCCGCGACGCAGTTCACGCAGTTCCTGCTGTTCGCTCTGGACTGATCGCCGAGCGCGTGGGCCCGGTCGCGGCCGGGCCCACCGCTCAGCCGTTCGTGACGAGATCGTTGGGGTACTCGTTCAGCACCCGCGCGCCGCCCTCGGCGCAGACGACGACGTTCTCGATCCGCAGCCCGAACGAGCCGTGGACGACGATCGACGGCTCGTCGGTGAAGGTCATTCCCGCCTCCAGTGGCGTCTCGTCCTCGGGTGAGAGGAACGGCCGCTCGTGGACGTCGAGCCCGATGCCGTGGCCCATCCGATGGCGGAAATGCTCGCCGAGCCCCGACGCCTCGATCGGCTCGCGGCACGCTGCGTTCACCTCACGCGCGAGCGCGCCGGGCCGGCACGCCGTGCGACCCGCCTCGAACGCCGCGAGCATCGCCTCGTACGCCGCGACGAACCCGTCGGGTGGCTCGCCCGCGACGATCGTGCGGCCGAAGTCGGAGCAGTACCCGTCCACGACGCCGCCGAAGTCGAACAGCACGGGCGTCCCGTCCGACAGCGGGTCGCGCGCCGTTGGCGCCCCGGAGTCGAGGCTGTCGGGGTCCATGCCGGTGAAGATGTGTGTCGCGAACGACGGCGTCAGCGAGCCGGCGACGCGCAACTGCGCCTCGACCTCCTCTCGCAGCTCGGCCATGGAGACTCCGGGCTGTACCTGCGGTGCGACCGCAGCCATCGCGTGCTCGACCGTTCTGCACGCGCGTCTCATCGCCTCGAGCTCGTCCGCCGTCTTCACCCGGCGCAGCCGGTTCACGAGCGACGAGCCGGTCTGCAGCCGGTCGAGACCGAAGATGCGCCCCAGCTCGAGCGTCGTCTCGGCCCAGACGCGGTCGCCGACGGCGACGGTTCCCCGCGCGCCGAGCCCGCGCGCGACGCGCTCGAAGATCGCGCTGCCGTCGTCCGCCTCGTCCACGACCACGATGTCCCCCTCGGGTCGCACAGGCAGGTCGAAGACGACGACCATGCGAGGCAGCACGAAGACCGGGTCCGCGTCGGGCCGGAAGAACCCGCCTGCGACCCAGCCGTGCGGGTAGGAGCTCTGTCCGAAGAACGGAATTCCGCGCTCGACGCCGGAGAGGTACTCCAGATCCGACGAGAGGCCGACGAAGAGCAGGTCGACTCCCTCCGCTCGCATCACCTCGAAGAGTCGTCGCCGTCGCTCGGCGTGGTCGAACACGCTTCGATCCTACGGGCCGAGGCCGGGTCTACTTCGGCGCCATCCGGATCGCGCCGTCGAGCCTGATCACCTCGCCGTTCAACATCGGGTTCTCGACAGCGTGGACGACGAGCGCTGCGTACTCCTCCGGACGGCCGAGACGCGCGGGATGGGGTACGGAGGCGCCGAGCGCCTGCCGCGCCTCCTCCGGGAGGAGCGCGAGGAGCGGTGTGTCGAAGAGCCCGGGTGCGATCGTCACGCAGCGGATCAGTGACACCGCGAGGTCACGGGCAATCGGGAGTGTCATCCCGACGATGCCGCCCTTCGAGGCCGAGTAGGCGGCCTGCCCGATCTGGCCGTCGAACGCGGCGACGGATGCGGTATTGACGATGACGCCGCGCTCCTCGCCCACCGGCTCGGACCGCGACATCGCCGCCGCGGCATGGCGGATCACGTCGAAGGTGCCGATCAGGTTGATCTCGATCGTGGTGCGGAAGGGGTCGAGCGCGGCGGGCGACCCGTCGCGACCGATCGTGCGCTCGGCGATGCCCACGCCGGCGCAGTTGACGCACACGCGGAGGTTGCCGCCCTCGGCTGCCCGCGCGACTGCCGCGTCGACCTGGTCGGGCTGCGTCACGTCGCACTCCAGGAAGGTCGCCAGAGCCTCGTCGACCCGCTCGCGCGCGCCGGGTAGGTCGAGGACGAAGACGTCGGCGCCCTTCTCTCGCAACGCCCGCGCCGTCGCCGCGCCGAGTCCCGACGCGCCGCCCGTCACGACCGCGGTCACCCCGTCGACGTTCATCGCCACCTCCTGGTTCGAGCTCCGACACCCCGAGGATCTCATTCATGATCTCCGCCGTGAGCGGCGAACGGCATGGACCGCTGCGCGACCTACGCGTCGTCGAGCTCGCAGGGCTGGCCCCCGTGCCGTTCGGGGCCATGTTGCTCGCCGATCTCGGCGCCGACGTGCTGCGCATCGATCGGCCCGAGGCGAGCGGCCTGGAAGCGTTCACCGAGGCCCTCGGGCGCGGTCGGCGGTCGGTGGCGCTCGACCTGAAGCACGAAGGCGCGGCGGAGGTGGTGCTCCGGCTGGTCGAGCGAGCCGACGCGCTGCTCGAGGGGTTCCGCCCGGGCGTGATGGAGCGTCTCGGGCTCGGGCCGGACGCCTGCCTCGGCCGCAACGAGCGTCTCGTCTACGCGCGTATGACCGGCTGGGGCCAGGAAGGGCCGCTGGCTCAGCAGCCCGGGCACGACCTGAACTACGTCTCGCTCTCGGGCGCGCTCGGCGCGATCGGGCGGGCCGGGCAGCTGCCGGTGCCGCCGCTCAACCTGGTCGGGGACTTCGGCGGCGGTGGGATGCTGCTCGCCCTCGGCGTCGTCAGTGCCGTCCTCGAAGCACGAAGCTCCGGCCGTGGCCAGGTGGTCGATGCGGCCATGACGGATGGGTCGGCGCTTCTGATGACGATGATCTATGGCGCCCGGAACGCCGGCGCCTGGTCGACCGAGCGCGGGACGAATCTCCTCGACGGCGGCGCGCCGTTCTACGACGTCTATGCCACGTCGGACGGCGGCGCGGTCTCGGTCGGCTGCCTCGAGCCGAGCTTCTACGCGGAGCTGATGCGTCTGCTCGACCTCGAGCGCCCCGAGCTCGCGGACCACATGGATCCCGAGCGCTGGCCCGCGATCCGGGCAGCGCTCGAAGAGACGTTCGCGACCCGGACGCGAGACGAGTGGGAGGCGCTCTTCGCGGGGTCGGAGACCTGCGTCGCGCCGGTGCTCGACCTCGACGAGGCGCCGCTGCACCCACAGAGCCGCGCGCGGGCGAGCTTCTACGAGGACGATCGCGGGATGCTCCCGATGCCGGCGCCGCGGTTCGGACGGACTCCTGCGGCACAACCGGGCCCGACCTCCGCGCCCGGCGCCGACACCGAGAGCGCGCTCGCCGAGTGGGGGTTCGCCGACACCGAGATCCGCGCGCTGCTCGAGGACGGGATAGCCCACTCCGCCGACGCGCGATAACAGGGTTCTCACACTCGGCGTGCGAGAATGCGACGCATGGACGAGGTCAGGCCGCTGCTCCGCGGGGTCTTCCACAAGTGGGCGTTCTTCGCCGCGGTCGCGGCCGGCGCGATGCTCGTCGTGCTCGCGGACGGCGCCCTCGCAACCTTCTCCTCCTGGGTCTACGCAGTCGCGCTCGCGGCCATGTTCGGTGCGAGCGCGCTCTACCACCGGTTCCCGTGGAAGAGCACGGCGCGGCGCCTCTGGGCGCGGCGGCTCGACCACTCCATGATCTTCGTCTTCATCGCCGGGACGTACACGCCGTTCGCGCTCCTGTGCTTCGAGGGCACGACGCGGTGGCTCGTGCTCGTCGCCGCGTGGGCGGGCGCGGCGCTGGGGCTCGCGCTCGAGCTCGTCTGGATCGATTCTCCGCGCTGGCTCAGCGCCGTCGCGTACCTCGCGGTCGGCTGGGTCGGCGTGCTCGCCGCACCGCAGCTGTTCTCGGGGATCGGCGTCGCCGGAGCGGTGCTCGTCATGGTCGGCGGCGGGCTCTACTCTCTCGGGGCTGTCATCTACGCGACGCAGTGGCCCGATCCGTTCCCGCACATTCTCGGGTTCCACGAGGTGTTCCATCTGCTCGTCGTGGCCGCCGCGGTGACGCAGTTCGTCGCCGTGTCACTGGTGGTGATCTGAGCGGTGTCCGGCAAGATCGAGCTGAGCGAGCAGGAGTGGCGTGAGCGGCTGACGCCCGAGCAGTACGCCGTGCTGCGGCAGCAGGCGACCGAGCGTCCGTTCACGGGGACGTACACGGACACCGAGGACCCCGGCGTGTACCGCTGCGCCGGGTGTGGAGCGGAGCTCTTCCGCTCGGAGGCGAAGTTCCATTCCGGC
This sequence comes from Gaiella sp., assembly GCF_035558935.1. Classification (GTDB taxonomy): domain Bacteria; phylum Actinomycetota; class Thermoleophilia; order Gaiellales; family Gaiellaceae; genus Gaiella. The sequence goes on along the minus strand of NZ_DATMBZ010000092.1, from coordinate 3,640 downwards.
TCGGGCTGGCCGAGCTTCGTCGAGCCGGCCGAGCTCGACGCCGTCGAGGTCCGGCTCGATAGGAGCCACGGGATGGTGCGCGAGGAAGTCGTCTGCGCGACGTGCGGGGGCCACCTCGGACACGTCTTCGATGACGGGCCGCAGCCGACCGGCAAGCGCTTCTGCATCAACTCGTGCGCCCTCGAGCTCGAGCCCACGAGCGATGGGTGAGCTGCCCGCAGAGGCGCGGCTCGGCGCTATCCGGCTACGCGCCGGCGACGTCGAGCGTCTCCGCGAGTTCTACGAGACGACGATCGGCCTGCCCGTGCTCGGGACGGCGGACGGTGTCACCTCGCTCGGCGTGAACGGCGCGCCACTCGTCGAGCTGGTCGGCGACCCGGAGGCGCCCGCGAGGCCTCCCCGTACGACCGGCCTCTTCCATCTCGCGCTTCTCGTCCCGACGCGCGCCGACCTCGCGCGCACGCTGCGACGCGTCGCCGGCTCCGGTGGGCGCCTGAGCGGGGCTTCCGACCACCTGGTCTCCGAGGCGCTCTACCTCTCGGACCCGGAAGGGAACGGCATCGAGCTCTACCGCGACCGCCCCCGGGACGAGTGGCCGCTCTCCGGCGACTCGGTCGAGATGGCCACGCTTCCGCTCGACCTCGACGACCTGCTCGCGGAGCCGGGCGGGGAGGACGCCGACGCGACGATGCCGGAGGGGACGACGCTCGGGCACGTCCACCTGCAGGTCGCCGACCTCGACCCGGCGGAGGCGTTCTGGGTCGACGCGCTCGGCCTCGACGTCACCGCGCGCGGCTACCCCGGGGCACTCTTCACCTCCGCGGGCGGCTACCACCACCACGTCGGGCTCAACACCTGGGCCGGGGTCGGCGCGCCCTCTCCTCCGCCCGGCGCGCGGGGCCTCGACCGGTTCGAGGTAGTGCTGCCGAACGCCGCCGACGTCGACACCGCCGCCGAGCGGTTGGGCCGCGTGACGGACGCCGAGCGGGTGGACGGCGGCGTGCTCGCGGCCGATCCGTCCGGAAACACCGTGCTCGTCCGGTCGTAGGCCCGGCGTCCGGCTCCGAGCGCGGAGCGCTCGGTTCTCAGGGGGCCGGCGACCAGTCGTCGGCAGGGTGGACGGCGACCTCGCACGGCACGAATGGCGTCGGAAGCGCGCGAGGCCAGACGGCTGTCTCGAGAATCCGCCTGAACAGCTCGGTGGCCTCGTCCGCCGCTTCCTCCGCCTTGCCGGCGTTGATGGTCAGTCGCATCGCGAAGCGCCCGAGCGTCAGGGAGCATGCCTCGGTCGCTCCCAGTCGCGACGCGTCGCTGGCGAAGCGGGCGAGCGCCGCATCGACGGCAAGCGAGCGAAGCGACTCGCTTCGGAGCTCCACCGTCCAGTCCTGTTTCTCCTCGCCGACGCGCAACTCCTCGACCGTTGCGCCCCAGGCGACATCGCCCTGTACCGCAGTCATCTAGCTCCCCTGATCCGATGACGGCCCGAGCCACGGGCCGTGCCGTTCTGGCGTGCGTCGGCGCGTGCGGCGGCGCGCAGGATCGCCGATTCGAGGGATCCTCGGGCCGATCGCGTATCCTCGAGCTGTGGAGACGATGATCGGAATCGCGGCGCTGCTGGTGGGGATCGGCATCCTCTGGCTCTGCTTCGCGCTCGGCGTCTTCTTCTTCACGCGGACGGGGCGTGAGGGCATGCGGATCCAGCGCATGGAGGACGAGCGGCGTGAGCGCGTGACATCCGACCGGTAGTCGGCGACGGGAGTCGCGACCGGAAGCTCTGGTCAGCCGAGCTCGTCGAGCGTGACGACGGTGCCCGCGACTCTCATCTCAGGCGTAGCATCACGGCATGTTCGTCGAGACGATCGCTCTACCACGCGAGGAGTGGGAGCGCTGGCACGAACGCCTGCGCTACGCGACCGATCCGCCGGAGGCTCTGGTCGCCACGATCGTGTGGGACTCGGGTGAGGGCCAGGTGAAAGGGGTCAACCTCTGGGAGACGCCGAAGGCGATCGCCGACTTCTATCTGGAGCGAGTCAGGCCGATCGTCGAGGCGGAAGGCGAGCCGACCAGCAAGCCACAACGACACGGCGAACCACTCGCGGTCTATCTCCGTCGCTAGCCCGCGGCGACCTGGCGAACGTCAGGGGAGACGCTCCCGGTTCCGTGAGGATCCGCATGGCTCCTCACACGTGATGCCCCCAGGGGATTCGAACACTCTCGCGAACGCCCTGCAAAACGGGGAATCACGCCCAGTTTGGCCGCCGCGATGGGGCACCGATGTGGGCACCGGCCCCGCTGCGGGCCGCACGGCGGTGTTCGTCGAGGTCGACGACCTTCGCGCCCTCGATCGCGCCGAGCCGTAGCGCGGGGCGCTGAAGAGGTTCGAGGACGACCGGCGGCTCCAGCGAGAGCGGCGGCGGCTCGAACGGTTCGTCGGCCTTCAGCGCCGAGAACGCATCGAGCGGCGGTCCGGGGTCCGGCGCGGGTCCCGGCCCGAGGGAGGCGTCGCCCTCCTGCCCCGCCCACGGAGGCGGTTCGATGACGAGCGGCTGCGGCGGGGGCGGCGCGGCTGCCGCATGCCCGCCCGAAAGCCACTCTCCGACATGACCGCCGAACGGCAGGTCAGCGAACTCGGCGGCCGTCACCGCGGCGCCCGGAGGGACACGAGCGGGAGGCGTGGGCTTCGGTCGCCCATACATCGCCCTCCATTGTTGCCTACGCCGAAGACGAGGGGAAGAGCGAGAGCTAGTTCGTAGACCCCGTCCGGCTACTCCTCGCCTTCCCAGTAGCCCAGCTCCGGGCCCGGACGGCCGAACATGATTGGTTCACCCGCCACGCTGCGTGCGCTCACCTTCCCCGTATCGAGGAACTCGACGATGTCCGGGGCGACGATTGTCGAGAGCATGAGCACACGAATCGTGGAGTCGCTTCCGTTCCAGACCTGATGCGCTCCCGCCTTGCCCCGCGGGAAGCAGACAACGTCCCCCTCGTCAAGCTGGCGCTCCCCTTCGGGCGTGCGGAGCGTGGGCTGGCCGCGAACGACGAGGAGCCACTCCTCATTGGCGTGATGTGTGTGATAGGGCCAGACCTTGTTACCAGGTTCTGCCTCGTACAGTCCTGCGCCGATCAATTCACCGCCGATGTGCTCACCGACCTTCGCTGCCCTGAAGGTCCAGCCATCCCGTTCGTTCGAGTTATCCAACTCGTCGTTGTAGAGGTTGAAGACCTTCATCCAGTACGACCTCCCGTCGTTTGGGGCATCTGGCTGAAACTCGGCGACCAAGGCTCGGGCACGGGGCGAGTCTACGGGGCGGCGTTGCCTTGATTGACGGGATCGACCGTCCAGAGCCATGGGGCACCGATGTGGGCACATCCCGCGACGTCTGAGGGTTCCCGAAGTGCCTGTCCTGACGGGTTGCAGGCACTCCGCATGGGCACTAGGTGCCGGATGCCCCCAGCGGGATTCGAACCCGCGCTACCACCTTGAAAGGGTGGCGACCTGGGCCGCTAGTCGATGGGGGCGGCCGAGCGAGGATACCGGCGGCCAGAGCTACCATCCGTGGCCGCCCGGGCGGTTAGCTCAGCTGGTAGAGCGCCTGCCTTACACGCAGGTGGCCGCAGGTTCGAGTCCTGCACCGCCCAT
>NZ_DATMBZ010000091.1:0-10230 GCF_035558935.1 Gaiella sp. | reverse complement strand
GTCCTCCCGCTGCCGGGTGTGCGCCGGACGCTTCGCGGGGGCGACCGCGCCGGCCATCGCCTCGAAGCCCGTCGCCTCGACCGGCTCGGTCAGCCGGCCGCTCGTCAGGAGCTTCGGGTCGGCCGCGGCGGCCGACCGGAGAGTCGTCGCGACGTCGCGCACGACGGCGTCGGAGGCCGTGCGGCCCTCGGCGGCGAGCAACTCGCGGCCCGCGCGCACGAGCTCGTCGGCGGCAGTCCGGAAGCGCTCGTCCGCCTCGGGCGTCCCCTTCCTGATCCCCTCCGCGGCGCCGACCAGGGCACGGACCTCGTCGCGCCGTTCGCGCGCGAGCCGGTTGACGACCCACGCCGCCAGCACCGGCTTCCGCAGCGCACCGACCTCGGTCGCCTCGTCGCGACTGCCGTCGGCGCGCAGCCGCCGGGCGAGCGCGTCGCGTTCCTTCGTGAAGTCCGCGAGCGGGAGCCCGTAGAGCCGGTCGATCTCGCCGTCGAGGCCCCGCGTGCTCACGCGAGGAGCGTAGACCGCGCGGAGAACTACCGACCACGACCCCGCGGGCGCGCTGATGCGCACGAGCCCGCTCCTGGCCGACCATGACAGCGTGTTCGAGATCCGCATCCACGGTCGCGGCGGCCAGGGAGTCGTGACCGCCGCGGAGCTGCTGTCCGTCGCCGCGTTCACGGAGGGCTCCAACGCCCTCGCGTTCCCGACGTTCGGGTCGGAGCGCACGGGCGCGCCCGTCACGTCCTTCTGCCGCATCTCCGACCGGCCGATCCGCTCGCGCGAGCCGATCGTCGAGCCCGACGCGCTCATCGTGCAGGACCCGACGCTCCTGCACCAGGTCGACGTCTTCAGCGGAGCGGGGGCCGACGCGTACGTGTTGATCAACACCGGGCGGACGCTCGACGAGCTCGGGCTCGGGGACCTCGTCGACCGGTTCCGGGTCGAACGCCTGGTCACCGTCCCGGCGAGCGAGCTCGCGCGCGAGCATCTCGGCCGGCCGCTGCCGAACGCGGCGCTCCTCGGCGGCTTCGCGGCGCTGACCGGCGTCGTCTCGATCGATTCCGTCGCCGGCGCCATTCGCCGGCGCTTCGCCGCCGCGACCGGCGAGGGCAACGTCGCCGCGGCGCTCGCGGCCTACACGGCGGTCCGGGAAGGAGCGGAGGTGGCCCATGCGTGACCAGCTCGAGGGCTCGCTCGCGATCGCACAGGCGGTCGCGCGGTGCCGGCCCGAGGTGATCAGCGCCTACCCGATCTCGCCGCAGACGCACATCGTCGAGGGGCTCTCCGACATGGTGCGGACGGGCGAGCTCGCGCCCTGCGAGTACCTGCTCGTCGAGTCGGAGTTCGGGGCGATGTCCGCGGCGATCGGCGCGTCGGCCGCAGGGGCGCGCGCGTACACGGCGACGTCGAGCCAGGGCCTCCTCTACATGGCCGAGGCGCTCTACAACGCCTCCGGGCTGGGGCTGCCCGTCGTGATGACGCTCGCGAACCGGGCCATCGGCGCGCCGATCAACATCTGGAACGACCACTCGGACGCGATGTCGCAGCGCGACTCGGGCTGGATCCAGCTCTACGCCGAGTCGAATCAGGCGGCCATCGACCTCCACGTCCAGGCGTTCAAGCTGGCGGAGGAGCTCTCGCTGCCGGTCATGGTCTGCATGGACGGGTTCGTGCTCACCCACGCGGTCGAGCCGCTCGAGGTTCCCTCGCAGGAGGAGGTCGACGCGTTCCTCCCGGCCTACGAGCCGCGGCAGGTGCTCGACCCCGACGAGCCCGTGACGATCGGGGCGATGGTCGGGCCCGAGGCGTTCACCGAGGTCCGTTACCTCGCCCACGCGAAGCAGATGCAGGCGCTCGACCTCGTCCCGGAGATCGCGTCGGAGTTCGCGTCGTCGTTCGGCCGCCCGACGGGCGGCCTGCTGCGCCGCTACCGGACGGAGGGCGCGGAAACGATCGTCGTCGCGCTCGGGTCGGTGCTCGGCACGATCGAAGACGTCGTCGACGAGCTCCGTGACCAGGGCGTCAAGATCGGCGCACTCGGGATCACGTGCTTCCGCCCGTTCCCGCTCGACGAGATCCGCGAGGCGCTCGCGGACGCCGACCGCGTCATCGTCGTCGAACGGGCCTTCGCGGTCGGCGTGGGCGGCATCGTCGGGCAGAACGTCCGCCTCGCGCTCGCGGGGGTCCCTCCCGTGGTCTACGACGTCGTCGCCGGGCTCGGGGGCCGCGCGGTCACGCGCCGCTCACTACTCGCGCTGATCGAGGAGGTACAGGAGGGCTGGATCGAGCCGAACCGGCTCCACTTCCTCGACCTGGATCGGCCGCTCGTCGAGCGCGAGCTCCAGCGGCTCGCGGAGAAGCGGCGCTCCGGGCCGCACGCGGAGAACATCCTGCGTGACCTCGGCATCGTCGCGGGGAGGTCGCATTGATGGCGCACCGGCCGGTCAAGTTCTTCCAGGTCGGGAGCTTCGCGGCCGGCAACCGCCTCCTCGAGGAGGACGAGCGGACCGTGCAGGCCGATCGCGAGCGCACGAACGCGCTGACGAAGGGCCATCGCGCCTGCCAGGGCTGCGGCGAGGCGCTCGGCGCGCGCTACGTGCTCGACGCGGCGATGCGCGCCACCGAGGGCCGTCTGATCGCCGCGAACGCGACCGGCTGCCTCGAGGTCTTCTCGACGCCCTACCCGGAGTCGTCGTGGCAGCTGCCGTGGGTCCACTCGCTGTTCGGCAACGCCCCCGCCGTCGCCTCGGGTGTCGCGGCAGCGCTCAAGGCGAAGGCCCGCTCCGACATCCGGGTGATCGGCCAGGGTGGCGACGGCGGCACGCTCGACATCGGCTTTGCGTGCCTCTCCGGCATGTTCGAGCGGAACGACGACGTGCTCTACGTCTGCTACGACAACGAGGCCTACATGAACACGGGCGTGCAGCGCTCGGGCGCGACGCCTCCCGCAGCGCGCACGGCGACCACGAAGCCGGTCGGGCCCGAGCCGGGCAACGCGTTCGGCCAGGGCAAGAACGCGGCGCTCATCGCGATGGCCCACGAGATCCCGTACGTCGCGACCGCGACGGTCGCCGAGCTGCACGACCTGGAGGCCAAGGTCGGGCGCGCGATGGAGTTCCACGGCGCCCGCTACCTCCACGTCTTCGTCCCCTGTCCGCTCGGCTGGGGCTCCGCGTCGAAGGACACGATCCAGATCGCGCGCCTCGCGAAGGAGACCGGCCTCTTCCCGGTGTTCGAGGCCGAGGACGGCGAGGTCGTCTCCGTCTCGAAGATCAGGCGGCAGGCGCCGGTCGAGGACTACCTGCGGCTCCAGCGCCGGTTCGCCCACCTGTTCGGCGACCCGCCGCGGACGGACGTGATCGAGCGGCTGCAGGCGATCGCCGACCGGAACATCCGGCGCTTCGGCCTGCTGGAGGAGGTTGTCGTCGCATGAACAAGCCGTTCGCGATCACGCTCGACGTCGGCTCGAGCCTCGCCAACAAGACCGGGAGCTGGCGCACCGAGCGTCCCGTCTACCGCGACCTGCTGCCGCCCTGCAACAACGCCTGCCCCGCCGGCGAGAACATCCAGGCCTGGCTCTTCGAGGCCGAGGAGGGGGGCGAGGGCTACGAGCGGGCCTGGCGGAAGCTGATGGAGGACAACCCCTTCCCCGCCATCATGGGCCGGGTCTGCTACCACCCGTGCGAGACGGCGTGCAACCGCGCGCAGCTCGACTCGGCGGTCGGGATCAACGCGGTCGAGCGGTTTCTCGGCGACGAGGCGATCGCGCAGGGCTGGACGGTGACGGCCGACGCCGCTGCGTCCGGCAAGCGCGTGCTCGTCGTCGGCGCGGGCCCCTCGGGCCTCTCCGCCGCCTACCACCTCGCGCGGCTCGGCCACGACGTCACGGTGCGAGACAGCGAGGAGGAGGCCGGCGGGATGATGCGGTGGGGCATCCCGCGCTACCGCCTGCCGCGCGAGATCCTCGACGCCGAGGTCGACCGGATCGTCTCGCTCGGCGTGACGCTGGAGCTCGGGGTCAAGGTGACCGACGTCCTCGGCGCGATGCGTGACGAAGGGTTCGATGCCGTCTTCCTCGCGGTCGGCGCGCACATCGGAAAGCGCGCGTACGTCCCGGCGGGGGAGGCGGCGCGGATCCTCGACGCGGTGACGGTGCTGCACTCGATGGAGGGCGAGGAGAAGCCGCTCCTCGGCCGTCGCGTGGCCGTCTACGGCGGCGGCAACACGGCGATGGACGTCGCCCGGACAGCCAAACGGCTCGGCGCGACGGACTCGGTCGTCGTCTACCGGCGCACGCGAGACCGGATGCCCGCGCACGACTTCGAGGTCGAGGAGGCCGAGGAGGAGGGCGTGCGCATGAAGTGGCTCTCGACCGTGAAGCGCGCCGACGCGGGCGTCCTCACGATCGAGCGCATGGAGCTCGACGAGACGGGCTTCCCGCAGCCCACCGGCGAGGTCGAGCAGCTCGAGGCCGACTCGCTCGTACTGGCGCTCGGCCAGGAGTCCGATCTCGCGCTGCTCGAAGGCGTCCCGGGCATCGAGGTCGACGACGGCGTCGTCCAGGTCGGCCCGAACCTCATGACCGGCCATCCGGGGATCTTCGCCGGCGGCGACATGGTGCCCGCCGAGCGGACGGTGACCGTCGCCGCAGGTCACGGCAAGAAGGCCGCACGGCACATCGACGCGTGGCTCCGCGGCGGGGCGTACGACGCGCCGCCGAAGCACGGGCTCGCCGAGTTCGACGGTCTCAACACCTGGTACTACACGGACGCGCCACGGTCGGTCCAGCCCACGCTCGAGCTCGCGCGACGGCGCGCGACGTTCGAGGAGGTCGTCGGCGGGCTCGACGAGACGACCGCGCTGTTCGAGGCGCGCCGCTGCCTTTCGTGTGGCAACTGCTTCGACTGCGACAACTGCTTCGGCGTCTGCCCGGACAACTCCGTGCTCAAGCTCGAGGGCCGGGACCGCGAGGCCGCGGGCCGCGGCTACGCGTTCGACTACGACTTCTGCAAGGGCTGCGGGATCTGCGTCGCGGAGTGCCCGTGCGGCGCGATCGAGATGGTGCCCGAGACGATCTAGCGTCCGCGGCCGATGCTTGGTGTCCGACTTCGAGTCGGACACCACGCGTCCCTACACGGCCTCCAGCGCCTCGACCAGCTCGTCCTTCGTCATCGACGAACGGCCCTCGATCCGGGCCTTGCGGGCGCGCTTCTCGAGCTCGGTCTTGCTCAGGTCGGCGAGCGACCCGTTCCCGCGGCGCGCCCGCTTGCCGTTTCGGCTGTGCGCCGCGACGCTCGCCCGCAGCGCCTCGAGCAGGTCGGCCGGCGCCTCGCGCTCGGCCTGCGGCTCGACGTGCACCTCCTTGCCCTTGCGCTTGCGCTCGATCACGCGCAGCAGCGCGGTGCGATACGTGTCCTCGTACTTCTCCGGCTCGAACGGCCCCCGGAAGCGGTCGATCAGGTCGAGCGCCATCGCGAGCTCCTGCTTGCCGACCTTTGCCTTGCGCGGCGCGATCTCGTCCGTCGGGCGAATCTCGTCGGCGAAGAACATCTTCTCGAGCACGAGCAGCCCGTCCCGGATGCGGAGGCACCCGAGCTGCTGCTTGTCGCGCATCACGTACGTCGCGATGCCGACCAGGCCGGAGTGCTCCATTGCCTGGACGAGCAGCGCGTACGTCTTCTCGCCTCCCTTGGCGGGGCCGAGGTAACTGGAGCGCTCGAAGTAGATCGGGTCGACCTCGTCGACGTCTACGAAGTCCTGGATGTCGATCGTCCTGTACGTCTCCCCCGCGGCCGCCTCGAGGTCCTCGTCGGTGACGTAGACGTACTCGCCCTCCGAGACCTCGTAGCCCTTCACGATCTCGTCGTCCGGCACGGGCTTCCCCTCCTCCTTGCAGATCTTCTCGTAGCCGATCCGCGAGTCGTCCTTCTCGTGGAGGAGGTGGAAGCGGACGTCCTGCTCGTCGATCGCGCTGTACATGCGCACCGGAACGTTGACGAGCCCGAACGAGATCGAGCCGGACCAGATCGCGCGGGGCATGGCATCACCTCACGGTCGACGACGCTTCACGGCGGTCTACCCGCGGCGCCCCGGCGGGGAAACGCCCGGCCGAGGCGGCCGTCTCGCCGACGAGCTCGGCCAGGACGCCCGACATCCCGCCGGCCGCGTACGCGGCGCGCCTGCGCCCCGCACCGCCGGCCTCGGCGAGCATGGCGATGCCCTCCAGCGCGTCCTCGTCCCCGAGTGCCCTCGCCACCGGACGGAGGCGTGCGACCGTCTCGCGTGCGACGTCGGCAAGGGCCCGCGGCGCGCCGCCGTCGAGCACCGTCGCCGCGGCGCCGTCTCGGGCGGCGCGGAAGGCGGACCACGCGAGTGCCTCGCTGGGCGGGTCGTCGTCGTCGGGCCTGCGCTCCGCCGCCTCGACGACGAGCGCGCGCACGAGCGCCCCGAGCGCCGCCGCATGCTCGACCGTCGCCTGGCTGTCCATCTCGCGCAGCTCGATCGTCCCGTAGCGAGGGTGGAGCCGGAGGTCCCACCAGAGGAAGGTCGCGTCCCCGAGCCCGGCTGCCGTGAGCGTCGCGTCGGCGAGCTCCTCGAGGTCGCGCACGTCGCGGAGCGCGCGCGGGATGCCCTTGCCCGGATACGCGCGCGCGAGCGCAAAGCGCGCGCTCGCAAGGCCCGAGTCGACGCCGAACCAGAAGGGGCTGTTCACCGCGAGGCCTACGAGGAGCGGCACCTGCCGACGGAGCGCGTTGAAGGCGCGGACCGCGACCCGCTCGTCGGGCAGGCCGACGTGGACGTGGAGCGCCGACTCGGGCGTCCGCCGCAGAAGCCCGCGCACCTCGTCCGCGACGACCGCGTACCGGCTCCCCTCGACGAGCTCCGCCGACCCGAAGGGCGCGGCGGGATGGAGGCCGCTTCCCATGAGTGTCGCGCCGTGCTCGGCGGCGACGCGCCGCAGCCTCGCAAGGGCCGCCGCGGCGTCGCCGACGGTCGCGGACGGAGGCGAGCGGAGCTCGAGCTGCGCCGCGTATGCATCGTGGCCTGCGGCGCCCGCCTCGACGTCCATCGCGGCGAGCACGTCCTGTGCGCGGGGGACGAGGTCGTGCGTGTCGGGGTCGACGAGGAGCAGTTCCTCCTCGATCCCGACCGTGAAGCCGGAGCCGAAGGCGAACCCGCTCATCGGCCCTCCAGAGCGGACGCCGCCGCGATACGGCCAAGGACGAGCGCGGCCGCGAGCCCGCTCGCGTAGCCGCCCGTCGCGATGCCCCCGACGTCGGCGCCTGCGGCATAGACGCCCGGTGCGGCGCGCGCGAAGCGGTCGACCGCAAGGCCGCCGAGGGTCGTCGTGATGCCCGCCACGACCTCGACGGCGACCCCGTCCGCGAAGCGGCGCACGGGCGCGCCCGCGCGCACCGCGCCGTCGACCATCTCGCCCACCGTCCGGTCGCGGACCCGCGCCGCGAGCTGGGCGGCCGCGACGCGGTAGATCCCGCGCGCTCCGCGCTGCCGCGCGAGCCACTGCACGACGTCGATCTCCGACCAGGTTCGCGGCTCGTACCGCTCCCCGGCGACGCTCTCGACGACGGCGTGACGGGCGTAGAGCTGCGCCAGCTCGACGAACTGCGTCTCGGGGATCCGCGCCGGCGGCGCCGGCATCGCGCGCCCGTACAGCTCGCCCATGCCGTTCGTCGTGGACGCGCCGGCGTCGAGCCCGAGGCGGAGGCCGTCGCCCGTGCTCCACGGCGCCGCGCGGAGGAACAGGCCGTCCGCCTCGGGCGTGATCCAGCGGCGCACGAGGTCGCGGTTCGCCTGAAAGCCTCCCGTGGCGAGGACGACAGGCGCTCCGTCCGCGATCTCGCGAAGCGGGTCGCGGAGCCGGAGCTCGCCGCCGTGCGCCGTCAGCGCGTCCACCAGCGAGCGCGTGTCGAAGCGAAGGCCGACCGTGCGCGGATTGCCGGTCGAACGGTCGAGAACCCGCGCACCGAGGCCCTCGAGCCAGGCGAGATCGTCGTCGAGCCGCTCGTGAACGAGGCTCTGGAGCTCAGGCGTCCCGTCGGGGCACTCCCGGCGAAAGTCCTCGAACCGTCGATACCGCCAAACCACGCCGCTCGAGAGCAACATCGAGCCGCCGGGCCGGTCGCCCTTCTCGTGGACGACGACGCGGGCGCCGCGCGAGGCGGCCTCGGCCGCGGCCACGAGGCCGGCCATGCCGGCGCCTGCGACGACGAGATCCGGCATGGCTCAGGTGAGCGAGAAGCCGGGCTTGTGCTCGACGTACTCGAGCCGGATCCGGTCCGGGCCGACGAGGAAGACGGCGCGCGTGTTCGGCGCGTCCACGACGTCGTCGATCTCGAGCCCGCGGGCGCGCGCTTCGCGCTCGACGGCGCCCGACTCTTCGACGAGGAACGCGAGGTGGTTCAGTAGCGGGCTCTCGCCCTCGCGCGCGTCGCCCCGGCGCAGCTCCACCTCGCGGTCGGCGACGCCGACGTTCTCCCCGCGACGCTCGAGGCCCAGGTCGGCGAGCGCCGCTGCGGTCGCGTCGGGGTCGGGCACCCGGAGCACGACGTGGTCGAGGTCGGGCATGCCCGACGAATCGCTCGCGACGAGGCCGAGCGGCAGGCCGTCGGGTGCCTCGAGACGGAGCTCGTACCCGCCGTTCGCGACCTCGTGCCCCGCCGCCTCGAGCCGCTTGCGCACCTCGTCGACCGCCGGGACCCGCAGGACGATGCGCTCGAGCACCCCGCGCTGACGCGGCCCCTGCGCTTCGAAGAGCGTCAACTTGCCCTCGCGCGCGTCGCCGCCGACGAGCGTGAACGCGTCCGTGCGTTGGATCTCGTGCATGCCGCAGCACTCGGTGAGCAGTCTCGCAACGCCGTCCCGGTCGGACGTCCAGAGCGCGACGTGGTCGAGGGCCGTCACGTTCACCTCGTGGGTGTACCCGCCCTCATCCGGGCGCGAACATCCGCTAGAACTGCTCGGTGACCGACGGGCGCGCCGTCGAGGTCGACCGCCTACGCGTCGTCCGCGGCGGGCGCGATGCCCTGGCCGGCGTCACGCTCGACGTCCGGCGCGGGAAGGTGACGGGGCTGCTCGGACCGAGCGGGAGCGGGAAGTCGACGCTGATGCGCGCGATCGTCGGCACGCAGGTCGTCGAATCCGGATCGGTGCTGGTCCTCGGATCGCCGGCGGGGACGCCGTCGCTCCGCCGCAGGGTCGCCTACACCACCCAGTCTCCGGCCGTCTACGACGACCTGACGGTGCGGGAGAACCTCGACTACTTCGCTCGGCTCCTGCGAGCGCCGCGCGCGAACGCCGGCGAGGCGCTCGAGCTCGTCGGGCTGGGCGCGGACGTCGGCCGCGTCGTCGGCCGCCTGTCCGGAGGACAGCGCTCGCGCGTGTCGCTCGCGACCGCGCTCGTCGGACGGCCCGACCTCCTCGTCCTCGACGAGCCGACCGTCGGCCTCGACCCGGTGCTCCGCCGCGACCTCTGGCAGGCGTTCGCGCGGCTGGCCGACGGGGGCGCGACGCTGCTCGTGTCGAGCCACGTGATGGACGAGGCCGAGCGCTGCGACGAGCTCCTGCTGCTCCACCAGGGACGCCTGCTGGCACGGGGGACGACCGGGGAGCTGCTGGCGCGAACCGGTGCGGAGGGCATGGACGAGGCGTTCCTGCGACTCATCGACTCCGGGGACGAGGCATGAGCTGGGCCGGGCCGGCGACGGCCGCGCGCGTGCTCCGCCAGCTACGGCGCGACCCACGCACGGTCGCGCTCCTCCTCGTCGTGCCGTGTGTCCTCGTGGCGCTCCTGAAGTACCTCTTCGTCGACAAGCCGGAGGTGTTCGACCGGATCGGCGGCCCGCTGCTCGGCCTGTTCCCGTTCATCGCGATGTTCGTCGTCACGTCGATCACGATGCTGCGGGAGCGCGTCACGGGGACGCTCGAGCGGCTGATGACTCTGCCGCTCACGCGGTTCGACCTCGTGGCCGGCTACGGCGCGGCATTCGCGCTCGCCGCGGCCGTGCAGGCGACGCTCGTCTCGCTCGTCGCGTTCCTCCTGCTCGGCCTGGACACCGCGGGCCCGCCGTGGCTGATCGCCACGCTCGCCGTCGGGAACGCCGTCCTCGGAAGCACCCTCGGCCTCTTCTCGAGCGCGTTCGCACGGACGGAGTTCCAGGCCGTCCAGTTCATGCCCGCGTTCGTGCTCCCCCAGCTGCTCCTCTGCGGCCT
>NZ_DATMBZ010000090.1:0-8180 GCF_035558935.1 Gaiella sp. | reverse complement strand
CGCAGCCGCGACGGCGGACGCGTCGTCGCGAGGCTGTGCGAGCGACACACGCGTCGTGCGAGCCGTTCATCCCACCGCCACGTCAGATGCGCGCTCTATCCTCGCCGCGTGGGATCCGCCCGCGTCCAGCTCGTCGCGCTCGAGCCTTCCGACGAGGTGCTCGAGGCGTCGCCGGGAACCCCGATGCCGTTTCCGGCCTGCGACCTGCCGCCTGCGCGCCGGCCGGGGTGGCCGACGCTGGCCGCGCTTGCCGTGACGTGCGGGGTCGTGGCGGTTGCGCTCGGCGTGTGGGCGCTCGTCGCAGAGACGCGCTCGAGCTCGGAGCCGGCGCCGCGTGCCGCCGACGAGCGGTCGCTCGCGGTGCTGACCGACGGGAGCGCCGAGCGGCTCCCTCTGCGCGGTTCGCTCGGGCGGATCACGCTGGTCGTGGGTGCCGACGACGAGGCGATCCTCACGCTCGACGGGTTGGGGGCGCCGCCGGACGGCTCTGCGTACGCCGTCTGGCTGGTTCGGCCGGGCTCCGCCGTCCCCGTTCCCGCGGGCACGTTCGACGCCGCCGAGCGCGTCGTCCCGCTCACGCGCCGCGTGCCGCCGGGAGCCCGCGTCGGCGTCACGCTCGAGCGCGCACCGCCGCCGGAGCGGCCCTCGCGGCCGCTGCGGCTCGTCGCCGTGCGCTCCGGCAGCTGATTCAGTCCGTGGCGAGGCTGGCGCGGTCCTTGCCCAGCTCCTTCGCACGGTAGAGCGCCGAGTCGGCGCGCTCGAAGAGCCCCGCGGCCGTTTCGCCGTGGTGCAGCTCCGCGATCCCGGCCGAGATCCTCACCCGGCCGCCGCCGGGCGTCGTCATCGTCGCCACCGCGTCCTGCATCCGCTGGAAGAGCTGCGTGGCGTCCTCGGTGGTGGACTCGGGCATGATCACCGCGAACTCGTCGCCGCCGATGCGGCAGCCGACGTCGACCGAGCGGATCTCGTTGCGGAGCCGCTCCGCGACCTGCGCGAGCACCGCGTCGCCCGCGAGGTGGCCGATGCGGTCGTTCACCGTCTTGAAGTCGTCGAGGTCGAGGATCAAGAGCGCGAGGCGGCGGTCGTAACGCTGGGCCCGAAGCGCCTCGCGGCGCAGCGTCTCGTGGAAGTAGCGCTGGTTGAAGAACCCCGTGAGCGCGTCGGTCTCGGCCATCTGGCGTGCCTCGCGGTAGCGTCGGGCGTTCTCGATCGCCGGGATGCAGGTCACGGCGATCTGCTCCACGGCGCCGACGCGCTGAGGCGTCGGCTCGTACCCCGGGGTGCGCCAGAAGAGGGCCAGGCTGCCGAGCGTCGAGCCTTCGCGGCTGACGAGGGGGATGAACAGCCCTCCGCGGATCAGCTGCGTGTCGGCCGCGTCGGCCGCGCCGTAGCGGTAGCTGACGGTGATCGGCCCCGGCGGCAACGCGCCGCCGGCTCCGGAGGAGGGCGGGTGCGCCGCTTCCTCCGGCGTCATTCCGCGCGTCGCCATCGCCGGCTGGCCACCCGACTCCTCCAGCGTGACCATCGCCGCGTCGAACCCGGGCACCTCGAGCGCCGCATCCAGAACGCGGTCGAGCAGCTCGTCGAACTCGATCGAGCTGCCGAGGTCGCTCAGAAACCGGTTTCGCTTGCTCTCGCGCTCGGCCCGCTCGAGCGCGTCCGAAAGATCGCGGCCGAGGGTGTCCATCCGCGTGCGCATCTCGTCGACCGCCTGAACGAGGCGGTCGTCACGCGTCGGCGGCGAGCGCCGACGGCCGAGCAGGACCGCGCCGGCGACGCCGAGGCTCAAGAGAGCCGCCGCAGCGATGACCAGGCTGATCGTCGTTCCGCTAGAGATTCTCGGTCCCCCAACCTTCCCCGCACCGCAATCTAATCGGCGACGGGCGGTTCGGCTACCCGTCCGGGGCTTCGGGCACGGTGTGCGCGTTTCGGCTACCATTGCCGCTCCCGGGCGGCGGGACGTTGTCCCTGCCGGCCCTTTCTCTGTGACAGAGCTTCGACCGAAACGACAGGAGTAGCGTGCCCACCGTCAACCAGCTCGTGCGCAAGGGTCGCAAGGCCCCGAAGACGAAGGTGAAGACCCCCGCGCTTCGCGGCGCGCCGCAGAAGCGGGGCGTGTGCACGCGCGTCTACACGACGACGCCCAAGAAGCCGAACTCGGCGCTGCGCAAGGTCGCGCGCGTGAAGCTGACGAACCAGATGGAGGTCGGTGCGTACATCCCGGGCGAGGGGCACAACCTCCAGGAGCACTCCGTCGTCCTCATCCGCGGCGGCCGCGTCAAGGACCTGCCGGGCTTCCGCTACAAGGTGATTCGCGGCGGCCTCGACACCTCGGGTGTCTCCGACCGTCGCCAGGGCCGCTCGAAGTACGGCGCGAAGAAGGGCGGGAGCTAGGACCGTGCCGCGCCGCGCCGAGATCCAGCCGCGCACGGTCGAGCCGGACCCCGTCTACGGGTCGGTGCTCGTGACGCAGCTCGTCAACCGCCTGATGGTCGACGGCAAGAAGTCGATCGCCGAGCGGGTCGTCTACGACGCGCTCTCGCAGGTCGCCGACAGGACCGGCAAGCCTGCGCTCGAGGCGCTCGAGTCGGCCGTGAAGTCCGTGACGCCGGTCCTCGAGGTCCGCTCGCGCCGCGTCGGCGGCGCCAACTACCAGGTGCCGGTCGAGGTGCCGCCGCGCCGTGGTCGGACGCTCGCGATCCGCTACCTCGTCACCTACGCGCGCGAGCGCCGCGAGAAGGGGATGGAGGCGAAGCTGGCCGGGGAGCTCTCCGATGCGATCGACCAGCAGGGCGGCGCGTTCAAGCGCAAGGACGACATGTACCGGATGGCGCAGGCGAACAAGGCCTTCGCGCACTACCGCTGGTGAGCCGATGAGCACGACGACTGCCACACAGGTCGCGCTCGACCGCGTCCGGAACATCGGGATCATGGCCCACATCGACGCGGGCAAGACGACGACGACCGAGCGGATCCTCTACTACACCGGCCGCACCCACAAGCTGGGCGAGGTCCACGAGGGCGCCGCGACGATGGACTGGATGGCGCAGGAGCAGGAGCGCGGCATCACCATCACATCGGCGGCGACGACGGCGTCGTGGCGCGACCATCGGATCAACATTATCGATACTCCCGGGCACGTGGACTTCACGGTCGAGGTCGAGCGCTCGCTGCGCGTGCTCGACGGGGCCGTTGCCGTGTTCGACTCGGTCGCAGGTGTCCAGCCGCAGTCGGAGACGGTCTGGCGGCAGGCCGACCGCTACGGCGTCCCGCGCATCGCCTTCATCAACAAGATGGACCGCACGGGCGCCGACTTCGACGCGGCCGTGCAGTCGATGCGCGAGCGCCTCGGCGCGAACCCGGTCCCGATCCAGATCCCGATCGGGCAGGAGGACGTGCACCGCGGCGTCGTCGACCTGGTCGAGATGAAGGCGATCGTCTACGAGGACGACCTCGGCCAGACGTTCACCGTCGGGGAGATCCCCGCCGAGCTCGCCGACGCTGCGAACGAGGCGCACCACGCGCTCATCGACGCGATCGCCGAGCACGACGACGAGCTGATGGAGACCTACCTCGAGGACGAGTCCTCGGTCACGCCCGAGATGATCAGGCGCGCGCTCCGGGCGGGGACGCTCGCCGACGCGCTGACGCCCGTGCTGCTCGGCTCCGCCTTCAAGAACAAGGGCGTGCAGCCGCTGCTCGACGCCGTGGTGGACTACCTGCCGAGCCCGCTCGACGTCCCGGCCGTCCAGGGCACCGACCCCAAGACCGACGACGAGATCACCCGGTCCGCCTCCGAGGACGCGCCGTTCTCGGCGCTCGTCTTCAAGGTGATGTCCGATCCGTACGTCGGCAAGCTGACGTACTTCCGCGTCTACTCCGGCCAGGTGAAGGCGGGCGACCGCGTGCTCAACACGACGAGCGGCCGCACGGAGCGGATCGGCCGCATCCTCCAGATGCACGCGAACCACCGCGAGGAGCGCGACGAGATCGGCGCGGGCGAGATCGCTGCCGCCGTCGGTCTCAAGCAGTCGACGACCGGCGACACCCTCGCCGTCGAGAGCGCGCCGATCGTGCTCGAGTCGATGACCTTCCCCGATCCGGTGATCTCGGTCGCGATCGAGCCGAAGACGAAGGGCGACCAGGACAAGCTCGGCCAAGGCCTCCAGCGGCTCGCCGAGGAGGATCCGACCTTCCGCGTCTCGACCGACGAGGAGACGGGGCAGACGCTCATCGCGGGGATGGGCGAGCTCCACCTGGAGATCATCGTCGACCGCCTCATGCGCGAGTTCAAGGTCGACGCCAACGTCGGCCGGCCACAGGTCGCCTACCGCGAGACCGCGTCGCGTCCGGTCGAGAAGGTCCAGGGCCGCTTCGTGCGGCAGACCGGCGGCTCGGGCCAGTACGGCGACGTGATCATCAACCTCATCCCGCAGCAGCCCGGCGAGGGCTACGAGTTCGAGGACAAGATCGTCGGCGGGAAGATCCCGAAGGAGTACATCAAGCCGGTCGACGAGGGCATCCAGGAGGCCCTCGGCGCCGGCGTGCTCGCCGGCTACCCGGTCGTCGACGTCAAGGTGGAGCTCATCGAGGGCTCCTACCACGAGGTCGACTCGAGCGAGCGGGCGTTCAAGATCGCCGGCTCGATCGCCTTCAAGGAGGCGATGAAGCGCGCGAAGCCGAAGCTGCTCGAGCCGATGATGGCGGTCGAGGTCGTCACGCCCGAGGACTACCTCGGCGACGTGATGGGGAACCTCAACTCGCGCCGCGGCCGCGTCGAGCACCTGGAGCCGCTCGGCAACTCGCAGTCGATCAAGGCGAGCGTGCCGCTGTCCGAGATGTTCGGGTACGCCACCGACCTGCGGTCGATGACCCAGGGTCGGGCGACCTTCACCATGCAGTTCGACCGCTACGAGGACGTTCCCCAGTCCATCGCGGCGGACATCGTCGACGCCCAGAGGGGCGAGTAGTCCCGGAAGGAGACCCAAAGCGCAATGGCCAAGCAGAAGTTCGAGCGCACGAAGCCGCACGTCAACGTCGGCACCATCGGTCACATCGACCACGGCAAGACGACGCTGACCGCTGCGATCACGAAGGTGCTCGCGGAGCAGGGTGGCGGCACGGCCGTCGCCTTCGACGAGATCGACAAGGCTCCCGAGGAGCGCCAGCGCGGCATCACGATCAACACCGCGCACGTCGAGTACGAGACCGCGAACCGGCACTACGCGCACGTCGACTGCCCGGGGCACGCCGACTACATCAAGAACATGATCACGGGCGCCGCCCAGATGGACGGCGCGATCCTCGTGGTCTCCGCCGCCGACGGCCCGATGCCGCAGACGCGCGAGCACATCCTGCTCGCCCGCCAGGTCGAGGTGCCGGCCATGGTCGTCGCGCTCAACAAGGCCGACATGGTCGACGACCCCGAGCTGCTCGAGCTCGTCGAAATGGAGGTGCGCGAGCTCCTCTCCAAGTACGAGTTCCCCGGCGACGACATCCCGATCGTCCAGGTCTCGGCGCTCAAGGCGCTCGAGGGCGACCCGGAGTGGACCGGGAAGATCCTCGAGCTGATGGAGGCGGTCGACTCCTACATCCCGGAGCCGACGCGGGACGTCGACAAGCCGTTCCTGATGCCGATCGAGGACGTGTTCACGATCACCGGTCGCGGCACCGTCGTGACGGGCCGGATCGAGCAGGGGAAGATCGAGGTCGGCAACGAGGTCGAGATCGTGGGCATCCACGAGAAGGTCGAGAAGACCACGGTCACCGGCCTCGAGATGTTCCAGAAGATCCTCGACTTCGCGCAGGCCGGCGACAACGCGGGCGCGCTGCTCCGTGGCATCAAGCGCGAGGAGGTCGAGCGCGGCCAGGTGCTCGCGAAGCCGGGCTCCATCACGCCGCACACGCACTACAAGGCCGAGGTGTACGTCCTCTCCAAGGACGAGGGCGGACGCCACACGCCGTTCTTCAACGGCTACCGGCCGCAGTTCTACTTCCGGACGACCGACGTGACCGGCTCGATCAAGCTCCCCGAGGGCCAGGAGATGGTCATGCCGGGCGACAACACGAACATGGAGATCGAGCTGATCCAGCCGATCGCCATGGATCAGGGCCTCCGCTTCGCGATCCGCGAAGGTGGTCGCACCGTCGGCGCCGGCGTCGTCACGGAGATCGTCAAGTAGGGA
Source organism: Gaiella sp. (assembly GCF_035558935.1). Taxonomy (GTDB): domain Bacteria; phylum Actinomycetota; class Thermoleophilia; order Gaiellales; family Gaiellaceae; genus Gaiella. The sequence continues at coordinate 1,995 of NZ_DATMBZ010000090.1, read as the reverse complement.
GGGCCTCGGCCCTCCCTCACTTCACGGGAACACGCGAGCATGGCACAGCAGAAGATCAGGATCCGGCTCAAGGGCTACGACCACCAGCAGGTCGACCGCTCCGCCTCCCAGATCGTGGAGACGGCGCAGCGCACCGGCGCGACGATCACCGGCCCCGTGCCCCTGCCCACCGAGAAGAACGTGTACTGCGTGATCCGCGGGCCCTTCATCGACAAGGACTCGCGCGAGCACTTCGAGGTGCGGACGCACAAGCGGCTGATCGACATCCACAGCCCGACGCCGCGGACGGTCGACTCGCTGATGCGGCTCGACCTGCCTGCCGGCGTCGACATCGAGATCAAGCTCTGATGAAAGGCATCGTGGGCAGAAAGCTCGGCATGACCCAGATCTTCGACGAGGAGACGGGGAACGTCGACGCCGTGACGGTGATCGAGGCGGGCCCGTGCCCGGTCGTCACCGTGCGCACGCAGTCGGCCGACGGCTACGAGGCCGTGCAACTCGCCTTCGGGCCGGTCGTCGATCGCAAGCTCTCGAAGGGCGAGCTCGGCCATCTCCGCAAGGCGGGCGTCGGCGGCCATCGCCACCTCGTCGAGTTCCGCGGCCCGAGCGAGCTCGCGGTCGGCGAGAGCGTCACGGTCGAGGCGTTCGAGCCCGGCGACCGCATCAAGGTCTCGGGAACGTCGATCGGGAAAGGCTTCCAGGGCACGATCAAGCGGCACAATTTCGCCCGCGGCCCGATGAGCCACGGCTCGCACAACATCCGCAAGCCCGGCTCGGTCGGCGCGTCCGCGACCCCGTCGCGCGTGTTCAAGGGCAAGAAGATGGCCGGCCACATGGGTGCGCATCGCGTCACGCAGACCGGCCTCGTCGTGCACGGCGTCGACGCGGAGCGGAACCTGCTCCTCGTCCGCGGCGCCGTCCCGGGCCCGAAGAGCGGGCTCGTCGAGATCCGCGCGGTGAACGGCTGATGGCGGTCAAGGCGGACGTGCTCGGCGGCACGGCGAAGGACGTCGCGCTCGACGCGGCGGTCTTCGAGGCCGAAGTCAAGCCGCATCTCGTCCACGAGACGGTGCGGGCCGAGCTCAACGCGGCGCGGCGCGGGACGCGCGGCGCCAAGAGCCGCGGGCTCGTCTCCGGCGGCCGCGCGAAGCCGTGGCGCCAGAAGGGCACGGGCCGCGCGCGCCAGGGGACGATCCGTGCACCCCAGTTCACGGGCGGCGGCATGGCGTTCCCGCCCGGCATGCGCAGCTTCGACGTCAAGGTCAACCGCAAGGCCCGCAGGGCCGCGCTTCGCGCAGCCCTGAGTGACCACGCTCGCCGTCAGACGCTCGCGCTACTTCACTCCGAGTCGTTCACCACGCCGTCGACCAGGCAAGCAGCGCAGCTGCTCGCCGAGTGGGGAAAGGACGCACCGGTGCTCGTCGTTGCGCAGGAGGACGAGGAGGCGGTCGTCAAGTCGTTCCGCAACCTCGAGCGCGTGCTCGTCACGGTTCCCTCGGAGCTCGAGGTCGCGGCCGTCGTCTGGGCGCGCGCCGTCCTCGTCACCGAGGCCGCGCTGCCGTTGGTGGAAGCGAAGGCAGGAAAGGAGGCGTCGGCGTGAGCGGTCTGACGAACGAGCAGGTCGTGCTGGCCCCGGTCGTCTCCGAGAAGAGCTATGCGGGCATCGCCGAGCGCCGGTACACGTTCAAGGTTCACCCGGAGGCGCACAAGACGCAGATTCGCCAGGCGGTCGAGCAGCTCTTCGACGTCCACGTCGAGCGGATCAACCTCGTCAAGGTGCAGGCAAAGCCGAAGCGCCGCGGGCTCTTCAAAGGGACCCGGCCCGGCTGGAAGAAGGCGATCGTCCAGGTCCGGGAGGGCGAGACGATCGAGATCTTCGAAGGAGCCCAGGTCTGATGCCCGTCAAGAAGTACAAGCCCACGAGCCCCGGCCGGCGCCAGATGGCGACGTCGGCGTTCGAGGAGATCACGCGGTCGGCGCCCGAGAAGTCGCTGC
>NZ_DATMBZ010000089.1:0-38617 GCF_035558935.1 Gaiella sp. | reverse complement strand
GACCTCCGCCTCGACCCGACCCTGCCGCTCGCCGAGACGATCGTGGAGCTGGAGCGTCTCGCGCGAGCCGCCGGCGGCGGCACCGTGGGGACCGTCGGCGAGCTGGAGGCCGACCCGGGCCTGATCAACGCGATCGCGGCGCAGGTGCGGCTCTCCCTCGACATCCGCGGCCCCGACGACGACCGCTTCCAGGGCGTCGCGCGCGACATCGGCGCGTTTGCGACGGTGGCGGCGGAGCGACGCGGGATGACCGCCGACGTCACGCCCCGTCAGACGCTCGCTGCGACCCGCCTCGACCCCGGCGTCGTCGCAGCGCTGGAGGAGGCCGCGGCGGCGACGGGGGAGCCCGCGATGACGATGCACTCCGGGGCCGCCCACGACACGATGTGCGTCGCCGCCCGCGTGCCGAGCGCGATGGTCTTCGTTCCCTGCCGCGACGGGATCAGTCACCATCCGGCAGAGCACGCGGAACCGGCCGACGCCGCGCTCGCGGCGGAGATCATGTTGAACGCGATCGTCGCGCTCACTCGCTAGTCGAACGTCCGCCGCCGTGGCACGCCTCCGACGACGGGCGGGTCGTCACTCGGCGATGATCGCCGCGATGGCCGGGCAACGTCGCCGCACCGCACGAGCGTAGGTGGACGCCGTCCTTCTCGGCGTCCTCGCAGGGGCGCTGTTCGGGGCGATGACCGTGGCGGTGCGGTGGGGGCTCGTGCGCGGCGGGGACCCGGTGGTGGGCGCCGCGACCGTGATCACGATCGCGTTCACGGCCGGAGCGCTGCTCGCGCTTCCGACGATCGCCGACGAGACCGATTCCGGCGACCTCTTGCGGTTCTTCGCGATCGGCGCGCTCGTGCCCGGTGTGTCCCAGATCGTCTTCACCTACGCGGTCCGCGCCGCCGGCCCGTCCCGCGCCGCGATCCTCTTCGGCACGGCGCCGCTCCTGTCGGTGCTCCTTGCGCTCGCCCTGCTCGACGAGCCGTTCGAGCCCGCGCTGATCGTCGCGACCGCCCTCGTCGTCGCCGGGGGCGTCGTCCTCGCGGCCGAACGCCGGAGGCCGGTCGACTTCCGGGTCGTCGGCGTCGCCTTCGCGCTCGCCTGCGCCGTGCTCTTCGCGCTCCGCGACAACGCAGTGCGCTGGGTCGCACGGGACGCCGACGTTCCCGCGCTCCAGGCCTCTGCCGCCTCGCTTCTGGCGGCTGCGCTCGTGACGGTGGCGTTCGCGGTCGCGACGCGGAGGAGCGAGCTGCAGAGGGCGCTACGGGTCGCGCTTCCCTCGTTCGCACCGGCGGGGCTGCTGTTCGGACTGGCGTACGCGGCGCTCGTCACCGCGTTCGACCGCGGCAGGGTGGGGATCGTGGCGCCCTTGAACGCCACGCAGTCGCTCTGGGGCATCCTCTTCGCGGCGCTCTTCTTCCACCGGAGCGAGGCGATCGGGCGGCGGACCGTCGTCGCGGGACTGCTCGTCGTCGCCGGCGGTGCGATCGTCGGCGTCGTGCGCTGAGTCCGGGCTCAGGCCACGGGTACCGGGACGCTCTCGAGGTACGCGATCGCGTCCTCGACGGAGACGACGTCCGCGTACTTCGCCTGGATGTCGAACAGGTTCGCGTCGTGCGGCGCCTGCGCCCGGTCGCCGACGCACTCCCGCGGCACGATCGTGGGCCAGCCGTACTGCAGGAGGTCGATCGCCGTCGCGCGGATGCAGCCGCTCGTGGTCGCGCCGCAGAGGATGACCGAGTCGACCCCCTGTGAGACGAGCACGGACGCGAGGTTCGTGCCGAAGAACCCCGAGGCGCCCTTCTTCACGATCACGGTCTCGCCCTCGCGCCGGCCGAGCCGCTCGTCGATCTCGACCCAGGGGCCGCCGAGCTGGAGGTCGCCGAGCGTCGGCACCTTCTGGAGCCACAGGCCGCCGTCCTTCAGGCTCGCGTCGAACCCGATGGTCGTGAAGACGACGGGCAGCCCCCTGTCGCGTGCGGCGTCGAGCAGCCGGCGCGTCGCCTCGACCTGCGGGGTGAGGTCGGAGCCGAGGGCGCACGCGGGGTCGGTGAATCCGCACGAGAAGTCGACGACGAGCACGGCGGGCCGGGAGCCGAGCGTCACGCTCGCCCCCAGGCCCGCCTGCGCGTAGACGGCGCGTGCTTCCTCGTCCGACATCAGACGGCCGCGGCCGGCGCGGCGAGCAGCTCCTCGCCGAAGCGCGCCCGCTTGACGAACTGCCCCGCGCCCGGCTCGGCGACCAGCTCGTCGTCCTCGACGATCACCTGACCGCGGACGAGCACGACCTCCGGAGCGCCGGTCACCTGCTCGCCCTCGAACAGGTTGTAGTTGACGTTCGTGTGGTGGGTCGCCGCCGAGATCGTGAGCTTCTTCTCCGGATCCCAGACGACGATGTCGGCGTCGGAGCCCGGGGCGATCGTGCCCTTCCGCGGGTAGAGGCCGAACAGCTTGGCGACGTTCGTCGAGACGAGCTCGACGAAGCGGTTGGGCGTGATCCGGCCCGTCCGCACACCGTGCGTCCAGAGCATGTGGAGCCGGTTCTCGATCCCGGGGCCGCCGTTCGGGACGACCTGGAACTCGCGACCGTTGATCCCCTTCTGGTCGGGCCAGTTGAACGGACAGTGGTCGGTCGAGACGGCCGAGAGCACGTCGGTCGTGATCGCCTTCCAGAGGTGCTCCTGGTGCTCCTTGGGCCGCGGCGGAGGCGTGTAGATGTACTTCGCGCCCTCCCAGTTCGGCTTCTCCATCATCGTCTCGTCGATGAACAGGTACTGGGTGCACGTCTCGCCCCAGATCTTCCAGCCCTTCTCCCGGGCGAGCGCGATCGGCTCGACGGACGGCTGGCAGGAGACGTGGACGACATACAGCGGCGCATCGGCGACGCGCGCGAGCTGGATCGCGCGGTTCGTCGCCTCAGCCTCGGTCTCCATCGGCCGGCTGCGCGCGTGCCAGACGGGGTCGGTGTTGCCCGCCGCGACGGTCTCCTTGACGATGATGTCGATCGCGTCGCCGTTCTCCGCGTGCACCATCACGAGCCCGCCCGTCTGGTGCGCCGTGCGCAGCACCTTGAACAGCGTCTCGTCGTCGACCATCACTGCGCCCTTGTAGGCCATGAAGACCTTGTAGGACGTGACGCCCTCGTCGGGCAGCTTCGCGAGGTCCTCGAGCGTGCCGCCGGTGTGCAGGTCGGTGACGCCGATGTGGAACCCGACGTCGATCACGGGTGGGCAGCGCGTGATCTTCTCGTGGTACTTCTCGAGCGCCTGCGCGAACGTGTCGCCCGGAGTCTGCATGCAGAAGTCGATCAGCGTCGTCGTGCCGCCGAAGGCCGCGGACGTCGTGCCGGACGTGAAGTCGTCGCACGTCGTCGTCCCGCCGAAGAACATCTCGATGTGCGTGTGCGGGTCGATCGCCCCCGGCATCACGATCTTGCCGCTCGCGTCGATCACCTTGTCCGCCGTGACGTCGAGGGAGCTCCCGAGCAGCGCAACCCTCCCGTCGTCGACGAAGACGTCGCCGAAATAGTCGTCGCTGGCGGTGAGGATGCGGCCGCCCTTGATCAGCACGGACATTCTGTGTCCCCTTTCGGTCGCTGCTGAATGGTGTATACGCTCCCGCGCTCCGCGACGTCAAACGGCATCCGGAGGCCGCCGCTCGTGCCAGTCGGTCGCCTGCTGAAAGGCGTGCGCGACGCGCAGCACGGTCGCCTCGCCGAGCCGGCGGCCGGTCAGCGCGAGCCCGACGGGGAGACCGCCGACGAGGCCGCACGGGACGCTCACGGTGGGCACCCCGAGGCAGCTCCAGGGCGAGTTGAACGGGATGAGCGAGAGCCGGTAGGCGATCCGCTCCCCCCCGACCTCGACGGGGTCCTCGCCGATCCTCGGCGCGACGATCGGCATCTCGGGCGCCGCGAGCACGTCGTAGCGCTCGAACAACGGCCGGGCCTCGTGCGCGAGCGCGCGGCGGGCGCGCTGCCCGGTGACGGGGGCCGACGACGGGAGGAGCAGCCCCGCCAGGAGGCGCGCGCGGACGTCCGCTCCGTAGTCGGCGAGACGCGTGCGGAGCCAGGGCAGGTGCGCCTCGGCCGCCTCGGGAAGCATCACGAGCTGCTGGACGACCTCGGCGCGGCGGAGGAACCGGGCGTCGACCCGTTCGACGGTCGCGCCGAGAGACGCCAGCTCGCCGATCGCCTCCTCGACGGCAGTCCCGACGCGGGGGTCGAGCGGAACGCCGTCGAGGAGGTGCGAGACGACTCCGACCCGAAGCCCGTCGACGCCGCGCTCGATCCCGTCGAGGCAGGGCTCCGCCATCGAGGGGGTGGTCGAGGCGTCCGTCGGGTCGGGCCCGGCGATCACGTCGAGGAGGAGCGCACAGTCCTCGGCCGTGCGTGCGAGCGGGCCGACGGTGTCGTACGTCCACGAGACGGGGATCACGCCGCGATTCGGGACACGCCCGGTCGTCGGCCGGATTCCCGTGACGCCGCAGAGCGCTGCGGGGATGCGCACGGACCCCGCCGTGTCGGTGCCGAGCGCGCCGGGAACGAGGCCTGCGGCGACGGCCGCGCCGCTGCCGCCGCTCGAGCCGCCGCAGATCCGCTCGGTGTCCCACGGGTTCCGTGCCGGGCCGAACGCCTCGCTCGTGGTCGATGCGCCCCAGGCGAACTCGTGCGTGTTGAGCTTGCCGACGATGACGGCGCCCGCGCGCCTGAGCCGCATGACGACGGTCGCGTCGGCCGTGGCGACGTTGTCGGCGAGGACCTTCGACGCCGCAGTCGTGAGGGTGCCCGCGACGTCGATCACGTCCTTCACGCCGATCGGCACGCCGTGCAGAGGACCCGTCTTCGCCGGGAGCGCGTCGGCCTCGGCCAGCGCCTCCTCGGCCCGCACGGTGATGAAGGAGTTGTACGCCGCGTCGCGGCGCTCGATCCGGTCGAGCGCGTCCTCGACGGCCTCGCGCGGCGACAGGTCGCCCCGCTCGATCGCGGCGGCGAGCGCTACGAGCGTCACGTCGCCTCCGGGTCCGGGAGGTACATACCCGCCGGCGGGACGTCCCGCTGCGTCGCCTCCTCGAGCTCGCGGAGCGACGGAAGGACCGTACGGAGGAAGCCCAGCACGCCTTCGAGGTCGGCGTCGGTCGGCTCGACACCCTGCGCGCGCGCCAGAGCGCGGAGCTCGTCGAGCGAGGGGACGAGGCTAGACTCCGGTTCCATGCCCGTCTACGAGTATCGCTGCGAGGGCTGCGGCGAGAAGTTCGAGGAGTTCCTCTCGACCTCGGACAAGCCCGCGCCCCCGTGCCCGACGTGCGGGTCGGCGAAGGTCGAGCGCCTCCTCTCGCGGATCAACACCGAGTGGCTCCCGAGCGACGTCGCCTGGGACCGCGTCGGCCGCTCCTGGGACTGAGGCCGTGCCGTACGCGCAGGTCGACGACGGCATCCGGCTGTACTACGAGCTGACCGGGCCCGAGGACGGGCCGGTCGTGATCCAGTTCGGCGGCGGGCTCTTCGGCCGGCACAACTTCGGCTTCGTCAACGACGGCTTCCGCGAGCGCGGCTTTCGGCTCCTCTCCTTCGACGCGCGCGGCTACGGCGCGTCGACGAGCCCACGCGAGTGGTACACGATCGAGGGCTGGGCCGACGACGGGGCGAAGCTGCTCGACGCGCTCGGGCTCGACCGCGTTCTCGTCCACGGCACGTCGATGGGCGGGATGATCGCGATCGCGTTCGCTGCGACCCACGGCGCACGAACGATCGCGGCATGCGCCGACGTGGCGTTCGCGAAGCCGGACGTCTACCGGGCGACGCTGTTCCGGGTCTGGCGCCGGATGGCGGAGTCGATGCCGTGGGACGACTTCTCGGACCACGTCACGACGCAGGCGGTCGGCGCCGCGTTCCTCGAGAGCGAGGCGGGCAAGGACACGTTCGCGACCGTGCGCTCCGTGATCGGCGTCAACGACCCCTACACGGTGCGCCAGGCATGCCTCGCGATGGAGCAGATGGACCTCTCGCCGCTCGTGCCGATGATCGAGCGGCCGCTGCTCATGACGAACGGGACTCACGACATCCTCTGCCCGCCGGTGCTCGCCCCGTCCGGGCTCGGGGCGCGCAGGATGGCGGAGCTCAACTCCGCGATCACGACGCACGAGTTCCCCGACATCGGCCATGCCGACCTGCTCGAGTGCCCGGACGAGGCCGTGCGCATCGTCTCCTCGTTCTTCGAGGCCGCGTTGTCGGACGACGCCGACGCTCGCTGAGTCCCTGCGGTCAGTGGAGCGGGTTCGTCCCCGCCATCCAGATGATCACGCGCTCGAACTTCCCCTCGGCGTCGAAGTCGAAGAAGTTGCAGTTGTGCATGTCGTTCTGCGAGCCGTCCTGCAGCTCGCCGATGTAGCCCTGCTCGGTCGCGACCTTCCCCGCCGTTTCCTCGACGACGATGTTCCGGATCTCGTGGCGGATCGTCTTCGAGCTCGCGAAGAAGTCGGTGAACATCCGGCGGATCTCGGCGGCGCCGTCGAACGTCACGTGGTCGGTCTGCACGGTCAGCGTCGCGTCCTCGGCGAAATGCGCGAGCACGGCGTCGACGTCCATCGCGTCGACCGCGTCGAAGTAGCTCTGCGGCGCGGCGGCGAGCGCCTCGCGGGACCAGGTCGCAGGGGTGGTGGCCATCATGGACTCCCTTCGGTCGAGATCTCTCCGGCGATCGTGTCGCCGCTTCGGTGGACGCCTCCTACGCCGTCGCCTGGCTCATCACCCCCGCTCGGCCTTCGCTCGCCAAGCAGGATTCGGCAGGAGCCGAATCCTGCGGCTTGATCCCCGCCTTTGGCGGGGCACATCCCCGAAGGCGTCGCCTCACGGCGCCGCAACTGCCCCTTCTAGTCGGGCCACACGGCTGGTGAACGGCGCGATGCCGTCGAGGTAGGACAGGACGTCCTCGAGCGCCTCGACGTCGCCGAACTTCGCGTCGATGTCGAACAGGTTCCACTCGACGACGCCTGGGACGCGGTCGCCGACGGCCTCGCGGACGACGATCGGGCGAAAGCCCTGCGCGATCGCGTCCTCGGTCGTGTGCCGCACGCAGCCCGCCATGGTGACGCCGGTGACGATCACCGTGTCGACGCCGTGGGCGTTCAGGTAGCTCGCGAGGTTCGTGCCGTGGAAGCCGCTCGCGCACTTCTTCACGAGCACGAGCTCGCCGTCCGCCGGGGCGATCCGGCTGTCGATCTCGACGTCCTCGCTTCCCAACGGGAGGAGCTCGCACGGGATCTTGCGGCCCCAGAGGCCAATGTCCGAGTTCGGGCCGTCGACGTCCTGGTAGGCGGTCGTCGTGTAGACGACGGGGATCCCCTTCGCGCGGCCGGCCTCGTTGAGCGCCTGCACGGCCGGGATGATCGTCTCCATTCCCTCGCACGAGAACGCGTGGCCGGGCCTCGTCCAGGCGTTTGCGAGGTCGATGTGGACGAGCGCCGGCCGGCTCCCGTAGCCGACGCGGCGCTGGAAGCCCCGCGTCTGGTAGATGCCGGTATCGGCCTCGAAGATCGTCTGCAGTGCTGCACGCACCGCGTCGGCATCGGTCATCACGCACCTCCTGGCGCTGGATGCTCGGCCCGCCAGTGGCGGGCGATGTCCGCCCGGGTCGCGACCCAGACGTCGTCGCAGGCCGCGACGTGCTCGAGGAACCGGCGCAGCCCGGCGATGCGGCCGGGCCGGCCGACGATCCGGCAGTGGAGCCCGACCGACATCAGCCGGCCGCCGTCCGCACGGAGCTCCTCGAGCGAGTCGATCAGGTACGTCGCGAAGTCGTCTGCGGTCACGAACCCGTTCGAGAGCAGGAACTTGAAGTCGTTCGCGTCGAGGGTGTAGGGGACGACGAGGTGCTCCGTGCCGCCGACGTCGAGCCAGAACGGCAGCTCGTCCGCATACGAGTCCGAGTCGTAGAGGAAGCCGCCGTGCTCGACGACGAGCCGGCGGGTCGCGTCCGACCCGCGTCCCGTGTACCAGCCGACCGGCCGTTGTCCGCACACGCGCTCGATCGTGGCGACCGAGCGCTCGAGGTGCGCGCGCTCCTCCTCCGGCGGAAATTCGCCGTAGTCGATCCAGCGCCAGCCGTGGCTCGCCACCTCCCAGCCGGCGTCCGCCATCGCCCTTGCCGCCCCGGGGTTTCGCTCGAGCGCCTGGCCGACGCCGAACACGGTGAGCGGGATGCCGAAGGACGTGACGAGGCGGTGGACGCGCCAGAACCCGACCCGGCTGCCGAACTCGAACATCGACTCGGTGTTGAGGTTGCGGCGGCCGACCGTCGCCGGAGCGCCGATCACCTCGTGGAGGTACGCCTCGGAGGCCGGGTCGCCGTCGAGCGGCGTCGACTCGCCGCCCTCCTCGTAGTTCAGGACAAGGTTCAGCGCGACGCGCTTGCCCTCGGGCCAGCGGGGATCGGGTGGGCTGCCCCCGTAGCCGACGAGGTCGCGCGCCGTCTCGCTCACGACGCGGTCACCCGCTCGCCGAAGACGCCCGCGTGCTCGAGCTCGCGCACGCGCTCGGGGCTGTAGCCGCAGAGCTCCACGAGCACCTCCTCCGTGTGCTCGCCCCGGAACGGCCCGCGCTGGGCCGGCCGTTCGAGCGACGTGCCGCCCTCCGAGAGCCGGAGCGGCGTACGGATCGAGCGGACGCGCCCGAGCGACGGGTGGTCGTGCTCGACGACCGCTCCGCGCGCCTCGGTCTGGGGATCGACGAGAGCCTCCTCGACGGAGTTGATCCGCGAGGCGGGCACGCCGGCGGCGACGAGTGCGCCGACCCACTCGTCGACCGTCCGCGAGCGGAACGCCTCGTCCAGCTCCGGCAGGAGTGCGTCGCGATGCTCGTTCCGGCCCGCCATCGACGCGAACCGCTCGTCCTCGAGCAGGTCGGGCCTGCCGATCACCTCGCAGAGGCGCTCCCAGAACACCTGCTTCGCGGCGCCGACGACGAACCAGCCGTCCGCGGCCTCGAAGTTCTGGAAGGGGACGATCGTCGGGTGGGCGGAGTTGTGCCTGCGGGGCGGCACGAATCCGTGCGTCGCCGCCCAGGGGCCGATGTACATCAGCTCGTGCAGCGCGGTCTCGAACAGCGAGACGTCGCAGTCGCAGCCGACGCCGTCGCGCCGCGCGCGCCAGACGCCCGCGAGCAGCGCGATCACCGAGGCGTAGCCGCCGGAGAGGTCGACGAGCGAGAGCCCGCTCTTCGTCGGGGGGCCACCGGGCTCCCCGGTGAGGCTCTGCCAGCCCGCAAGCCCCTGCATCATGTAGTCGTAGCCGCCCTCGGTGGCGCGGGGCCCCGTCATCCCGAAGCCCGAGAGCGAGCAGCACACGATCCGCGGGTTCACATGCTTCAGCTGGTCGTACGTGAGTCCGAGCTTGCGCGGCTGGTCTCCACGGAGGTTCGAGTACACGGCATCGCAGGCGCGCACCAGGTCGTGCAGCACCGCGCGGGCATCGGGATGGCGGAGGTCGAGCGAGATGCTCCGCTTGCCGCGATTGAACGTCTCGAAGAAGAGCGAGTCCTCGTCCTCCTGAAACGGCGGCACGTAGCGCCCGACGTCCCCGTTCGACGCGGGGTCCTCGAGCTTCACGACGTCCGCACCGAGGTCGGCCAACTGCAGGGTGCCCCACGGCCCGGCCCCGAACTGCTCCACGGCAAGGATCCGGACGTCCGCGAGGGGGAGACTCATGCGCCCGCGGCCAGCGGCAGCCGCGCCGCCTTCCACGCCTTCTCGTAGTAGGGGACGAGGAACGAGAGATGCGCGTGCATCTCCGCGGCGGCACCGGCCTCGTCGCCCGCCTCGACCGCCTCGACGATGCGGGCGTGATGCGCGTGGATCGAGCGGTGGAACACGCGCGGCAGGCCCGAGCGGGACAGGCTCGTCTGCAGCGCGGAGAAGACCGGCTGCGCTGCGATCTGCAGCAGCCGGTTGTCGCAGCACTCGATCAGCGTCGCGTGGAAGTCGCGGTTGTGGACGAACTCGACCTGCGTGTCGAGCACGGGCCGGTCGGGCGGGATCGTCGCCCGGAGCCGTTCGAGGTCGCCCTCGGCCCGCCGCCTCGCGGCAAGCCGTGCCGCCGGCACCTCGAGCAGCATCCGGACCTCGATCAGCTCCTCCAGCGTCAGGTCGCGGGCGTCCGCGAGCAGCGCGATGTTCGAGCTGAGCGACTCCGAGATGTGGTCGACGGTCGGCAGCGTCACGTAGCTCCCGCCGGTCTGGCCCTTCGCGGTCCGCACGAGCCCCTGGGCGGCGAGAAGGCGAAGCGCCTCGCGGACGGTCGCCCGGCTGACCCCGAGCGAGCGCGCGAGCTCGGTCTCGGTCGGCAGCCGGCCGCCCTGCGGGAGCTCACCGGTGACGATCAGCTCGCGCAGCTGGTCGGCGACCTGCTCGTAGCTCTTGCGGACGCGGCGGAGGGGTAGCCGTGGCTCCTCCCTCCGCTCTCGGCGGGCCTCTGTCACGTCATCCCGAACTCGGCATTCCCGGCGATCGACACCGGCTTCGTCGAAGGCGGCAGCTCGGCGGCGAAGTAGTCGGTGAGCGACGTCACCGAGCGGCTGTTCCGCAGCTCGCCGCGCAGCGCCTCCGTCGCGGCGGCGTCGATCTCGAGCGTCCGCTCGTCGGCGAAGACGACACCGTAGGCGTCGCGCGCGAGCGCGATCGTCGTGAAGTCGTCGAGCACGTCCTCCCGCACGTCGCCCGGGGGCCGGTCGAGCGGGTCGCCGTACCCCGCGGCGTTCGGCTCGCGGAACTCGATGAACTCGCCGGCCGCGAACGGGACGCCGGTCACCTTCGCCGGCAGGATCTCCTGCTGCGCCGTGTCGGGATTCTTCCGGCACGAGGCGACGAGCCCGTCCCAGCCCCCGAAGATGCCGCGGGGCGGGTCGGTCTGCCGGTCGCCCTCGCACGAGTAGACCCCGTCGACGAGGAACCGGTTTCGCCGGATGATCCCGATCCCGCCGCGCCAGCGCCCCGGAGCCGCGGGCTCCGGCCGGAGCTCGTACTGGTCGCAGCGGATCGGGAAGCGGAGGTCGAGCTCCTCGATCGGGTTGTTGCGCGTGTTCGCCATCAGGTTGTCGACCGAGTCCATCGCGTCCTTGCCGTGGCGCCCGCCGTACGCGCCCTCGTTCACCTCCAGGTAGAGCCAGTACTCGCCCATCTCCTCGGAGAAGCCCGAGTAGGCACAGAAGTGGATCCCGGCCGAGTTCCCGGCCGTGACGCCCTCCGGAAGCGCGTCCGCGAGCGCGAGGATCGTGTTGTCGACCACCCGCTGCACCTGGCAGAAGCGCGAGAAGCACGCCCGCGGGAACGTCGGGTTGTAGATCGTGCCCTTCGGGGCGATCACCTTCACGGGCCGGAAGACGCCGTCGTTCTGCGGCACATGCTCGGGAAACGTCACCTCGTCGAGGAGGATCGTGCGCACCGCGTAGTACGCGCCGACGAGGAGCGAGCCCTCGTACGGGACGTTGTAGCCGGTCGGCACCTCCGCGTTCGAGCCGGTGAGGTCGATCGTGATCTCGTCGCCGTCGACGATCACCTTCGTCTCGATCCGGAGGCGGACGTCACGGTTCCGCGCGTCGTCGTCGAGCCAGCCCGTCGGGGCCGTGTACTCGCCGTCGGGGAGTGCGCGGATCTGCTCGCGGAGCATCGCCTCGCTGTAGTCCATCCAGTCGTACGCGGCGCTCATCACCGTGTCGACGCCGTAGCGCTCGTAGAGCCGCAGCATGCGGTCGCGCCCGAGCTGGCACGCGGCCATCATCGCGTTCATGTCGCCGCGGTTCATCGTCGCGGTGCGGACGTTGTCGAAGACCATCCGGTCGAGGTCCTCGTTGAGCTCGCCCGCCTGATACCAGCGGAGGCCGTCGTAGATCTTCGCCTCCGCGTACATGTCGAACGCGTCGGCGTTGATCCCCGGGAACGACCCGCCCACGTCGAGGACGTGCGCCGTCACCGCCGCGAACCCCTGGAGCTCGCCCTCCCAGAAGATCGGCACCGCGACCGCGATGTCCGGGCTGTGGGAGGCCCCGTAGTACGGGTGGTTGTGGATGATCACGTCCCCCTCGACGATCTTCCCCTCGAGGTGGCGCATGAAGCCGCGGATGTACCACGGGAGCGAGCCGATGTGCATCGGCGTCGAGTCGGACTCGCAGAGCTCACGGCCCAGGGCGTCGAAGATCCCGGCGCCGAGGTCCTCCGACTCGCGGATGATCGACGAGTAGGACATCCGGAACAGGACCCCCGACATCTCCTTCGCGATGGCGTGGAACGCGCCGCCGAGGACGCGCATCGTGATCGGGTCGACCTCGACCCGCTCGAGCTCCGGCGGCCCCGGGTGCTTGCCCAGCTCGTATTCGACGGTCGACACGGTCACACCCCCTCGCTCGCGGTGACGGTTGCGGCGGAGCCTGCCCTGACCCCGGCCGAGACGCCGACCTCGATCACGATGTTCCCGAAGCGGTCGACGTGCGCCTCGACGCCCGGTGGGATCACCGTGGTCGAGTCGTACTGGTTCACGATCGCGGGGCCGACCAGGCGGTTGCCCGCCTCGAGCGCCTCCCGGTCGTAGTAGCGCGTCGGCACCTGCTCGAGCGAGCCCTCGACGAGGAACCATGCCTCGCCCTCGTGGCGGAGCGCGTGGTCGGCCGAGGCATCTCCCGCCTGCACCTCCGGCGTCGACAGCTCGGGCATGAGGCCGATCCCGCGGACGCGGATGTTCGGCACCTCGATGTCCGACTCCTCGAAGCGCCGCGAGTACTCGCGCTCGTGGATGTCGTGGAAGTCCGCCCGCAGCCGCTCGACCCACGCCTCGTCGATCGCGCCGGAGCCGACGTCGACCCGCAGCTCGTACCCCTGACCGAGGTACCGGGCCTCCGCGATGCGCTGGATCACGATGCGGTCGGCCTCGATGCCGTCGTCCGCGAACTGGGCGGCGGCCAGCGCCTCGAGCTCCTCGAAGCGGGATTGCAGGCTCGCCGCATCGAGCTTCGAGAGCCGCTGGTAGGTCGTCGCCCCGTACTCGTACACCATGTCCGTCGCGACGAGCCCCATCGCGGCTGCGATGCCGGGGTGCGGCGGCACGACGACGTTCGGGGTGCCGACCTCGAGCGCGATCGGGACGGCGAAGACCGGGCCGGCGCCGCCCTCGGCGACGAGCGCGAAGTCGCGCGGGTCGAATCCCTTTCGCACCGAGTTCTCCTCGATCGACTGCACCATCGAGTGCGTGAGGATCTGCACCGCACCCATCGAGGCCTCCTCGACGCTCATGCCGAGCGCGGCGGCCGGGCCGTCGGCGAACGCCGCGCGCGCCTTCTCGGCGTCGAGCGACATCCCGCCGCCGAGGAATGCCTCGGGAAGCAACCAGCCGAGATTGACGAGCGCGTCCGTGGCGGTCGCCTGGGTGCCGCCACGCCCGTACGCGGCGGGGCCGGGCACCGCGCCCGCCGAGCGGGGGCCGACGCGGTAGATCCCACCCGCGTCGACGTAGGCGATCGAGCCCCCGCCGGCGCCGATCGTGTCGACGTCGACCATCGGGATCATCGCCTGGTACGGGCCGACCTTCGTGTCGAGCAGGTGCTTCATCCGCAGCCGGCCCTCCTGGGCCAGTCCGATGTCGGCCGACGTGCCCCCGACGTCGAGCGTGATGACGTTGTCGTAACCCGCCTGCTTCCCCGCCCAGATCCCACCGACGACGCCCGCCACCGGGCCCGACATCAGGAGGTTGACGGGCCGGCGGATCGCCGCCTCGGACGTCGCCACGCCGGACGCCGACGTCATCAGGTGCAGCCCCGAACGGACGCCGAGCGCCTCGAGCTCCTCGCCGAGGCGGGCGACGTACGACGCGACCTTCGGGCCGACGTAGGCGTTGAGGCCGACGGTCGAGAAACGCTCGTACTCCCGGTACTGAGGCAGCACCTCGGACGACACCGAGAGGAACGCCTCGGGGAACTCCTCGCGCACGATCTCCGCGACGCGCCGCTCGTGGTCCGGGTTCAAGAACGAGAACAGGAAGCAGACGCAGACGGCCTCGACACCAGCCTCCTTCAACGCGCGAACCTGCTCTCGCGCCCGCTCCTCGTCGAGCGGCACCAGCACGGCGCCGTCGCCCGTGACCCGCTCCGGAACGGTCAGCCGGTCGCGGCGCCGCACGACCGGATACGCCTGCCACGGGAGATCCTGGTAGTTCGAGAAGTTGAGCGGCTTCTTGTGCCGCGCGATGTGGAGGATGTCCCGGTAGCCCTCGGTCGTCAGCATCCCGACCCGCGCGCCGGTGTGCTCGATCACGATGTTGGTGGCGATCGTCGTTCCGTGGAAGACCTGATCCAAGGACGACGGCTCCGCACCCGCCGCGGCGGCGAGCTCCTTCAGGCCCTGGATCGTCCCCTGCGAGGGATCGTCGGGCGTCGTCGGAAGCTTGTGGACCCGGATCACGCCCGCTTCGTCGTCGACGTAGATGAGGTCGGTGAACGTGCCGCCGACGTCGACGCCGATCCGCTTCATGCGCCACCTCCCGCAGTGAGGACGATCTTTCCGAAGAACTCGCGGCTCTCCATGAGCTCCATCGCCTTCGCAGCCTCCTCGAGTGGAAAGGTCGCGGCGACCTGGGGCTTCAGCGCGCCGCGCGCGATCAGCTCGAAGACGGTCGCCAGCTCGTTGCGGTCGAAGACGAACGAGCCGATCACCGAGAGCTGCCGGCGGAAGAACGGGATGATGTCGAAGTCGACGACTTCGCCGCTGTGCGCCCCGCACACGACGAGCCGGCCGTCCTTCTTCAACGAGTCGAGGCCGTGCTGGAACAGCTCGCCACCGCAGTGCTCGTAGACGACGTCCACACCCTCCCCGTCGGTGTGACGGAGCACCTCCTCGACGACGTCCTGCGTCGTGTAGTCGATCCCGACGTCGAGCCCGAGATCCGTCGCCTTCTCGAGCTTGTCGGCGCGGCTGGACGTGCCGATCACGAACGCCCCCGCGTGCTTCGCGACCTGGACGGCGGCGGAGCCGATCCCGCTGCCCACGGAGCTCACGAGCACGGTCTCGCCTGCCCGCAGCCTCGCCCTCGTGATCAGCATGTGCCACGCCGTGCCGAACGCGATGTTGCTGGCGGCCGCCTCGACGTCGGTGACGCCGTCCGGGATCCGGATCAGCTGCGCCGCCTTGCAGATCACGCGCTCCGCGTACGCGCCCGGCGAGCCCATGCCCACGAACCAGTCCGGTGCAGTGCAGAGCGACTCGCGGCCCGTCCGGCAGTAGACGCACCGGCCGCAGGTCGCGATCAGGTACACGGCGACGCGGTCTCCGACCGACCATCCCTCGACGCCCTCGCCGAGCGTGGCGATGCGTCCGACCGGCTCGACACCGGGCGTGTGGGGAAGCTCGATGGGAAAGCGCGAGACGCCCTCCCTGACGTCGACGTCGAGGTGGTTGAGCGCCGAGGCGGTGACATCGACGGTCACCTCGCCCGGCCCCGGAGAAGGGTCGGGGTGCTCCTCGACACGGAGCACGCCGGCGTTGCCGAACTCGTGGAAGACGACGGCCTTCACGCTTCGCTCCTCCCTCCGGAACCCGTTAGTGTTTAAGTCAGACATTCGCAATTCTTCCAAAGCGATGGCCTCTCTTCAAACCGCACGCTCGTTCCTCTTCGCGCCGGGGAGCGAGGAGCGGAAGCTCGTGAGGGCGCTCGAGTCGGGCGCAGACGCGGTGGTCGCCGACCTCGAGGACGCCGTCGCGTGCGAGGAGAAGGATGCGGCGCGCGACGTCGCGACGCGACTGCTCGGCGATGTCGGAACCGACTCTCTGCGCCTTCTGCGGGTCAACGGGATCGACACCGAGTGGCACGACGCGGACGTCGCCGCATTGGGAGCCATAGGCCTCGACGGGATCGTCGTGCCGAAGGCCACCGCGCCCGCGATCCGGGCCGTCGGCGACCGCGTCGACACGCCGATCGTCGCGATCGTCGAGACGGCGCGGGGACTACGGGACGCGTTCGAGATCGCCTCACACGAGCGGGTGGCCGTACTGCTCCTTGGCGCGGTCGACCTCGGTCTCGACCTCGGCCTCGAGGAGCGCGAGGACGGGCAGGAGATCCTCTTCGCGCGCTCGTCGCTCGTCGTCGACTCCGCGGCGGCCGGACTGCGCGGCCCCGTGGACCGGGTCTGGGTCGACGTCCGCGACCTGGAGGGGCTCGCGCGCGACTGCGCCGTCGCACGGTCGCTCGGCCTCCGCGGCAAGGCGCTCGTCCATCCCGACCAGATCGCGCCGACGCACGAAGCCTTCGCTCCGACGGCGGGCGAGCTTCGGCGTGCGCGCGAGATCGTCGCCGCCTACGACCGCGCGGTCGGCGAAGGGCGCGGCGTCGTCGCCCTCGACGGCGACATGATCGACGCGCCCGTCGCCGAGCGTGCGCGGGAGTTGTTGAACGACGAGAAGAGGAGCGTCCTGCATGCCGAGTGAGACCCAGGCCGCGCCGAAGGAGTGGCGCGGACGCTTCTACGAGGACTTCGCCGTCGGCGACGTCTATCGGAGCCGGTTCGGCCGCACGGTCACCCGGACGGACAACATCTGGTTCACCTGCCTCACGATGAACACGAACCCGATGCACTTCGACGAGCGGTACGCCGCCGGCACCCGGTTCGAGCAGCCGCTCGTCAACAGCGCCTTCACGCTCGCTGTCGTGACCGGCCTGACCGTCCCGGACACGAGCGAGAACGCGGCCGCCAACCTCGAGTGGACCGACATCAAGCTGCCGAAGCCCGTCTTCGAGGGCGACACGCTGCACGCCGAGAGCGAGATCCTCGCCGTCCGGGAGTCCGCGTCCAACCCGAGCGTCGGCATCGTCTCCATGCGCTGCCGCGGCGTCAACCAGCGCGGCGAGGTCGTGATCGAGTTCCGGCGGACGTTCATGGCGTACCGCCGCGGCGCCCCCGAGGTGGCCGACCGGTTCCCGCACACCGACGCGGAGTGGACGGTCTGATGACCGCCGCGCAGAGAATCGCCGCGTGGGCGACACGGCTCGAGGCCGACGACGTCCCCGAGGCCGTCCGCGCCGACGCCAAGCTGCACGTCCTCGACGTGATCGGCTGCGGGCTCGCGGCGCATGCGACCGGAGTCGCGCACGAGGGTCGTGCGACGATGGGCGAGCTCGGCGGCCAAGCGGAGGCGACGGTAATCGGCACCCAGACGCGCCTGCCGGCCGCGAACGCAGCCTTCGCGAACGCGATGCTCTGTCACGGGCTCGACTACGACGACACGCACTCCGACTCGGTCAGTCACGTCTCGACGGTGGTCGCGCCGGCCGCGCTCGCCGCGGCGGAGCAGCTCGGCGCGAGCGGCCGTGACGCGCTCGCGGCGATCGTCGCCGGCAACGAGGTCGTCTGCCGCATCGGCATGGCCGCATCGGGCGCGTTCCACGCGCGCGGGTTCCACCCCACCGCGATCTGCGGGATCTTCGGCGGCGTCGCGGCGGTGGGGAGGCTGGGCCGCGTCGACCAGACCGTCGCCGCCAGCGCGCTCGGGATCGCCGGTTCGTTCGCGGGCGGCCTGTTCGCGTACCTCGCCGACGGGACGCCGACGAAGCCCATGCATCCCGCCTGGGCGGCGCACGGCGCGCACATTGCAGCGCGCCTCGCGGCCCACGGCGCGGCGGGGCCGCCCTCGGTGCTCGAGGGGAAGTTCGGCCTGTACCACGCGTTCGTCGGCGCGGAGGAGGGAGAGATCGACATCGAGGGTCAGCTGGCCGACCTCGGGACGCGCTGGGAGACGCCGCGCATCGCCTACAAGCCGTTCCCCGTTTGCCATTTCATGCACGGCGCCCTCGGCGCCGCGGCGGAGGGCGCCGGCGCGAGGACGTTCGCCCCGGAAGAGATCGAAGACGTGCTCGTCAGCGTGCCCGAAGCCGGCGTCTCGCTCGTCCTCGAGCCGGTCGCGGAGAAGATGGCGCCCCGCTCGGAATACGAGGGCAAGTTCTCGCTCCAGTACTCGCTCGCGTCGCTGCTCGTCCGCGGCCACGTCTCGGTCGCGGACTTCACGGACGAGGCGATCGCCGACCCGGCCGTGCTCGAGGTCGCCCGCAAGGTGCGCTACGAGACGAAGGAGTACCCCACGTATCCCCAGGCGTTCCCGGGCGGCGCCGTCGTACGACTGGCCGACGGGTCGTCGCTCGAGGCGGACTTCCCGTACCAGAGGGGCGGGCCGGAGAGCCCGCTCACGCCCGACGAGGTACGCGAGAAGTTCCGCGAGAACGCCTCCCTCGCGCTGCCGGACGCTGCCGTCGAGGCGCTCGAGGAGGCGCTCCTCTCACTCGACGAGCTGGACGACGTGGCCGCCGCGCTCGCTCCGCTCACCGTCCCCGACCCCGTCACGGCGTGACCGTCACCGCCGAGCAGACGGAGATCGTCGCCGCCGTCCGCGACTTCGTCGACCGCGACGTCGTGCCGGTCGCCTCGCGGCTGGAGCACGACGACGAGTACCCGGAGACGATGGTCGAGACGATGCGGACGATGGGGCTCTTCGGGACGACGATCCCCGAGGAGTACGGCGGCCTCGGCCTCGGGCTCGACACCTACGCGCTGATCGTGATGGAGCTCTCGCGCGGATGGGTGACGCTCTCGGGGATCCTCAACGGCTCGTTCATCGCGGCGACCATGATCCGCCTCCACGGGACCGAGGAGCAGCGTCGCCGCTACCTACCCCGGCTCGCGTCGGGGGAGCTCCGCTCGTCGTTCTCGATGACCGAGCCGCACGCCGGCTCCGACGTGCAGGCGATCCGCACGATGGCCGTCCGCGAGGGCGACGAGTACGTCCTCACCGGCCAGAAGCTGTGGGTGACGAACGGCTGGCGTTCCGGGATCGTGATGCTGCTCGCGAAGACCGATCCGCAGGCCGAGCCGGCGCACGCGGGGATGACCGGCTTCATCGTCGAGAAGGAGCCCGAGACGAGCCCGCCCGGGCTCACGATCCCGATGCCCGGGCTGCCGAAGCTCGGCTACAAGGGCGTCGAGTCGACCGAGCTCGTGTTCGACGGTTTCCGCACGCCTGCCTCCAGCGTCCTCGGCGGCGGCGACGGCGTCGGGCAGGGGTTCAAGTACTTCATGAGCGGCATCGAGGTCGGTCGGGTGAACGTCGCCGCGCGCGGCGTGGGCATCGCCAGGGCGGCGCTCGACGACGCCCTCGCGTATGCGCGCGAACGGGAGGCGTTCGGCAAGCCGATCGCGGGTCACCAGGCGGTGCAGCTGATGCTCGCGAAGATGGCGACGCGGACCGAGGCGGCCCGCCTGCTCACGGTCGAGGCGGCGCGGAAGAAGGCGTCCGGCGACCGGGCCGACCTCGAGGCCGGCATGGCCAAGTTCTTCGCGACCGAGGCGGCCCAGGAGAACGCCCTCGACTGCATGCGGATCCACGGGGGCTACGGGTACTCGACGGAGTACCGCCCCGAGCGCTACTACCGCGACGCGCCGCTGCTCCTGATCGGCGAGGGCTCGAACGAGATCCAGCAGCTGATCATCGCCCGCCGCCTCCTCGAACGCACCGCGTGAACTTCGAGCAGCCTCCCGAGCTGGCCGAGATCCGCTCGGCCGTGCGCGAGCTGTGCCGTCGCTTCCCCGGGGAGTACTGGCGCGCGCTCGAGCCCGACCGCTACCCCGAGGAGTTCGTCGCCGCCCTGACGGAGGCCGGTTGGCTGGCGGCTCTGATCCCCGAGGAGTACGGCGGCGCGGGGCTCTCGCTCACGGCGGCGAGCGTGATCCTCGAGGAGATCAACGCGTCCGGCTGCAACTCCGGCGCCTGCCACGCGCAGATGTACACGATGGGGACGATCCTCCGCCACGGCTCCGGCGCCCAGAAGGAGCGCTACCTCCCCCGCATCGCCTCCGGCGAGCTGCGACTGCAGGCGTTCGGTGTGACCGAGCCGAGCGTCGGCTCCGACACGACGGCGCTCCAGACGACCGCGACGCGTGTCGAGGGCGGCTGGTCGATCAGCGGACAGAAGCTCTGGACGTCACGGGCGGAGCACTCCGACCTGATGCTCCTCCTCGCCCGCTCGACACCGGCCGACAGGGTCGAGAAGCGCACGGAGGGGCTGTCGACCTTCCTCGTCGACATGAAGCGGGCCGTCGCGGACGGGACGATGACGATCCGCCCGATCAGGACGCTGATGAACCACGCGACGACCGAGATCTTCCTCGACAGGGTCGTCGTCCCGGACGAAGACCTCGTCGGCGAGGAGGGCCGGGGCTTCCGCTACATCCTCGACGGGATGAACGCCGAGCGCGTGCTCATTGCGGCCGAGTGCATCGGCGACGGGCGGTGGTTCGTGGAGAGGGCGACCGCGTACGCGGGCGAGCGGGTCGTGTTCGGCAGGCCGATCGGCGCGAACCAGGGCGTCCAGTTCCCGATCGCCCGTGCGCACGCGCAGATCGAGGCGGCCGATCTCGTCCGGTACAAGGCAGCTTGGCTCTACGAGGAGGGGCTCCCGTGCGGGCCCGAGGCGAACATGGCGAAGCTGCTCGCGGCCGACGCCTCCTGGGCCGCGGCGAACGCCTGCCTCGACACGCACGGCGGCTTCGGCTTCGCGGAGGAGTACGACATCGAGCGGAAGTTCCGCGAGACGCGGCTGTACCAGGTCGCGCCGGTCTCGACGAACCTGATCCTCGCGTACATCGGCCAGCACGTGCTCGGCATGCCGCGCTCCTACTAGCCTGCGGGATCGGAATCCGCTCGCGCGGATCCCGATCCGCAACTATCCCCGCCCCTACGGGCGGGGCACACCCCTGAAGCCGCCTGCTGCCGGAGGCAGCGGCGAGGGGGCATCCGTGACGAACGCGCGGAGCGAGCGCTCGAGGGCGTCGCGGTCGACGTCCTGTCCGATCACGACGAGGCGGGAGCGCCGGTCGTCGTCCGGCCACCCGTCGAGATGCAGCGGCGGATGGACGGCGTGCCGCACGCAGTTGACGAGCAACGGGCCCTCGCCGCCCGTGTCGAGCAGGCCCTTGACCCGCAGGATCGACGTCCCGCGCGCGTGCAGCAGCATCGTCAGCCAGATGCCGAACGCCGTCCAGTCGACGGTGCGATCGAGGGTCAGCACGACCGCCTCGACGCCGTCGGGATGCGCGTGCCCGTTTGTCCGCGCGAGCTCGCGCACGTCGCGGGCGGAGGCGGTGAGCAGGAACTCGGGCTCGACCTCGCCGAACGAGGCGCGGATCGCGCGGGCCGTCGGATTGAGCCGTTCGAGCTCGTCCTCCAGCGCCTCCAGGTCGTGCGGGCCGACCACGTCGGCCTTCGTGAGGACGAGGGTGTCCGCCGCGGCGACCTGGTGGAGCGCCTCGTCGCCGTGGAGGCCGTGCTCCCCGTCGACCGTGACGACGATCGCTCCCACCGCGTAGTGGTGCGGCAGCAGAGGATCCGCGAGCAGCGTCTGGACGATCGGCGCCGGCTCTGCGACTCCGGTCGTCTCGATCACGACCCGCCGGAACGGCGGGATCGCTCCGGCGTCGCGCAGGTCGAGCAGGCTGCGGAGCTCGTCGGACAGGTCGCCGCGGAGGACGCAGCACACGCAGCCGCTCGAGAGCAGCACCGTCCGCTCGTCGACGCGGCGCAGGAGATGGTGGTCGATCCCGACCTCGCCGAGCTCGTTCACGATCACCGCCGTCTCGCCGAGCTCGGGGCGCTGGAGCAGTCTCGAGATGAGCGTCGTCTTGCCGCTGCCGAGCTGCCCCGTCACGAGGAAGACAGGCGTCGTCATGCCGAGAGCGCGGCCACCAGCCCCGGATCCAGCGGGTCGAGCGGAGCGCCGTGCAACCGCTCGGCCTCGATCCACACGGCGCCCAGGTCGGAGACGACCGCCGTCCCGCCCTTGCGGTCGCGGAGCACGTACGCCCCACCCGACCATGCCGCGACCTCGAGGCCGTAGTGGCCGAGCACGCGGTTCAGAGCCGTTGCGCGAAGGACACGGCCCCGGGCGCCCTCACCGCTCTCCGCCCAGTGCTCCTTCGCCATCACTCCGCAGAGCGAACACACTAGAGTCGTCTTGTAGCAGTCAGCGCGTCCAGCTCGATACGAACGGGAGGCAACGATGGCCAAGGAGATCTTCGTCGCCTATGGCGTCGACGTCGACGCCGTCGCCGGGTGGCTCGGGTCGTACGGAGGCGAGAACTCGCCCGACGACATCTCGCGCGGCCTCTTCGCGGGCGAGATCGGGACGCCGCGCCTGCTGGAGCTGTTCCGCCGCCACGAGCTCAAGACGACGTGGTTCATTCCGGGCCACTCGATCGAGACGTTCCCCGCGGAGACCGAGCAGGTCGTCTCTGCAGGGCACGAGGTCGGGATCCACGGGTACTCGCACGAGAACCCGATCGCGATGACGCGCGAGCAGGAGACTGCGGTGCTCGACAAGTGCATCGACCTCGTGGAGCGCGTCTCCGGCAAACGCCCGACGGGCTACGTCGCCCCGTGGTGGGAGTTCTCCAACGTCACGAACGAGCTCCTGCTCGAGCGCGGGATCAAGTACGACCACTCGCTCATGCACAAGGACTTCGAGCCGTACTACGTCCGCGTGGGCGACTCGTGGACGAAGATCGACTACTCGAAGCGGGCCGACGAGTGGATGCACCCGCTCGAGCGCGGCGAGGAGACGGACCTGATCGAGATCCCGGCGAGCTGGTACCTCGACGACCTGCCGCCGATGATGTTCATCAAGACCTCGCCGAACAGCCACGGGTTCGTCAACCCGCGGGACATCGAGCAGCTCTGGCTCGACCAGTTCGACTGGGTCTACCGCGAGTACGACTACGCGGTCTACACGATGACGATCCACCCCGACGTGAGCGGACGCCCCGCGGTCCTGGCGATGCACGAGCGCATCATCGAGCACATCAACCGCCACGACGGCGTCCGCTGGGCGACGTTCGACGAGATCGCGGACGACTTCGCGAAGCGCTCGCCGCGCACGGCGTCGTAGGCCGAGCGGCCGCGAACTACCGGCTCGCCGGGTCGACGGCCTCGACGCGGATGCCGCCGCCGGGCTCCACGCCGAACTCCTCCTCCACGCTGTGGATCGGCGCGCCACGTTTGCGGAGTCGGACGGTGCCCGCGATGAGGACGACAGCGATGATCGCGAGCGTGACCGCGGTCGTCCCCGCGCCCAGGGCGTAGAGGTTCGGCAGGATCGGCCGGCTCTGCGGCCAGGTGCCGATCAGGATCGGCAGCGGCTGGGCCTCGTACCCGCTCTGCAGCAGGATCGTGCGGTCGAAGTCGTTCCAGGTGAGGGTGAAGCCGAAGAGGAAGCTGCCGAAGATCCCCGTCCAGACGAGGGGGAGCGTGACCTCGCGGAACGTCGTCGGCCCGTTCGCACCGAGGTCTCTCGCCGCCTCCTCGACGTGGCGGTCGTACCGGTTCCAGACCGCCAGCATGACG
This sequence comes from Gaiella sp., assembly GCF_035558935.1. Taxonomy (GTDB): domain Bacteria; phylum Actinomycetota; class Thermoleophilia; order Gaiellales; family Gaiellaceae; genus Gaiella. The sequence continues at coordinate 15,209 of NZ_DATMBZ010000089.1, read as the reverse complement.
AGGAACGAGAAGGGAATGCCCCAGATCACGTTCGCGCCGAGCGCCGTGTACCAGAGGTTCGGCGTGAACCCCATGAACTTCCAGAGCAGCTGGTTGCCGAGGCCGACGAGGAACGCCGGCGTCATCAGCGCGAGCATGAGGATGAAGAACGCGACGACGTCGCCCTTGAGGCGCCAGCGGCGGCGGAAGGCCATCGAGAGCGAGAAGCCGAACACGGCGACGAGCACTCCCGCGACGAGCGAGAGCCAGAGGGACTGGCGGCCCGACGCGCTCACGTCCTCGGCGATCGTGTTGAAGAGGTCCGTGTCCCAGAGGGTCCTCCACCAGTCGAGGCTGATCGGCCCGCGAAACGGGAACGTAAGCTGGCCCGTGTCCCCCTGGAACGAGAGGATCGCCATCAGGATCATCGGGATGTAGAGGAAGAACAGGAAGAGCATGAAGTACGCGCCGAGCACCCACTTCGACCAGTCGCGGCGCTGCTTCACGTCGCGCCGGACGACGACGTCCTGCGGGCGGGCGACGTCCTCCGCCGCCGTTGCCATCGTCTCGATCACAGCTCCTCCCGCAGGTTCGAGAGGCGTGTGATCACCCAGACGCCGACCATCAGCACCACGACGAGGAGCACCGCGGAGGCGGCGCCCTGCGGATACTGGACGGCTCCGATCTTCGAGTAGATCAGGGTGCCGACGGACGTGATGTTGCCGCCGCCGACGGTGGCGACCGTTCCGTAGTCGCCCATCGTGAGGACGAAGATGAAGATCGACCCGATCACGATGCCCGGCATCGTCTGCGGGAGGATCACCTCGCGGAATGCCCCCCACCAGTTCGCGCCCAGGTCGCGCGCCGCCTCGAGCGCCGAGCGGTCGACCTGCGCGAGCGTGAAGAACAGCGGCGTGATCATGAAGAGGATGTAGAGCTGGATCATCGCCAGTCGCACCGAGAGGGTCGAGAACCCGAACTCGGAGATCGGCTCCGAGATGACGTGCAGCTTGACGAGAAGCTGGTTGAGCGCGCCCTCGCGTCCCATCAACGGGAACGTCCACGCGATCGCACGCGTGAGGAAGCTCGTCCAGAACGGCGCGAGCGCGATGATGAAGAGGGCGATCTGCACGCGCAGGCTCTGCACCTTGAGCGCGAGGAAGTACGCGACGGGGAACCCGAGGACGAGGCACGCGACCACCGCGATCGCCGAGGTGATGACGGTGGACAGCATGTTGTCCCAGTAGGTGCTGTCGTGGAACAGCTCGCTGTAGTTCGCGGTCGTGAACGTCTTGTCGAACCCGGCGTCGGTCCAGGTCCAGAAGCTGACGAGGACGATGATCACGAGCGGCGCGAGGAGGTAGAAGCCGATCCAGATGAGGCCCGGCGCCGCCAGCGCCGCGGTCACCCATCCGCTGCCGCGTCCGCCGTCGCCGCCTTCCCCGAGCGCCTCCTCGGAACCGGGGCGGCGCTGCCGGGAGAGCTCCTCGGCCTCCTCGACCTCGTCGAGCGCGAGCCGGTTGGCCTCCTCGCGAAGCGAATCAGGCGTCGAGGAGCTGGACATCGTCTTCCTTCCAGGAGATGCGGATCCGCTCTCCTTCCCGGCCGCGCAGGGATGGATAGTGCTCCGCGCCGACCTTGGCGAGCATCCGCTCGTCGCCGGCCAGCAGGTGGAGCTTCACGAGATCACCGAGGAACTCGACGAACACGATTTCGCACTCCGCCGAGTTGAGCCCGTCCCCCGAGCCGTTCGCCTCGACCGTCACCGCCGCCGCGCGAACGGAGATCATCGCCGGGCTGCCGATCGCGCGCCCGTCGCCGGGGGCGTGGACGCTGACGCGGAGGTGCTGCTCGTCGCCTTCGATGATCAGCCGGTCGCCCTCGTGCGCCTTGACGACGCCGCGGAGGATGTTGTTGTCGCCCATGAAGCGCGCGACGACCTCGGTGGCCGGCTTCGTGGCGATGGTCAGTGGATCGGCCACTTGCTGGATCCGCGCGTCGTTCATGACGACGATCCGGTCGGCCATCGAGAGCGCCTCTTCCTGGTTGTGCGTGACGTGGATGAACATCAGCCCGAGCTGGCGCTGCAGGTTCCGGAGCTCGACGCGCATGCGCAGCTGCAGCAGCCGGTCGAGGTCGCCCAGCGGCTCGTCGAGGAGCAGCGCCTTCGGCTTCGTGACGAGCACGCGGGCGAGGGCGACGCGCTGCTGCTGACCGCCCGACAGGGCGTTCGGCTTGCGGTCTGCGAGCGGGACGAGCCCGACCATGTCCAGCGCCCTCATCGCCGCCTCGCGCCGCTCGTCCTTCTTGACGCCGTGCATCTTGAGCCCGAACTCGACGTTCTGAAGCGTCGTCCGGTGCGGGAAGAGCGCGAAGTGCTGGAAGACGGTCGTCGTCGGGCGCTTGTGCGGCGGCAGGTCGACGAGCGACTGGCCGTCGAGGAGGATCTCGCCCTGCGTGGGAAACTCGTGCCCGCCGATCATCCGGAGCGTCGTCGTCTTGCCGCACCCCGAGGGACCGAGCAGCACGACGTACTCCCCGTGGTCGACGTGCAGGTTGACGTCGTCGACGGCGACCGTTCCGCCGGGGAAGACCTTCGTCAATCCGATGAGGTCGAGCCCTGACTGATTGGTCGGGGGGGCGGCGCCCGCCGCCCCCCCGGTTTCGACCCCTTGTTCCTCCATGCGTCGCGCTAGGCGGTGAGGAAGTCGTTCACGGTCTTGACGAGGTAGACGCTCTCACGCGGATAGGAGTTCCAGGACGCGTACTTGCAGATGCGCTGCTGGAACGACCCGCCCTCGCGCCGCTCGCCCTTCTTGATGTCGCCGACCTTCCCGGTGATACCGGGCAGGTCCCGCGACGCCGGCTTGCCACCCCACCAGTAGTCGTACTCGGGAGCGCTGAAGCCGGCCTGCCGACCCGCGGCCGACTTGATCCAGGGCAGCAGCCGCTGCCCGTTCGCGATGTAGTACCCCTGGCGCATGATCGTCGCGCCGAGGTAGCCGTTGTAGTTCCAGTTGAGGTAGTCGTAACAGGCCTGCAGCTTCGCCGGGTCGGTGACCTTCGACGAGATGCCCTCTGCGCTGCACCAGCCGCGGAACCCCTCCTTCGGAGCCGCGTACAGGATGTTGACGCCTGCCGCCTTGACGAGCGCCACGGCGGGCGACCACATCGACTCGAGCACGACCTCCTTGGAGACCATGAGGTTCACCGAGTCGGTGAAAGCAGACCAGAACGCGCGGAACTGACCCTGCTTCTTGTATCGCGTCATGATCTTGTACAGGCGGTCGATCTCGGCCCGCGTGGGGTTGCCGAAGTCCCTGAACTTCATCAGCCCGAGCGCCTGTGCGGCGAACGCGGCGTCCTGCGCCATGATCCCCGGGTCTCTGAGCAGGGAGACACGACCCTTCCACTTCGTGTTGAGGAGCTCGGCCCACGACATCTGCTCGGGCCGCTTGTTGATCACGTCGGCGTTGTAGCCCATCGAGTCGGCGTTGAAGTGGGCCGCGGGGCCGACGATGAAGCGGGGTTGCGGCTTGCCGCCGATCGCCTTCCCGTTCTCGCCGATCCAGCGGACGATCTGCTTGTTGTTCGCCGGGCCGCCCGTGAACGGCGGCAGGCCGGTCGAGCCGTCCGGGTCGACGAACGTCGTGCGGAACGGTGCATTCCCGTCGCCGAACGTGCAGCGCCCCGACGCCGGGTTCAGCTTGCCGTAGGCGAACAGCTTGTAGAACTGGTTCCAGCCCCTGATCTTCCGGGTGTCGACCGGCTGCAGAGAGCCGGAGGGCCAGACGAGCAGCGACTGGTAGTTGTAGCCGCCGAACACGTCGAACGTGTCGGGCGACGTGATCGCGATCTGCGGCTGCTTCTCGGAGGGAGCGAGGATCGGCTTGACGGTGAAGCCGAGGTCCTTCGAGGCCTGCTTGGCGATGTCCGGCGTCGGGAACTCGACTCCGAGCGTGAGCACGCGCAGCGTCCCGGTGAACTTGCCGCTTGCCGACGGCTTGGCCGTCGCTGTACCCGCGAGCGCACCGGCAGCGGTCGCGGCGGCGACGCCGACCGCTCCTCGCTTGAGGAGGTCTCCGCGCGTCAGGCCCCTTCGCCCCTCGAGATCGCCGTGGCCCAGGTCAGCCCCGGCCTCGAGCTCCTTCGCGTACTCGAAGGGATCGTACTCAACCTCGTTGCTCATCTGCTCTCCTTTCCCCCCCGCGACGGGGAAGGAAGTACCAGCACCGGGTGCCGGGGCCGGGATCTCGTGACACGACAGATGGGACGCCCGATGTATACAACCTGCGACCACACGGAGTCAACGCCCCCGTCGGGTCGACCGGAGGGCCGCTCGGGTCAGCAGGGCGGATGCGGAATCCCGATCGCCTTCCCGAGACCCCCGGTTTCGCGGCCCGCGAGCAGGAAGTCGACGTAGGCGACGCTCATGGTGCGGAAGTCCTGACGGCGCCCGGCCGCCTGTGTCCTCTCGAGGATCGCGAGCCGGCGCTGCTGGAGCGCGAGCCACCGGTTCACCTGCGGGCGCAGTGCGTCCGGCGGCTCGAGCGCACCGACGCGTCGCAGCTGCGCCTCGAGGAGCGGGAGTACGCGGTCGACGGCGACGATCACGTTGGCCGGCTCGGCGACGTCGGGCGGGTCGATCCGGTCGAGCCTCGGGCCGTAGACGCGGCAGACGGCGGCGACGTCGGCCAGGTACTCGGCACGCGTCGTCTCGGCGTGCGAGCTCGCCGACGTGACGACGATCACCGCCGCGACGACCCCGGCCGTCACCACGGCTGCCGCGATTGCGACGATCGTCCGTCGGCGCCGCAATCCTCCCACGACCCGTCATCCCCCTCGCGGGGGCGAGGCGAAACGGACCCACGTCCGGTCGCCCGGGCTCACGCGGGCTCCTTCGCGGGTCGCGCGGCGCCTGGCCGGAGCACGCTCGCGAGCGCCAGGTACGCCGCCGCGGCCGCTCCCGCGCCCCAGGCGACCTTCAGCCAGGCGTCGGGAACCGCGTAGTACACGGCGATGCCGGCGGCGACCGCGAGGACCGCCTCGACGTCGACACCGCGCACGTAGCGGTACCTGCCACCGGGGTCGTAGAGCGCCTCGACGTCGAGACGTCCGCCCTGCCGGACGAGGTAGTCCGCGAGGACGACCCCCGTCAGCGGCGCCGCGACGTTGCCGAGGTGCGTGATCCACGACTGGGCCTCCTCGATCAGCGAGGGAAAGCCGGAGAGGACGATCGCCGTCAGGCCGACGACGACGGTGGCGACGATCCGGCCGAGTGAGGGAAGGCTCGAGACGAGCGAGAGCCCGCCCGTGTAGATGTTCGTGACGTTCGCGGCGAACGTCTGGACGACGATCGCGGCGAGCAGCACGACGAGAACGGCGTCGTTCGACGTCAGGGTGCTCGCAGCGACGAAGGGGTTCGTCTCGCCGCTGCCGACCGCGTAGACGCCGCCGATCAGCGTCGTGGTCGCGGTCGCGCCGAGCGTCGACGCGATCAGGCCGATTCGCATGTCCCGGCGAGACCGCGTGTAGCGCGTCAGGTCCGCGATGTTCGTCACGAGGGTGAGCGACGATCCGCACATCACCGTCACGACCGTCGCGAAGCCGACCCACGTGAGCTGCTGCTCGGGCGACTCGACCACCCGGCCGGCGGCGTAGGCAGGGTCGTCCGAGGCCAGCCACACCCCGAGCAGAACGCCTGCGGTGGCCAGCGAGAGCGGGAGCACGATCCGCAGCAGCCAGCGCATGACGTCGAAGCCGAGGGCTGCGACCGCCGCCTGCACGACCGCGATCGCGAGGGCGGTCGGTACGACCGAGGGGCGGACGTCGGCGAGCGCGACGGCGATCGCCTGCACCCCGAACGCCGCCGTCAGCGCCTGTGCGGCGAACCAGTAGACCGACGCGACCACGCGGTAGGGCGAGGTCAACGCCCGGGCGCCGAGACCGCCGAACGTCCCGCGCATCGCCACCTGACCCGGCAGGCCGTCGTCGACGCCCGGCTGCGCGGCGATCGTCAGCGCGGCGTACGCGAGCGCCTGCCCCACCAGCGTGGCGATCAGGGCCCAGACGAGTGGCAGCCCGCTCTCGACGACGGCGAGTGCGCCGAGCACCATCATCACGGGGTTCAAGAAGAACGTGAAGTTGATCGCGAAGAGGTCGTGCCAGCCGACCGTGCGCTCGCCGGCGGGAACCGGCTCGATCCCGTATCTCTCGACGTCCGGCACGACCCCGCCGCCCCGACAGGCCCTAGAGGCTCGATGCGGGTTGGAGGTGCATGCGGCGAGGGCATGCGCCAAGCAGCGGCGCCGGCTCGGGCGACGTGCAGGCTGGACGCCTGGATGCCGACCGAGACGACGCCCATGCGCCGCGCGCAGGCCCCCATCCGTGCGTGCCTGCAACCCGCATCAGGCCTCTAGTGGCGCGCGAAGAAGTCGCCCACCACGCGGTTGTGCTCCTCGCTCGAGTCGAAGATCGTCGAGTGGTTCGCCCCGCGGATGACGTGCACCTCGGCGCCGGCGATGCCGTCGGCGATCGCCTGCTGCCCGGCGGCGTCCGGCCCCTGGTCCCAGGGGGTCATCACGTCCTCGTCGCCTCCGAGGACGAGGGCCGGCGAGGTGATCCGGGGCAGCCAGTCCCGGATGTCCATGTCGCACATCGCCTCGCAGGCCGCGGTGAACACCTCGATGCGGTTGGAATCACGCAGGATCTCCTGGATCCGGTCGGCGAGCGCGACCGCGTCCTGCTCGGCGAGGAAGCGCCGCGAGAGCGCCTGCCACGTGATCAGCTCCGCGAGCACGCGGCTTCCCGGGCCGTCGGGGTCGAGACGCGCGATGTCGATCCAGTTCTTGAAGATCAGCCGACCGCTCGGCCCGAGCTTCGCCGCCGCGCAGTTGATCACGACGGAGCGGGTCCGCTCGGGGTACTTCCCGGCGAAGACGATCGCGATCATCCCGCCCATCGACGTGCCGTGGACGTGGGCGGCGTCGATCCCGAGGCCGTCCATGAGGCCCGCCAGGTCGTCCGCCCAGACCTCCATGTCGTAGTGCTGGACGGGCCGGTCCGACGCCCCGTAGCCGCGCATGTCGTAGTCGATCACCTTGAAGCGCTTCGCGAGCTCGGGAGTGGCCGGGTCGAAGTTGTAGTGACCGAACCCCGCGCCGTGGATCTGCACGACCGGAGGGCCGTCGCCGCTCACGCGATACCAGAGGTTGACACCGTCGACTTCGATCGTGCCTTCCACCCCGTGCCTCCTTCTCGCGACCCCGGTGTGAAGGCGATCATGACCGATCGCGCCCGGCCGCGTCCGGGACCGATCTCAGCGGGCCATCGCGCGCTCGACCGCCTCTGCCTCCTCGGGCGAGAGGGCGAGGTTCGGCTGGCCGTGCTCGAGCTCCTTCACGTAGACCCGCGCATAGTCGCGCCCCTGGATGGCCGTCACGACGGTGCCGGTGCGGTTCGAGTCGAGGAACGCGAACGACGCGGACTGCTGCCCGCCGGCGTCCTCGTAGGCGTCATAGCGGACGACGGAGGTGTTTGTCACGGCGCCGTCGACGCGGCGGTCGACGCGCGTGAGGCCGGCGGCCACCTCGTCCACGGCGCGGTGGAGGTCGTCGATCCGCCCCTGCAGCGAGACCGCGAAGTCGACCACGTCGGTCGTCGAGCCGCCGAGGATCGCCTGCTGTCCGCGCCGCAGGACGCGCACCCGCTTCCAGGCGACCACGGTGACGAGGAGCGCGACCGCCGACACCGCGACGGCCGCGATCGCCACCCCGAGCTCCAACGTCACGACGGCTGGAGCGTGAAGACGACCGGGTACTCGGCCGTGTTGTTGCCCGTGTTCGTCTCCCCCGGGACCGGGGCGACGCTCACCTGCACGGTCGTGTTCTCCTGGAACGGGAAGTCGGGGAAGTCCGCGAAGGTCACGGTTTTCGTCTCTCCCGGGTCGATCACGTCGATGGTGCCCGTCTTCTTGATCGCAGTCGGCTGCGCGGGGATCGTCAGGTTGACCTTCACCCCGACCTCCTGGTTCTCGCCCGAGTTGGTGACGCCGACCTCGAACGAGACGTCCGTCGACACGGTGATCTTCGTCTCGGTGCTCGTCGAGAGCTGGACGTTGGCCGGCTGGACCTTCGTGTACGCGAGCGAGCTGCCGTGCAGGCCGCTCGGCGTGCCGCCCGTCGAGGCGCCGTGGACGCGCTGCCAGATCGAGCTCATCGAGCGGGCCGTGTAGAGGTCGGAGTTCTCGACGAACACCGACGCCGGTGCCGTCAGCCCCTCGACGCCCTCCGAAGCCATGGTCGCCTGCGCTGCCCCCTGGAAGAGGTCCTTCCAGACGACGTCGCTCGCCTCGAGCCGCTCGCCCCACGACGCGAGCTGCTGGCCGGCCGCGGCCTGGTCGTCGGAGTCCTTCGTCGCCCGGAACGTGTCGAGCATCCCCTGGAGGCCCGCGACCCTCAGCTCGAGCGCCTCGATCGCGTGTGCGTGCGCCGGCGTCAACGGGCCGGGCGGGTCGAGGTCGCGGGCGCGCTCGACGTCGAGCTGCTGGCGCTGGACGAAGCCGCCGAGCTTCGTCTCGAGCTCCGTCTGCGCGAGCCCCGGCGTGGTCAGGAGCGTGGCCAGGTCGGAGCCGATCTTCGCGGAGTCGTTGCCCACCTCGCCGGCGCCCGCGAGGTAGTCGCCGTAGGCGGTCTGATCGTCCTGCCCGGCGCATCCCTGCACCCAGACCGCGAGCAGCACGACGACGAGGATCGCAAGGGCGACCAGGCCTGCCAGACGGAGCAGCGGCGTGAGACCCTGCGGTGTGCGGAGCTGTGGCCGGCGTGGGCCACCGCCGCGGGATCCGCCGCCCGGCGGACCGCCGCTCGGACGCGTCGGGGGTGCGATTTCGCGCGTCTCGTCGTCGACGAAGTCGAAGTCAAGGATGTCGTCGTCGTGCACGCTCACGATTGGTCCCCGCCGGGCCGGTGACGATCGACGATGCCTGGCCCCGTCGAGCGCCGTCAGCGGCCGAGTCTACGGGAGATTCGCGGGCGGAGGACGTTCCCCTGGTACGGCGAAGCAGGGAAACCGGTGTCGTCCGCTGCCTTTGCCGTTCCCGACCGAGCGCTCGTCCTCGACCGCTACCGACCGCTCCGTCCGCTGGGCCGCGGAGGCTCCGGCTCGGTGTGGCTCGCGCGCGACGAGCGCACCGGTCTCGACGTCGCGCTGAAGATCGTCCCGCGCGAGGGCAAGCGCGCCGCGCGGGCTGCGCGCGAGATGGAAGCGGCGTCGCGGCTCCGCCACGAGCGCTGTGTCCGTGCCTACGACTTCGGGGGCGACCCGGGCCACGTCTACATCGCCTACGAGTACGTCCGCGGCCGCACGCTCCGCGAAACGCTGCGCACCGAGGAGCTCGACGACGCCGCGGCCGTCGAGATCGCGGCACAGGTGCTCGACGGGCTCGCGCACGCTCATCGGCACGGGATCGTCCACCGCGACGTGAAGCCGTCGAACGTCCTGGTCGAGGAGACCGATCCGATCTCCATCCGGGTGCTCGACTTCGGGCTCGCGCAGTTCGACGAGGCCGACACGCTGACCGCGGTCGGGGACGTCCCGGGCACGCTGGCGTACATCTCGCCCGAGCGCCTCGGCGGCGAGGATGCCTCCGAGCGAAGCGACGTCTGGGCGGTCGGCGTGATCCTCTGGGAGTCGCTCGCCGGAAGCCACCCGTTCTGGGGCGTGCCGCTCCCGCAGGTCGCGTCCACCATCGCGTCCGGCGCCCCTCCGCTCTCGGCCCGTCGCACCGACCTGCCCCGCCGGCTGCTCGCCGCAGTGGACAGCGCGCTGGCGGTCGACCCGGCGAAGCGCCCGCCTGCCGCCCGCCTCGCAGTCGAGCTGCGCGAGGCGTTCGTCGTCGCGCGCCGTCCCGCCGCCGAGCGCCGGAAGCCGAAGCCCACCGGCCGCAAGAGCGTCCGCCCCGCTCCGCGTCCGGCGGCGACCCCGGTCCCTCTGACGCGACGTCTCGTGCCGGCCGTCCTCGCGGCCCTCGCGACCGCCGTCGGGGGCTCACTCCTGCCATTCTGGCCCGGCCCGCTGCTCGCCGCGCTCGCCCTCGCGGCGGGCCTTGCGACGCTGCGCTCGCCGCGGCTCGGCCTCGCCGTGGCGCTCGCGGTGCCCGTCTTCCCGCTCGGAAACGTCGCTCAGGCCGCCGCGGTCGTCTACGGCGTGCTCGCGCTCGGTTGGCTCGCGGTCACGTGGCGGGACGCGCGGGCGGGGCTCGCCTTCTGCGCCGGCCCGCTGCTCGCCCCGTTCGGCCTGCTGGCGCTCCTCCCGCTCGCCGTCCAGCCCGCCCGGGGCCTCTGGCGGCGTGCGCTGCACGCGGGCGCGGGCGTCTTCGCCGCGGCCGCGGTCGCGGGCCTCTCCGGCGGCGCGCTGCCGCTCGGCGGCGCGACCGTCGCCGACCTCGGCGTCGCGCAGAGCGAGCGGCCGACGGACGTGGTCTCCGCCCTCGGCACGGTGCTCGACGCCAACCGGGCGATCGCGACGACAGCCCTCGCGCTGGCGCTCGTCGCCATGCTGCTTCCCCGGGCGACGGCGCGCGGCCCGTGGGGGATCGCCGTCCTCGGTGTGCTCCAGCTCACTCTCGTCCTCGCCTGGGCGCCCTCGATCCCCTGGTCCGGGTTCGTCCTGGGCACCTGGCTCCTCTGCGGCATCCTGGCGGCCGCGCCCTTCCTCGGAGCGATCGCCAGACGCGGTGGTCGCTAGACTCGCTCGGGGGAGGCGCCCCGGTCAATGAGCGTCCTTCGCGCAATCGAGAGCAAGATCGAGGGCCTCTTCGAAGGGGTCTTCGGGCGCGCCTTTCGCACACACGTCCAGCCCGTCGAGCTCGCCCGGAAGCTCGCGAAGGAGATGGACGAGCACCGCTCGGTCTCCGTCTCGCGGGTGTACGTCCCCAACGAGTACACCCTCTATCTCTCCTCGTCGGACCGCCTGCAGTTCGCGGCCTACGAGGGCTCGCTCGTCGGAGAGCTCCAGGAGTACCTCGTCGAGCACGCGCGCCGTGAGGGCTACGCGCTGCTCACGCCGCCTCGTGTCCTGCTCGAGACGGACGACGATCTCGCCATGGGCGAGTTCGGCATCGCGACACGCGTCGTCCAGGCCGACGAGGCGCACGCGGCCGCGGTCGCCGTGCAGCTGCCGGCGCCGGCTCCGGCCGCACCGGCGCCCGTCCCCGTGCCTTCGCCGTCGTTCCCGGAGCCTCCGGCGGCGACGATGGTGTACCGGCCCGAGGCGCCGCTCGCCGAGGACGACGGCCCGCCTCCCGAGGTCGTCCGGGAAAGGGTGACGCTGACCGTCGGCGGGCGCGTCGTTCCCCTGACGACGAGCCGCGTCGTAGTCGGCCGCTCGCGCGAGTGCGACATCCGCGTCGACGACGGGAACGTCTCACGGCGCCACTGCGAGGTCGCCCAGGAGGGGCCGACCGCGTGGAGCGTCGTCGACCTGGGCTCGACGAACGGGACCGAGGTGAACGGCAAGCGCGTCTCGGGAAAGCAGCGGCTCGACGACGGCGACCGCATCGTGATCGGCGGCACCGAGCTCGTCTTCGGGCGCTCTCGCTCGTGAGCGTCGCCGTCACGGCCGACGAGGCGCTCCTCGGCCTCAAGGTCGCGTTCCTCGTCCTCCTCTACCTGTTCGTCTGGCTCGTCGTGCGCTCTGCGACGCGCGGGCTGTCGGCCGGCGCGCCGCAGGAGAGCATCATCGTCCCGGCGGCGGAGGCGGCCGCGCTCCGCGCCGCCCACGGGATCGCCCCGCGCAGGGTCGTCGTGCTCGCGAGCCCGGCGCTCGAGGCGGGCACGGCGATCGAGCTCACGAACAGCGCGCGCGTGGGGCGTGGGGCGGAGAATGCGATCCGGCTCGATGCCGACACCACCGTCTCGAGCCGACACGCGACGATCGACAGCCGCCCCGACGGGCTCTGGGTCGAGGACGAGGGCTCGACGAACGGGACGTTCGTCAACGGCGCCCGTGTCACGAGCGCGCGACTGCTCCAGGCGGGCGACGTGATCCGGATCGGGCACACCGACCTGCGGGTGGAGGCCTGAGGAGCGCCGATGCGGATAGGACGCGCTGCAGGGCTCACCGATACGGGGCGGAGGCGCCGCCAGAACGAGGACGCGTTCGTGTGCGACCCACCGCTCTTCGCGATCGCGGACGGGATGGGCGGCGCCCAGGCGGGCGAGCTCGCATCGCGGCTCGCCGCGGCCGCGATCGAGGAGGCCGCCTCGGCCGTGAGCGACGAGGAGGGCGTCGTCGGCGTCGTTCGAGCTGCGAACGCGCTCATCTTCGAGCGCTCGCTGCACGATCCGGCCGTCGCGGGGATGGGAACGACGGCAACGGTCGCTCTCGTCGACGAGCGGACGGAGTTGCTGACGCTGGCCCACGTCGGCGACTCGCGCGCGTACCGCTACCGCGCCGGAGAGCTCGAGCAGCTGACGACGGACCACTCGCTCGTCGCGGAGCTGGTGCGGAGCGGCCGGCTGACGGAGGCCGAGGCGGCGGTGCACCCGCACCGGTCGGTGATCACGCGTGCCCTCGGCACGGAGGCCGAGGTCGAGGTCGACACGCGCACGGTGGAGGTCGCGTCCGGGGACCTCGTCGTGCTCTGCTCGGACGGCCTGAGCGCAATGGTGCGCGACGACGAGATCGCCCGGTTGATCGGGGCGTCCGACCGCGACCCGCACGCCGCCGCCGAGGCGCTGGTGCACGCCGCCAACGAGCACGGCGGCGACGACAACGTCACCGTCGTCGTCTTCGAGCTGATCGAGGGAGAGCCGGCCGAGCGCGACCGTCGCGCCGCGGAGGCGACAGACGGGCATCCCGATCCTGCCGACCCCGACGACGTCACCCGCGAGTCTGTCCTCGACGACGTGAACCGGCACGGTGCGGGGAAGGGCAGTCGCTGGCCCGCGCTGCTTCTCGTCCTCGCCCTCCTCGCGATCGCCGCCTTCGCCGTCTGGTGGAGCCTCGTGCGGTGAGCGCCCGGAACCGGGAGCTCGCCACGCTCTTCCTCGCGGCGCTCGTCGCCTCGGCGGCGTTCGCGAGCGCGTGGATCTCGGGCCTCGGTGTCGTGGACTACGGGTGGCTTCCCTGGGCCGGGGGACTCGCGGCGGTCTTCCTCGTCGCGCACGCGTTCGCCCGCTGGATCGTCCCGGATGCCGACCCCACGCTGCTGCCACTCACCGCGCTCCTCTGCGCGATCGGGCTCACCTTCGTCTATCGGATCGACCCGTACGACGGGCGCCGGCAGCTCGTCTGGGTCGCCGTCGGTGTCGCCGTCTTCGTCCTCGTCCTCGTCTGGCTCCGTTACGACTACCGCGTCCTCGAGCGCTACAAGTACGTCTTCGGCGTCTCGGCGATCGTGCTCCTGATGCTGCCGTCTGTGCCCGGCCTCGGCCAGCGCGTCAACGGCGTCAAGCTCTGGGTCGACATCGGTCCGCTGCGCTTTCAGCCCGGCGAGATCGCGAAGATCTTCCTCGTCATCTTCCTGGCGGGCTACCTGCGCGACAAGCGCGAGGCGCTCGCCCAGGGACGACTGAAGGACTTCGGGCCGCTGCTCGCGATCTGGGGCGGCGCGATGCTCGTGCTCGTCCAGACGAGCGACCTCGGCTCGGCGCTCCTCAACTTCGGGATCTTCCTCGCGATGCTCTACGCGGCGACCGGGAGGCTGTCGTTCGTCCTCGCGGGCCTCGCGCTGTTCGCCGGCGGCGCCGCGCTGCTCTACGACAAGCTCGACCGCGTCCAGCAGCGCGTCACGGTGTGGCTCGCGCCGTGGACCGACGACAAGGTCTACTGCGCGATCAACGGGAAGCTCGAGTACCGCCAGAACTGCGACTCGTACCAGCTCGTCAAGAGCCTCTACTCGATCGCGAACGGCGGCTACGGCGGCACCGGCATCGGCAGGGGAACGTTCCAGACCGTCGACGGGACGCCGCTGATCCCGTATCTGCAGACCGACTTCGTCTACTCCGCGATCGCGCAGGAGCTCGGGCTGATCGGCGCGGCCGCCGTCCTCCTGCTCTTCCTCGCGCTCGTGGCGCGCTCGATGCGCGTCTCGCTCGTCGCCCACGACGGCTTCTCGAAGCTCCTCGCCGCGGGGCTCGGGTTCGGCTTCGCGCTGCAGACGTTCATCATCGTCGGCGGCGTCCTCCGGCTCGTCCCGCTCACGGGCATCACGCTGCCGTTCGTCTCGTACGGCGGCTCGAGCATCGTCTCGAACTTCGTGATGCTCGCGCTTCTGATGCTCGTCTCGCATCGCGCCGTGCGGACGGCGCCGACGTGAACCGGCAGCTGACCCATGTCGGCTGGGCCGCGATGGGGCTCATCGTCGCCCTGGTGCTCGGGACCACGTACTGGCAGACGTGGGCGCGTCCCGGGCTCGCGGCGCGCCAGGACAACGAGATCCAGCGGGTCTCGGAGTTTCAGGTCCGGCGCGGCCTGATCCTCGCGCCCGAGCGGGTGCTCGCCCGGAACCGCGTCGTCGAGCGGCGTGGCAAGACGCTCTACTTCCGCCGCTATCCGCAGGGGCGCCTGGCCGCCCAGGTGGTCGGCTACTCGACCGCCTCGCGTAGCCGCGCCGGGCTCGAGAAGTCGCTCAACGGGATCCTCACCGGCACCGAGCGCGATCTCGGCGGCCTCGTCGAGCGTCAGCTGAACGACCTCCGGGGCAAGCCGATCGTCGGCGACACGGTGGTGACGACGCTCGACCTCCACGCCCAGAAGGTGGCGCTCGACGCGCTCGGGCGGACGTGCGGTGCCGTCGTGGCGCTCGACCCGCGCAGCGGGAAGCTCCTCGTCATGGCCTCGTCGCCGAGCTACAACCCGAACGTCGTCGAGAACAACTTCGGGAAGATCTCGAAGATCACCGCGGACTGCCGTCCAGCGGCCCCGCTGATCAACCGCGGGACACAGGGCCTCTACCCGCCGGGCTCGACGTTCAAGGTCGTGACGGCGTCCGCGGCGCTCGAGTCGAACCGCTTCTCGCCCGACTCGGAGTTCGTCGACCCCGGCTACTGCATCGCCTACGGCAAGCGGGTGAACAACTTCGACACGTCGAGGCCGTTCGGTCGCGTGTCGTTCGCAACAGCGCTCCAGTACTCGGTCAACTCGGTCTTCTGCAACGTCGGCAAGGCGCTCGGCGCGAAGCGGATCCTCGACCAGGCAAAGAGGTTCGGGTTCTACGAGCGTCCGCC
>NZ_DATMBZ010000088.1:0-9934 GCF_035558935.1 Gaiella sp. | reverse complement strand
CCGACCGCGATCGCCGAGGCGGGGAGGCCGGCGCTCGGGGACGCGGGATTCACGATGATCGCGATCGCCGCCATGGTCGGCATGGCCGGCTCCGTCGTCGCGACGCTCTACGCCTCGGCCGGGCTGACGCGCATGCTGTCCGGCGTCGGCCAGTTTCCGCCGTTCTTCGGTCCCGCCTCGCGGCTCGGAGCGAAGAGCGGCGTCCTGATCAGCGCCGCGGTCGTGCTCGTCGTCTCGAACACGGTCGACCTCTCGGCGATCGCCTCGGTCGGCAGCGCGTGCTCGCTCGCGCTCTTCGTCCTCGTCGGGGTCGCCGGGTACCGGCTGCGACGAGAGACGGGCGCGCAGGCGTGGCTGGTCCTAGTCGGGATCGCGGTGACGCTCGTCGTGCTCGCCTTCTTCGCCGTCGACACGGTGCGCAACGCGCCACAGACGTTCGCCGCGATCGTCGTGGTCGCGACGCTCGCCGTCGTCCTCGACTTCGTCTGGAAGCGCGCGCGCGGCGACGTCGAAGCGCCGCCGGATCAGCCCGTCTCGCCCTCGATTCCCACCTGACCCGAGCCGCGCTCCGCGCCTGCGGCGGCCGATGCGCGAAGATCGGCCTGCTTCGTGATTCGGACGAGCCCCACGGGCGCCGTCACACCATTCGGCAGAGGGAGGTCACCATGCGATCGGGAAAGCTGCTGCGAATCGGCGGGTACGTCTCGGGAGGCGTGCTCATCGCGTTCGGGGTCGTCGTGATCGTGCTCGGGGTCTGGGGGATCTCGTTCACGCGCGACCACCTGAAGCAGGAGGGGATCACCTTCGGCCCGGCCAGCGACCCTGCGGTCGCCGAGCACGCCGAGCAATACGCGGGCCAGCAGGTCGAGACCGGGCGGCAGGCGCTCGCGTTCGCGAACGTGATGCGCGAACACACCCTCGCCAGCACCGGCGGGCTGACGTATGCCGAGATGGGGCGCTTCCAGTCGGCCGAGAATCCTACGGACCCGAAGGGCACGAACGACGAGGCGGCCGCGGCGAAGGACGCGAACGGCCAGCCGGTCTCCAACGGCGCACGGGACATCTGGGTCACCGAGACGGCCCTGACGACGGCGCTGAACATGGGATTCATGTCCGAGATGCTCTCGGTCTTCAGCATCGTCGTCGGCTTCGCGTTGCTGCTCACCGGGATCGGCCTCGTGATCCTCGCAATGGCGGTCTTCGGGCGGTGGAGGCCGGCGGAGAGCGCGGTCGCGCCGACGGCCGTGCCGGGTGCGGCCGCCGGCTAGAGCTCCTGGGTGGACGACGGGCTCGCCCGCTTCGACGGCCGGGCGGCCCGTCGGGCCGCGAGTGCCCGCACGAGCTCCCCGAGATGCCGTCGGTGCTCGACCGCGAAGGAGGGCTCGCGCGGATCGAGGCCGAGCGCGGGGACGAGCGTGTGCTCGTGGGCGAACGGGTACCAGCAGAGCGCGACGATGTCGAGAACCAGACGCTGCGGCGAGACGCCGGCCTCGGCCGCAGCCGGTGCGAGCGCGCCGACCGCGTCGTCCACGAAGCGGCCGAAGAACTCCGATACCCGGCTTCCGTCGCCCAGCGACTCGCGCTGGATCAGGCAGACGAAGACCTGGTCGTCGGCGAAGACGGAGAGGAGGGCGTCGACATAGGCGTCGACCGCTTCTGTGAGTGCGCCGGTCCCGTCCTGCGCCCCGTAGGTGCGCGCGATCGCGGCCTGGGCACGGGCGACGGCACGGGCGAGCACGGCGTCGTAGAGCGCCGCCTTGCTGCGGAAGAAGTACGACGGGGTCGCACGCGCGACGCCGGCCGAGTCCGCGATCTGTTGCATGCTCGTGGCGTCGAACCCCTGCCGCGCGAACAGCTCCTCCGCCGCTCGGAGGATCGCCTCCCGCGTGCGCGCGCTGTCACGGACTGCCACCCGCACATTACTAGCTGATCGTTCAGCTAGTTGCTACCCTCCTCTGTCCGAAAGAGAGAGCTCCAGGGAGGAGGGTCGCCAGATGAACGCCCCAGGGAGGGAAGCCCAGAGCCGCACGCCGGAGGAGCCGATCGAGCGTTACGAGGTCGTCGTCGTGGGGGCGGGGCAGGCCGGTCTCGCGATCGGGCGGGAGCTCGCCGCCGGCGGCCGGCGCTTCGTGATCCTCGAGGCAGCGCCCGAGGTCGGTGCCGCCTGGCGCGCGCGCTGGGACTCGCTCGTCCTCTTCACGCCGCGGCGCTACTCCGGCCTTCCCGGGCTGCCGTTTCCCGGGGACCCCGACGGATACCCCAGCCGGGACGAGGTCGTCGCGTATCTCGAGCGCTACGCCGCGACGTTCGAGCTTCCGGTCCGCCTCGAGACCGCGGTTCGGTCGCTGCGGAGGGCGGACGACGGCCGGTTCCTCGTCGAGGTCGACGGAGGCTCGATCGAGGCCGACTCGGTGGTGGTCGCCACGGGCCCCTTCCAGGCACCGTTCGTCCCCTCGGTCGCCGACGGCCTCGCGGCCGAGGTCTTCCAGCTGCACAGCGTCGGCTACCGGCGGCCCGCCGACGTGCCGGCGGGGCGCGTGCTCGTCGTCGGCGGTGGCAACACCGGCTTCCAGCTGGCGAAGGAGCTCTCCGCGACGCACGACGTCGAGCTGGCGGTCGGAACGAAGCAGACGCCCCTTCCGCAGCGGTTCCTCGGCCGCGACCTCTTCTGGTGGCTGACGAAGACCGGGATTCTCGCGAAGACCGTCGACACGCGGCTCGGACGCCGCGCGCGCGACCGCGACACGCTGATCGGCTCGAGCCCGCGCGAGCTCCGGCGGCGCCACGGCGTCCCGGTACGGCCGCGGGTCGTGAGCGCCGAAGGTCGCACAGTCGGCCTCGCCGACGGAAGCGAGCTGGAGGTCGACGCCGTGATCTGGGCGACGGGCTACCGGCCCGACCACTCGTGGATCAGGCTACCCGTCTTCGGCGACGACGGACGCCTGCGTCACGTGCGCGGCGTCACGGAGGCCCCGGGCCTCTTCTTCCTCGGGCTCTCGTGGCAGCACACCCGCGGCTCGGCGCTCGTCGGGTTCGTCGGGGACGACGTGGCCTACGTCGCGGAGAAAGTCGCCGCCCACGTGGACGGCGGAACGGACGTACCCTCCGACCCGGACACCGTTCACGGTGCTCCGGAGACGGTCGGCTCGAGGGAAGGGGCTTGACGATGGAGCACGAGCACGAGAACCACACCCACCACGAAGGACACGCGGACACGTTCCCGACCGAGACGGATGGCCTGCTGCAGGCGGCGGCCCCCGAGATCGTCGAGCTCGACGACGGAGATGTGTTCGAGCTCCGGATCGGCCCCGTCGCGAAGCGGATCGGCGACGCAACAGTCCGCATGCTCGCCTACAACGGCTCGATCCCCGGGCCCGTGCTCCGCGTGCGGGAAGGATCCAAGCTCGAGGTGCGCGTCGAGAACGACGGCGATCTCGAGGGCACCGTCCACTGGCACGGCCTCCGGCTCGAGAACCGCTACGACGGCACGCACGAGACGCAGGCACCGATCCCGGTGGGCGGCACCTTCTCCTACCGGCTCGACTTCCCCGACCCGGGCGTCTACTGGTACCACCCGCACATCCGCGAGGACTACGGCCAGGAGCTCGGCCAGTACGGGAACATCGTCGTGGAGCCCGCAGACGAGGGCTACTGGCCGCCGGTGCACCGCGAGCTCGTCGTCACGCTCGACGACGTCCTGATCGAAGACGGCAAGATCGCGCCTTTCAGCCGGAGCGAGACGACCTTCGCGGCCATGGGCCGCTTCGGGAACACGCTCCTCGTCGGCGGCGAGACCGACCCGGTCTTCACGGCCGCCCGCGGCGAGATCGTCCGGCTCTACCTGACGAACACCGCGAACACTCGCGTCTTCGACGTCGCACTGCCGGGAGCGCGCCTCAAGCTCGTGGGGGGCGACAGCGGACGCGTCGAGCAAGAGGAGCTCGTCGAGTCGGTTCTGCTCGCGCCGTCCGAGCGAGTGGTGGTCGACGTCCACTTCGAGCGGGCGGGGCAACTCACCCTCGAGCACCGGACGCCCGAGCGCACCTACTCACTGGCGACCTTCGAGGTTGGCGAGGAGCCGGCGTCGCCCCCGCTCGGGGAGCTATTCGGCGAGCTCCGGGAGAACGCCGAGTGGGCCGCGGAGCGGGAGCGCCTGGCGCCGTTCCTCGGCGCGCCGCCCGACAAGACGCTCGCGTTCGTCGCGGAGATGGAGATGGAGGTCCCGGAGGGCGCGTCCTTCGTGTGCCCGATGCACCCCGAGGTGGTCAGCGAGGCCCCCGGTCGGTGCCCGAAGTGCGGCATGAAGCTGGTCGCCGACACGCTCGTCGCCGCTTCGGACGCGCACGAGCATCACGACCAGCACGAGCATCACGACCAGCACGAGCAGCACGAGCATGCCCACCACGAGGCTGCGCACGACGACGCACACCACGACCACGGCGAGCACCAGCACGGCCACGACGCCGGCGGGATCGAGTGGGAGGACGACATGGTCGAGCTCAACCGGCTGACGACCCCCGAGAACATGCGCTGGCAGCTCGTCGACCGCGACACGGGCGCGATCAACCACGCGATCGACTGGACGTTCACGGTCGGCGACCGCGTCAAGCTCCGGCTCGTCAACGAGATGGACTCGGACCACCCGATGCACCACCCCTTCCACGTCCACGGCGCCGGCCGCTTCGTCGTGCTCTCGCGTGACGGGGTGCCGGAGCGCAACCTCGTCTGGAAGGACACGGTCCTCGTGCGGACCGGCGAGACGGTCGACATCCTGCTCGACGTGACCAACCCCGGCCGGTGGATGGCGCACTGCCACATCGCCGAGCACCACGAGAGCGGGATGATGCTCAGCTTCGACGTCAAACCGGCAGCGGTCGGGACGTGACAGGCCGGGCGCCGGACGGCGGCCCGACCTACCTCCTCGGCCGCGCCGCGACGCCGGGCGCGGCCGAGACCCGACGGTTCCTGGCGCGGAACGGCGTGCCGTTCCAGTGGGTCGACCTCGACGACGACCCGCTCGCACGGCTGCTCGGCGGCGACGGAGCCCTCGCCGGACATCGGCTGCCGTGCGTCCTCTTCGCGGACGGCTCGGTCCTCGAGGGGCCGGAGCGCTTCATGCGGACGCGGTTCGTCCGCGGCACGGGGGACGGTGCCGCGACCGAGGTGTCGGCGGCCGACCAGAGGGCGTACCTCGAGACCGCGCGCTTCACGACGGAGCTCGCGGCGAGGGTCGGCCTTCCCACCCGCCCGGAGCACGAGCTCTACGACGTTGCGATCCTGGGCGCCGGCCCGGCGGGGCTGACCGCCGCGCTGTACGCGGCGTCGGAGGGGCTGCGCACACTCGTCGTCGAGGCACTCGCCCCCGGCGGACAGGCGGGGACGAGTGCGCGGATCGAGAACTACCCCGGGTTCCCGAACGGCATCAGCGGCGCGGAGCTCGCCGAGAGCACGTATGCGCAGGCGCGCCGGCTGGGGGCCGAGGTGCTGGTCGGCGTCGAGCTCGTCACGGCCGGGCCGGGCGGCGATCGGACGCTTGCGATGGAGCTCACGAGCGGCGCTGCGATCCGCGCACGCGCCGGTGTCGCCGCGAACGGCGCGCACTACCGGCGTCTCGAGGCGCCCGGGGTCGACCGCCTGATCGGCGCGGGCGTGCACTACGGCTCATCGCCGCGCGAGGCCGAGCTCTGCCGCGGCCAGGACGTCGTCGTGGTCGGCGGCGCGAACTCCGCGGGCCAGGCCGCGCTCCACCTCGCGGACGTCGCGCGCAGGGTGACGATCGTCTGTCGCAGCACCTCGCTCGACGAGGGGATGTCGCGGTATCTCGTCGAGCGGATCGAGTCGCACCCGAGCGTCGCGGTCCGGGCACGCTCGGAGGTCGTGGAGGCGCGCGGCGAGCGCCAGCTCGAGTCCGTCCTGCTGCGGGACGGTGAGACCGGCGAGGAGACGGAGGTCGGGGCGGACGCGCTGTTCGTCTTCATCGGTGCGCAGCCCATGACGTCCGGCGTCGCGGGCTGGCTCGAGCGTGACGAGCACGGCTTCCTCGTCGCCGGGCCCGACCTCGCGAGAAACGGAAACGGCCGCTGGCCGCTCGACCGCGAGCCGCTCCTCCTGGAGTCGAGCCAGCCGGGCCTCTTCGTGGCGGGCGACATCCGCCACGGCTCGATCAAGCGCGTGGCCTCCGCCGTTGGCGAGGGCGCGATGGCGACCGCGCTCGTCCATCGCTACCTGTCCGGCGAGGGCTGAGCCGTACGCGAGCCGTCCGGCCGCCCGGTCATCCTCTTGCCGGTGGGCGCCGTGTCCGGGCGGCGCAAGTCGGCGACGAAAGGACTGGCATGGATTTCAGGCGCAGCGGCTGGCTCACGTACGCGGCGGTGATCATGTTCATCGCGGCCGGGCTCTCGACGATCTGGGCGATCAATCTCTGGGCCGACGCGGCCTGGCTCACGGACGTCTCCAACGGCATCCTCGGCGGCCAGAAGTGGCTCTGGGGGCTGGTCGACATCGCGTTGGCGGTCGTGTTCTTCTACGCGGGCAGGAGCCTGCTCGAGGGGCAGGACTTCGGCCGCTGGGTCGCGGTGATCGCCGCGTCGATCGGGATCCTGCGGTGGTTCTACTGGATGGCGTTCGCGCCGTTCCTCGCGCTGACGGTCGTCGCGATGCTGTTCCTCGTCCTCTACGCGGTGCTCGTGACGTGGGGCGACGAGACGGCAGGCCGGTCCACGTGAGCTGAGCGCGAGAGGCGCTCGAAGCGGGCGGTGAAGCGGCGGAGCTGCGCGGGCTGCTCGACGATCCGGAGTCCCGTCAGCTCCGCCGCGCGTTCGGCGACGGCGCCGCACACCTCGATCGCGTAGTCGACGTGGCTCTGCGTGTACGTCCGCCTCGGGATCGAGGCGGACCAGGTCGAGCGCGGCCGGCTGCTCGGTGCGGTCGGGGCGCAGGCCGAACATCACCGTCCCGATCTCGCACCCGCGAACGCCGCCCGTCTCGTAGAGCGCGACCGCGAGCGCCTGCCCGGGGTACTCGAGCGGCGGGATGTGCGGGAGCAGGGCGCGCGTCGAGGTACACCGCGTGCCAGGACGGCGCGGAGCCGATCAGGGCACGGCGAGCAGCAGATAGGCATTGACCGGGTCGTCCTTGCCCTTGACCAGGAGCCCCATCTGCGGCTCGACAACGGTTCCTGCTGGCAGCTGCACGTAGGTCCTCGCACCGATCAGCACCCCGCCCGCGGGCGCGAGGCTCTCGAGACGCGCGCCGGTGTTGACCGTGTCGCCGACGAGAGGATAGGCGACGTGCCCGTCGCCCCCGACCTCTCGCAGCATCGCCTCGCCGCTGTTGACGCCGACCCGCATGGGAGGCCATTCCGGATGCCTCCGCGCGAGCCGCGCGAGCTCGAGCTGCAGCGCCAGCGCGGCGCGCGCGGCACGGACTGCGTGGTCGGGCTGATCGCCCCGGGTGTTGAAGACGGCGACCATGCCGTCGCCGATGAACTTCTCGACCTCGCCGCCGAACCGCCGCGTGACCAGGGGTGCGGTGATGCCCCAGTACGCATTCAGGACGGCGGCGACCTCCGCCGGCGTCGAGCGCTCGGCGAACCTCGTGAAGCCGACGAGGTCGCCGAAGAGCACGCTGATCTCCTGGTGCCGCTCCCGCGTCGTCGGCAGGTAGAGATGCCGGAAGCGCTCGTCGCGCCACTCGCGGCGGACGGCGAAGCCGATCACGAGGTAGGCGGAGACGATGAGGCCGTGCCACTCCCACCAGCTGGCATGCCACTTGCGCTCGCCGGTGACGGCGACGCCGACCATCGCCTCCGCCAGCAGGACGAAGCAGGCGATCACGGCGGCCGGCAGGAGGTTCCAGCGGTCACGGTAGAGGCTCCAGTAGCGGACGGCACTGACCGCGTACATCGCCGTGCCGACGACGGCGACCGCCAGCACCAGGCCGTCGGTCGCGGCCTCGGTGCCCGACCCTTGGAGCGGCGGCAGGCGGAGGGCGGCCCAGGCGAACCAGGCTCCCATCGAGAGCAGCACGGCTCCCCTCAGAAGCGTCCGCCGACGGATCAGCCCCGGGATGAGGTCCGGACGGAGGTCGATGAAAGCCGACGCCGTCGCGAACACCGCGGCGATCAGGAGCCCGACCGGGATCGCCACCTGGAAGCCGCCGCGCTCCTCCATGAACAGGATCCCGGGCGTCCCGAGCGCGTGCACGCCGAGGAAGCCGCCGGTCGCCATGAACGCGAGGGAGAGCAGCAGGACGCGGGCGTCGCCGCGGCGGTTCGCCGCTTCGCCCGCCGTATAGCCCAGCAAGAGCGCCGTCGCGCCGACGATGCCGAACACGACGAAGTGGAGACGGTAGTTCTCGATGTGCGGGTCGAGGTGGGAGCGGAGCAGCAGCGACGCGAGGCCGGCGAGCGGCAGCACGGCGACGACGAGCGACCCTGCGACGAGCGCCCCCCGGCGAGCTCGCCTCCTGCGCCCGCGCCCGCGGTCGACCGCCGGGGCGCGTTCTCGGGTGTCGAGGAATGCCATCGGCCAGTTCCAACGTCGATCGGGCCAACGTGGATCGTGACCGCGAGCAGACTCCACCCGTGCCTACGCGGTGTCGAGCCGATCGGTTTTCCAGGCGACCGGGGCCTGTCGCGCGCGGCTACTCGTGGCCCGAGATCGCGTGCGGCACGTACGGCTCTTCGAGCCGGGCGACCTCGTCGTCCGAGAGCTCGAGCCGCTCCGCTCCGAGCGCGTCCTCGACGTGTTCGACCTTCGTCGCGCCGACGATCGGCGCGGTCACGCCGGGGTGGCGCAGCAACCACGCGAGCGCGACCTGGGCGCTCGGGACGCCCCGTTCGGAGGCGATCTCGGCGGCGCGGTCGACGACGTCGAAGTCGACCTCCGGCGTGTAGAGCGAGTCGCCGAAGGGGTCGGTTCCGGCCCGCGTCGTGAGGCGCTCGCCCTCGCGCGTCTTGTTGCCGGCGAGGAGGCCGCGCGCGAGCGGGCTCCAGGGGAGCACCGCGATGCCCTGGTCGATGCAGAGCGGGATCATCTCCCTCTCCTCCTCGCGGTAGACGAGGTTCACGTGGTTCTGCATCGAGACGAACCGCGTCCCGCCCTGCCGCTCCGCGGTCGCCTGCGCCTTCGCGAACTGCCAGGCGAACATGCTGCTCGCTCCGATGTAGCGCGCCTTGCCAGCCTTCACGACGTCGTGGAGCGCCTCCATCGTCTCGGCGATCGGCGTCGTCGGATCCCAGCGATGGATCTGGTACAGGTCGACGTAGTCCAGCCCGAGCCGGCCGAGCGACGCGTCGATCGACGCCATCACGTGCTTGCGCGACAGCCCGCGGCCGTTCTCGCCGGGCATCGTCCGGCCGTGCACCTTCGTGGCGATGACGAGTTCCTCGCGGGTGAGGAGCTTCGGGAGAACGCGCCCTGTCACGACCTCGCTCTGGCCGCCGTTGTAGACGTCGGCGGTGTCGAAGAACGTGATGCCGCCCTCGACCGCGCGGCGGACGATCGGCTCCGCCTCGCTCTCCGAAAGCGCCCACGGCCTGCTCTCGTGCGCGCCGAAGCTCATCATCCCGAGACAGACGCGCGAGACGCGCAGACCCGTGTGGCCGAGGTTGACGTACTCCATCGGGCGCCTCCTTCCGCTCGACGATTCCGGCCACGGTAGCCGCCGCTCGTGGATGGGACGCCGTCAAGACGGCGTCAAGATCCTTTTCCCTCGCGTAGCGGTTGCGTCAGGGAGCGCCCCGCCGCGCGCCTCGCGCGGTACGACGGACCCGTGAGCGATCTTCTCTTCCTCACGCTCGTCGTCACGTTCTTCGCGGCGGCAGCGCTCTTCGTCGCGGGCTGCGAGCGGATCGTTGGCCGCGGCCCGAAGAACGAGCGATGAGCCTCGACGACGCCGTCGGCCTCGTGCTGGCCCTCGTGGCGCTGGCGTA
>NZ_DATMBZ010000087.1:0-6298 GCF_035558935.1 Gaiella sp. | reverse complement strand
GGGCCCCGAGCGGGATTCGAACCCGCGTCGCCGGCTTGAGAGGCCGGCATCCTCGATCCGCTAGAAGACCGGGGCGTGTGAGCTGCGACGGCTGGGCTCGAACCAGCATTCTCCGGGTAACAGCCGGTCGTCCTGCCGATTGGACGACGTCGCATCGATGAAGCGGAGGCAGCAGGACTCGAACCTGCGAGCGACGAGATGTCGCCGACGCGCTAGCAACGCGCTGCCTTGCCAACTCGGCCATGCCTCCGTGCGCGCGTCCCGGCGTGCTCCTTGCGGGGACGCGCGGCGCGCCGCCTCGGGCGCGCTGTCCAGTGACGATCTGAGCGGCGGCCGGCGCGCCGCAGACTCTCCCGGCCGGAGGGCCGGTGCTCCCGCACACACCCGGAAGTGCGCTGCGGCGCGAGCGCGCCGGAGGCCGGGCTCCGCCATCCGAGGGCGCGCGGCCGGTCGTCGCCAGCGGAAGGAGAGGGAGTCGAACCCCCAAGGCTTGTCAGCCCACCCGTTTTCGAGACGGGATACCGCGCCGGTGGCAGTCCTTCCGTGGGTCTCCTGCGTCTCTGGCCGCGTTCGGCGGAGCCGGGCTCCGTCCGGCGAGTCAGAGCGCAGCCAATGGCGCGAGAGTGGCCCCGGCAGGCGTCGAACCTGCAACCCTCCGCTTAAGAGGCGGGAGCTCTGCCGGTTGAGCTACGGAGCCAGAGATGTGACCGGCAGGGATCGAACCTGCGGCGCCTCGCGTTTCAGGCGAGCGCTCTACCGGGCTGAGCTACGGTCACGCGGGTCGAACCAAGGGAAACTGCTGAAGCCACGCCCAGCACTGCGCCGCAGTTGCGGCGCCGAAGGCGACGCCTTCAGGGATTTGCCCCGCCGCAGGCGGGGATCGAGCGGCGGGAATCCGCTCGGCGGATTCCCGCTTCGCGCAACAAGCATGGGCGAGGCTCGGCTCGAACCAGCACCCTCTCGCTTGTGAGACGAGCGCTCTCCCGTTGAGCTACTCGCCCGTCGGTCACCTCTCAGGCTCGCGAACCTCAGGTCCTCCGCAAGGTGCAAGCACAGCTCCGGTCCGAGGATTCGAACCTCGATCTCCACCTTCAGAGCGTGGTGTCCTGCCGGTTGGACGATCCCGGAACGGTCCGCCTCTCCATCCACGTCCCCCGAGTGGGAACGTCGATGCAGCAGGCCGCCCGACGCGAAGTGGCCTCTTCCCGCTTCCTATGTCTCGCTCGGCTCGAAAGCCGAACGATGTTGTCCAAGCCACTCGCCTACCCTTCGACCCTGGATCGTCGACCGCCGGGTGCGCTGTCCGCTGCGATCGCCGTCCTACGTGGAGGGGCTTTGGAGCCCGAGTCTCGCGCACGTCACGGAAATTCGCAGGCGAAAGCAGAAGCTAAACACCGATGCTCATTTCATCCTCCGTGCGGAGGAGTCTTTCTCCCTCAGGCGGGGCCTCGATTCGGTCTAGTGCTTCTTCAAGCTGGGCATCACCTCGTGGTCGTCACGCGCCGGCCGCCTCCCGAAACGACGAAAGCGACCCGCTGGGTCGCCCTCGACTGGCTCGGAATGCGGCTAGCAACCTAGCGTGCAGACCTCCCAGCGAGGGCAAGGACATGGTCGAGCTCGAACCTGGCACCGACGTTCTGCCAGGTCGAAACCGTCGCGGCTGACGCCGCTCTGGCCGGATAGTTGGTGGTGGTGATCATGGGCATCATGGGTTCCAAGTTCCTTCCGAAGCCGGAGGATAGAGCATCGAGACGAATTCCGCAAGGGGTTCAACGAAAGGAATTGGAGCATCATTCCGCAACGTCTGCGGAAATGCCCGCTCAAACGTCTCCGGAGCGGGCGGCGGAGCGTGGCTCGCCCCGCCGCCCGCCGGACGAAGCTCAGCTTCGAGCGGCCGGCTCCGGCGTCCCTGTCGGCTCGAGACCCACTCGGCCGTCTCCGTCGTGCGGCGGCTCGATCGTGATGTTCGGCAGCAGCCGATCGAGCCAGCCCGGGATGTACCAGGCCTTCTCGCCCATGAGGGTGAGGAAGGCAGGGACGAGCGTCATCTTCACGACGAGCGCATCGGTCAGGATGGCGACCGCGAGCAGCAGTCCGAACTCCTTCGAGATGCGGTCCGGAGTGAGGATGAACGCCGCGAAGACGGTGCCCATGATGATCGCCGCGGCGACCACCACCCGCCCGATCGCGGCGATGCCGTGCTCGACCGCCTCCTTCGTCGGGAGGCCGTGGACGTGCTCCTCCCTGATCCGGCTCGTCAGGAACACCATGTAGTCCATCGAGAGCCCGAACAGGATCGCGAACGCGATCGGTGGCACGAACGTCTCGATCGGCCCCGTCTGATCGAGCCCCGTCAGGTTCATCAGGTGCCCCTCCTGGATGACCAGGGTGAGCACGCCGAAGCCGACGAACGCCGAGAGGATCGTGGTGATCGCGGCCGTGAGCGAGATGACGATCGATCGGAAGGCCATCGCGAGCACGAGGAACGTGACGCCGATGACGTAGAGGAGGAAGATCGGCAGCCGCTGCATGATCCGGTCGGCGATGTCCTTGAACGCCGCGTTCAAGCCAGAGACGTAGACCGCCGCGTTGGTGCCCTCGGTCGCCCTGGGGACGACGTCGTTTCGCAGCCGGTCGACGAGCTGCCCGGTGGCCTCGTCCTGAGGCGCCGAGTTGGGCGTCACGAAGACGATCGCGACGGTCTTCTTATCGTTGAACTGGGGCTCGGCGACCGATGCGACGCCCTTGAGCCCCCGGACGCCGTCGTACACACGCTGCGGCACCTGCGAGCCGCCGTTGACGTCGACGACGATCGGGATCGGGCCGTTGAAGCCAGGCCCGAAGCCCTCGGCGAGGAGGTCGTACGCGCGCCGGGCGGTCTGGTTCGTCGGCTGCGTCCCCTGGTCGGAGGCGCCGAGCCGGACGAGCGCCGAGGTGCCGGCGAGCACGATGCCCGCGACGAGCAGGACCACGAACACCGGCTTGTGGTGTGCGGTCACCCAGCGGCCCCAGCGCGCGATGAGCGTGTTGTGTCGCGCGGCCTCCGAGTCGTCGATCGGGCGGAGGAACGGCACCTTGAGCCGGTCGACCTTGTGACCGAGCTTCGCGAGCACCGCGATGAGCAGCGAGTTCGCGATGAGGACGGTCGTGAGGACGCCGAGCGCGGAGCCGATGCCGAGCTTCGTCACGAAGTCGAGGCCGAAGAAGGCGAGCCCCGTCACCGAGATCGCCACCGTCAGCCCGGCGAAGATGACGGCGCGACCGGCCGACGCGCCCGCCTCTGCCGCCGCCGCCACCGGTGACAGACCCTCGTGCAGGAACTGTCTGAAGCGGGTGACGATGAACAGCGAGTAGTCGATCCCGACGCCGATCCCGATCATCGAGACGAGGAGCGGGGTGACCGTGTTGATGTCGGTCAGGCCGGCGAGAATGAAGAGGAGGATGAACGCCGTCCCGACGGCGACGATCGCGAGGCCGATCGGGATCGCGGCGGCGACGATCGTGCGGAAGACGACGAGCAGCACGATCAGCGCCGCGAGCAGGCCCAGCAGCTCCTGCGTGCCCTGCTCGATCGGCGGGAACTCGGCGTCGCCGTTGAACTCGACGATCACGCCCGCGGGCTCGACGATCTTGCGCACCTCGTCCTGGACCGCGACGACCTGGGACCGATCGGCGCTCTCGATCGTCTCCGAGAACTGCGCTTCGGCGTAGGCGATGCGGCCGTTGTCGGAGAACGTGTTCTCGCTGAACGGGTTTCCGACGCTCTCGATGCCGGCATTGCCGTCCTTCGGCGCGAACGCGGGCGACTTCAGCTTCGCGACGGCCTGGGCGATCGCAGCCTTGCGCTCGGGCGTGTCGAGGCGCTGACCCTCGGGGGCGGCGAACACGAGGTTGAGCACGGAGCCCTGTTCGGACGTGAACTGGGACTCGATCAGGTCGGTCGCCTTCTGCGTGTCCGACCCCGGGATCTCGAACACGTCTTTGAGGCCGCCGCCGACGGTGGCCACGAGGACGACGAGGACAACGATGATCCCGAGCCAGGCGAGTGCGACGCGCCACGGATGCGACGCGCACGCCCACATCCAGCGCGCCAATGCGCCCGTCGACATTCGCTCGTGCGCGGCGAGCCGCGCTCCGTTCCCGTTCGGCGTCTCTAGGTGCTCGCTCATGAAAGGCGCCCCTTCTCTACTCAGTTCTCGGTCGTCCCCCCGAGGATTCCACCGCCGTGCGATTTCACACTACGGACGTCGGTCACGCACGAGGTTCGGTCTGCCACACCATGCGTAGACGCCCGAACGGGCGCGAAATCATCGGTCTGCCACCCGCGGGTGGCGCCCGCTGGGCCCCTTACGCGCGGGTGCCGGTGGGCCTGCGGAAGAAGAAGTACAGCGTCGGGACGGCGAACACCGCGAAGGCGAGCCACGCCATGCTCTCACCCTCGGGCAGCGCGCCCGCTTCGGCGAGCTCCTCGAGGCCGCGGGCGAGGAGCCACGCGGCGAACACGAGCAGGAGCACGCTCGTCACCTGGAAGAACCGCCGCATGTCGAGCCGGTGGATGCCCTTGTAGAGGAGGAAGGCCAGCACGACTGCACCCGCGAGGCCGATCGCCGCGCCGATCCCGGCCGCGAAGTCTCCCTCGCTCCCGAAGCTCGAGAAGAGCAGCAGAGCGGTCTCGAGGCCTTCGCGGGCGACGCCGACGAAGACGACGGCGGCGAGCGCGAACCCCGAGCTGGCCGCGAGCGCCTCTCCCACCTGACGCTCGAGCTCGCCCTTGAGCGAGCCGGCGCGGCGACGCATCCAGAAGATCATCCACGTGAGGAGCGCCGCGGCGATGATCATCGTGGCGCCCTCGAAGACGGCCTCGGACGTCCCCTCGAGCTCGGCTCCGACGACGACGAGCCCGAGTGCTGTGACGACCGTCAGCGCGACCGCGGCGCCCGCGCCGATCCAGACCGGGCGCACGTCGACCTTCTTGCCCGTGCGGTTCAGGAAGGCGAGGACGATGACCACGACGAGCGCGGCCTCGAAGCCCTCGCGCAGGGTGACGATCCCCGCTCCCACTCTGTCAGCGACTCCTCAACACTGATGTAAGGCAGACCATACATGACGTCCCGCGAGCCGATGCGGCGAAGGCCATACGCTTGCCGGCGTGCGTACGGAGACTCTCGCGGGGAAGGTCGCGGTCGTCACCGGGGCGAGCCGCGAGATCGGTGCCGCCATGGCCGAGGAGCTCGCGGCCTCGGGCGCCGCGGTCACGGTGGCGCACCACGGCGAGCCGGACCTGGCCGCAGTCGTGGTCGACCGCATCCGCAGCCGTGGCGGCAGCGCGATCGCGGTGGACGGCGATCTCTCCCGGGTCGCGGACAACGAGCGGCTCGTCGACCGGACCGTTCGCGAGCTCGGTCGACTCGACGTCTTCGTCGCGAACGCGGGCCTGACGCGCTGGGCGCCGTTCCTCGAGGTCGACGAGGCGACGTGGGACACGGTGGTCGACCTGAACCTCAAGGGCTCGTACTTCGGCGCGCAGGCCGCCGCACGACAGATGGTCGGGCAGAGCGACGGCGGCCGCATCGTCTTCTCGTCGTCGGTGACCGGCAGCCGGGCGATCCCCAACCTCTCGGCGTACGCAGTGACGAAGGCCGCGCTCCAGCACATGGCGACCGTCCTTGCCCTGGAGCTCGGCCGCCACGGGATCACGGTCAACGCGCTCGCGATCGGCGCCACGGTCAACGCGCGGAACCTCGCCGACGACCCCGACTACGCCGAGCACTGGGCGGAGCTCCTGCCGACGGGACGCGTCGGGCACGCGGACGACGTCGCGTCGGCGTTGTCGTACCTCGTCTCGCCGGAGGCGGCGATGGTCACGGGACACACGCTCACGGTGGACGGCGGCTGGACGGGGATGGGCCGGACGCCCTCGTGAGCGCCGGCGATCGCACGCAAGACGCCGGCTGGGCGGCGTGGTTGGCTCGACGACGGCCCTGCCACGTTCGAGGCGCGCGAGACCGCGTACGGCCTCTACCGCTCGGCGGGCGACGCCCGGGGGCCGCGCGGATGGCGACCTGGCTCGCCGCCGACCAGCTCGAATTTCCACGGCGCCGGCGCGGTGGCGTCCGGATGGCGCGGCGCTCGACCGAGACCTCGACGAGTTCGCCGTCCGCTCGAAACGGGGCGAGCCGGGCGGCCCGGCCGAGTATTCCTACGAACACCTCCTGGCGGTCGCGCGGAAGCGCGGCGCCTGAGCGCCAGACGCAGCGCCGTCAGGCGCAGCCGGCGGGCTCGACCGCGACGGCGCGGC
>NZ_DATMBZ010000086.1:0-21554 GCF_035558935.1 Gaiella sp. | reverse complement strand
ACGGAGCTCGTCGGTCGCGACGACGAGGTCGACCTGCTCGTCGACGCCCTCCGACGGTCGCGGCGCGACCGCACGACACAGCTCGTCACGCTCGTCGGCGTTCCCGGGATCGGCAAGAGCCGGCTCGTGCTCGAGCTCGGCCGCGTCGTCGACGAGGACGACGAGCTGATCACGTGGCGGCAGGGCCGCTGTCTGCCCTACGGCGACGGCGTGTCGTACTGGGCACTCGGCGAGATCGTCAAGGCACACGCTGGGATCCTCGAGTCGGATCCAGCCGACGTGACCGAGACGAAGCTCGCCGGGGTCATGGTGGCGATTGCGGACGAAGGCGAGCGCGCCTGGGTCGAGGGCCATCTGCGTCCGCTCGTCGGGCTCGGTCGCGTCGACGTCGGGAGGAGCGACGTGCGCGGGGAAGCGTTCGCGGCGTGGCGGCGCTTTCTCGAGACGGTGGCCGAGAGCGGTCCGATGGTGCTCGTGGTCGAGGACCTCCACTGGGCGGACGACGGCCTGCTCGACTTCGTCGACGGGCTCGTCGACTGGGTCGATGGCGTGCCGCTGCTCGTCGTCTGTACGGCCCGGCCCGAGCTGCTCGAACGCCGGCCCGGCTGGGGCGGCGGCAAGCGGAACGCGACGACCGTGTCGCTCGTCGCGCTCGACGACGACGCCACCGCGCGTCTCGTCCTGGCGCTGCTCGAGCGTCCCCTGCTCGACGCCGACACCCAGCAGGTCCTCGTCGAGCGCGCCGCCGGCAACCCGCTCTACGCCGAGGAGTTCGTGCGGATGCTGCAGGCGGGCGCGAGCGTGGACGAGCGGCTGCCGGAGTCGGTGCAGGGGATCATCGCCGCTCGCATCGACCTCCTTCCCGCCGCCGAGAAGGACCTGCTGCAAACGGCGGCCGTGCACGGCAAGGTCTTCTGGTCGGACGCGCTTGCCTCCTCCGCCGACCTGGAGGCGTGGCGGCTCACGGAGCTGCTTCGCTCACTCGAGCGAAAGGAGTTCGTACGGCGCGAGCACCGCTCGGCGGTCGCGGGCGCGTCGCAGCACGCCTTCGTCCACGCCCTCGTGCGGGACGCCGCCTACAACCAGCTTCCGCGTGCCGCGCGCGCCGAACGTCATCTGGCGGCCGCGGCGTGGATCGAGTCGCTGCCCGAGGACCGCGCCGAGGACCGCGCGGAGACGCTCGCGCACCATTACCTCACGGCGATCGAGCTCCGGCGTGCGGCGGGCGCCGATGTCAGCGTGCTCGGACCAAGTGCCGTGCGGGCTCTGCAGGACGCGGGGGAGCGGGCGCTCGCACTCGGCGCCTTCGACGCCGCCACGTCGTTTCTCTCCAGTGCGCTGGAACTGCTCCCCGACGACGCCGAGCCGTCCGCCGAGCTTCTCTTCCACGCGGGAAGGGCACTGGCTCACGCGGGGCAGCCCGGTGACCACCTCGAGCGGGCGGTCGACGCGTTCGAGCGCGCGGGCGACCCGGAGCGGGCGGCCGAGGCGGCCGTCGCCGCGAGCTGGCACGCGTGGCACACGCGTCCGGCCGAGGCGCGCGGACTGCTCGACCGCGCCACGGCCATCCTCGACGGACGGCCGCCGTCTCGCGCGACGGCGCTCGTCCTCGCGGAGCACGCGAGGATGCTCATGATGAACTTCCAGTTCGACTCCGGGCGCCGCGAGGCGGAACGGGCGATCGAGCACGCACGGGCGATCGGCGACGTCGAGCTCGAGGCGGACGCCATCGTGACCAAGGCCGCGTGCATGACAAAGGATGGCGACAGAAGCGCCGTCGAGCTGTTCGACCGCGCGCTCGAGCTCGTCGGTCACGGCCGTGTCGCGGCACGCGCGTATACCAACCTCGGCGTCGCCTGGGGAGCCTTCGGTGACCTGGAGCGGGCGATCGAGGTGTCCGCGGAGGGCGCGGCGCGCGCGGACCGAGACGGTGACGTCCAGGGCGCGGCGTTCCTCCGGGGCAACGTCCTCGGCCTTCGGTTCGACGCAGGCGATTGGGAGGAAGCGTTCCAGGAGGCGAACTCGCTGATCGGGGCGCCCGGCTTCAACCGCCAGGAGTACCTGGCGCGATACGTGCGCGCCACCATCCTCGAGTCGCGCGGTGAGCTGGCCGCTGCGGGAGTCGATCTCGAGCTGGCCCTCGAGTCTGCCCGCGAGTCCGCCGAAGCAGCGGCTGTCCTGCCGGCGTTGGTCGGGCTTGCAGGGTTCCTCCGTCGTCGCGGCCGGAGCGACGACTCAGCGGCCAAGCTCGACGAGGTCGTCTCCGCGTTGGACGCGGCAGAGTCCGTCGGCGACATCCAGGAATTCCACGTGGAGCTCGTCGTCGAGCTGCTGGAGGCCGGTCGTCCGCAGGCCGCCGAGAGCATCGTCGGACGGATGCCCGAAGGCCCCTGGCGGGACGCGTGTCGTTCACTGGTCGAGGGAGAGGACGCGGCGGCGGCAGACTCCCTCGCGTCGATGGGGACTCAACGGCTCGCGGCCGACCTTCGCCTGCGCGCGGCGAGGAAGCTCGCCGCCGCGGGCAGGTTGGGCGAGGCCGAGGCGCAACTCGAGCTCGCGCGCGCCTTCTTCCGCAAGGTCGGCGCCACGGCGCTCCTGGCCGAGGCGGACACGATCGTCGCCGCAGCGAGCTGAAAGGATGTCGGGGATGGGCGAGCGCGAGGTCGACGTCGTCGTGATCGGAGCGGGCGCGCCGGGCGAGGTGATCGCCGGGCGGCTCGGCGAGGCGGGGCTCCGAGTGGCAATCGTCGAGGAGCGGCTCGTCGGCGGCGAGTGCTCGTTCTACGCCTGCATGCCGTCGAAGGCGCTCCTGCGGCCGGGCGAGCTCGAGGCCGAGGCGCGGCGAGTTCCCGGGGTTCCGACCGGTGAGCTCGACGTCGATGCCGTGCTCGCGCGGCGCGACGAGGTCGTCCACGACCTGGACGACTCGACTCAGCTGCCGTGGCTCGAAGACCGCGGCGTGGTTCTCGTGCGCGGCCACGGCCGCCTCGACGGCGAACGACGGGTGGTCGTCGATGACGACGTGCTCGTCGCGCGGCGGGCGGTCGTCGTTGCGACGGGGAGCTCCGCGACCATCCCGCCCGTGCAGGGGCTCGCCGAGGCTCGGCCGTGGACGAACGTCGAGGCGACGACGGCGAAGCACGTGCCCGGCCGCCTGTTCGTCCTCGGCGGCGGGGTGGTGGGCGTCGAGATGGCGCAGGCGTGGTCGTCGCTCGGCTCGCGGGTCACGCTCGTCCACCGCGACGCCCGGCTGATCGAGCGCGAGGAGCCCTTCGCGAGCGAGCAGGTGGCGACGGCTCTGCGCGAGGCAGGGGTGGACGTGCGCCTCGAGACGTCCGTCGCGGCGGTCTCGCGGAACGGGGCGGTGCGCGTCGCGCTCGTAGGCGGCGGCGAGGTGGAGGCGGACGAGATCCTCGTCTCGATCGGGCGGACGCCTCGGACGACGGACATCGGCCTCGAGACCGTCGGCCTCGAGCCGGGGAAGCACGTGCGCGTCGACGAGTCGCTCCGCGTTCCGGGGCACGAGGGCTGGCTCTACGCCGTCGGCGACGTCAACGGACGGGCCCTGCTGACGCACATGGGCAAGTACCAGGCGCGGCTGGCGGCCGACGCGATCCTCGGCAAGGACGTGCGCCTGCGGTCGGACGGCGGCTCCTCGCCTGGCGTGATCTTCACGGATCCCCAGGTGGGCTCAGTCGGCTTGACGCTCGCGGCGGCCCAGGAAGCGGGCCTCGACGTGCGGGCGGTCGACGTCGAGACCAGCGGGAACGCGGGCGGGTCGTTCGTCGGGCGCAACGCGCCGGGTACCGCGCGCCTCGTGGTCGACGAGAACCGCCGGGTCGTCGTCGGCGCGACGATCACCGGTGCCGAGGTCGCGGAGGCGCTCCACGCGGCGACGATCGCCGTGATCGGGGAGGTGCCGCTCGACGACCTCTGGCACGCCGTCCCGTCCTTCCCCACCCGCTCGGAGCTCTGGTTGCGGCTGCTCGAGGCCTACGGGCTGTAGCGACGTCCTCGACCCGAGCAGGTCGGTGTCCCGCGCCGCCGCACGGGACACCGACCGAGTGTCGGCTCGGGAGCCGTTAGCCCGTGACCGGGGGCTCGAAGGCCCCGATGACCCCGATCCGGGCGGTGTTGCACGCCTTCGCGCTCGTGATCTTCACGAGCATGATCCCGGCCGTCCGCGGCGCGATCGAGATGCGGGCGACGCCCTCGGCGTTCGTCCTCACGACCTTGCTCAGGCCCTTGCCGCCGAAGTGGACCGCGACGCCCTCGACCGGGTTCCGCGAGTGCGTCACCTTCGCGACGACGAGCTGGCGGTTGCCGTTCGCCTTGACCATCCCCGGCGTCACCTTGAGGACGCGGCAGATGCTCACGTGCGGCCGGGGCCTCGGCTTCGAGACCGGCTTGGGCGTCGGTGCCGGCGCGGCCGGCGGCGTCGCGGGAGCCGTGACGAGCGTCGACGCGTCGTCGGTGTTGTTCGCCCCGTTCGTGTCCTTGCCGTTCCCGGTGGCCGTCGCCGAGTTGACGTAGGTCCCGGTCTGGGTGACGCGGGCGGTCAGCACGACCGAGCGCTCGACCCCCGGCCCCAGCGTGCCGAGCGCGCAGCTCAGCAGTGCCGAGGTCACCGTGCACGAGCCGGCCGGCGGCTGAGTGACCGCGAGGAACGTGACACCGGTCGGCGCGGCGTCGACGAGCGAGACCTCGTGCGCCTGGTTGGGGCCCTCGTTCCGGACGCGGACGGTGTAGGTGATGTCCGCCTGGCCGTTGACGAGCTGCACCTGCGGCGTCGCATCCTTGCCCACCCGCACGTCCATGAACTCGTCCGACTTCACCGACGGAGGCGGAGGCGTGGTGGGCGTGGTGGGCGTCACGCAGTTGCCCTGTTCGTTCTTGATCATCCCGGCGGGGACGTCTGCCTGGTTGCCTTCGATGTTGGGGCAGACGTCGGTCGGGGGTGTGGGCGTGACGCAGTTGCCCTGTTCGTTCTTGATCATCCCGGCGGGGACGTCTGCCTGGTTGCCTTCGATGTTGGGGCAGACGTCGGTCGGGGGCGGCGGGTTGCACGGCCCGAGATAGTCGTCCTCGTGGCCTGCGCGCGGAGTCCCGTTCTCGTAGAAGTGCCCGGCCTGTCCGAAGGCGGCGTTGTACGAGATCGTCAGGGTGACGAACTGTGTCGTGCCGTCGCGCCCGGCCGCATGGCAGAGCGTCACCTTGTCGTTCGTCGTCAGCGCGAACGTCGCCGACCCGGACGAGCCCACGTCGACGCGGGCCGACGTGGCGCTCGTGATTCCCAGGGCCGCTACGACGACCAGCGCCGTGGTGAGCAGAAGGCGTCGCAGACGCCCGTCGCGGATGAAATGCATGATTTTCCCCCTCCACTCTCCCCGGCGAGCGGGTCGAGCTTGTTTGACACTCTCTGCATGTCACGTTATGGCTATTTCGGGGGATCGCTGCCCCTAGAACGAGGGGTTGTGTGCCCCCCTCGGGTCTAGGTCCGAGCGACACACATCCCGCTCTTGACGCCGGCTCGGCGCCAAGCCTCGCGCTACGCTCGCGCGCGTGCGCAGGGTCGCCGCGACGCGCTACGTGACGCCCCTGCGGGAAGGCGGGTCGCTTCCAGCCCTTGTCGAGGCGAACGACGACGGCCTCTACGTCCTCAAGTTCCACGGGGCCGGCCAGGGACCGAAGGCCCTCGTCGCCGAGGTCGTCGTGGGCGAGCTCGCCCGTGCGCTCGGCTTCCCGGTGCCCGAGCTCGTGCTCGTCGAGCTGGATCCGTTCATCGGGCGCGCGGAGCCCGATCCCGAGATCCAGGACCTACTGCTCGCGAGCGGTGGGCTCAACCTCGGCGTCGATTTCCTCCCCGGCGCGCTGCCCTTCAGTCCGGCCGCCGGGCCCGCGCCAGAGGCGAGCTTCGCCGCAGACGCCGTCTGGCTCGACGCGCTGGTCACCAACGTCGACCGCACGGCGCAGAACCCGAACCTGCTCTGGTGGCACGGGAGCCTGTGGTTGATCGACCACGGCGCTGCCCTCTACTTCCACCATGCTGCCGAGCCCTCTCCGGAGCACGCGCGCGGCGCGTTCGAGGCGGTCCGCGACCACGTCCTTCTCCCCTACGCATCCTCGATCGAGGCGGCAGACGTCCGGTTGGCTCCCCGCCTGAGCGACGAGGCGCTCGGGCTCGCGGCGTCCGAGGTGCCCGACGAGTGGCTCGAAAGGGAAGGTCGCGAGGTGTACGTCGACTACCTCCTGCGGCGGCTCGAGGAGCCGCGCACGTTCGTCGCCGAGGCTGAGCGGGCGCGTGGCTGAGCCGTTCTCGTACGCGGTGCTCCGCCTCGTTCCCGACATCGAGCGCGGCGAGCAGGTCAACGTCGGCGTGATCGTCTTCTGCCGCCCGCTCGACTTCCTCGGCGCACGCACCGCGCTCGACGACGACCGCGCCCGTGCGCTTGCACCCGACGTCGACCTCGACGCAGCACGCCGTCATCTGTGGGCGATCGAGCGAATCGCGGCCGGCGATCCCGAAGCGGGACCGATCGCGAAGCTCGACACGACGGCGAGGTTCCACTGGCTCGTCGCGCCGGCCAGCACGATCGTCCAGCCGTCCGAGGTGCAT
Organism: Gaiella sp.; assembly: GCF_035558935.1. GTDB lineage: Bacteria > Actinomycetota > Thermoleophilia > Gaiellales > Gaiellaceae > Gaiella. Next base: position 14,938 of record NZ_DATMBZ010000086.1, on the reverse strand, counting down.
ACAGGCCTCTGCGACGACCCGCAGGCCTACCTCGACGAGCTCTTCGAGCGGCTCGTGGGCTGATGCTCGATCCGTCGCTGCCGATCCCGACGTCCGGCCGCACGTTCGCTCTCCACCGCCGCGTGCGGCTCGCCGACATGGACGAGCGCGGCAGGGTGCGGCTCGACGCGGTCGCACGGTTCCTGCAGGACGTCGCGATCGACGACGTGCAGGAGACGGGATGGGGCGTGCCGGACCACCTGTGGTTCGTGCGCCGGATCCGGGTCGAGGTCCGGTCTCCGCTCCTCGACGACCGCGAGGTGCGGCTCGTCACGTGGTGCAGCGGCCTTGCGGCGATCGCCGCGGGCCGTCGCTGGTCTGTCGAGGGCGACCGCGGAGGCCGGGTCGAGGTCGACAGCGTCTGGATCCACCTCGGGCCCGACCAGCGTCCGGCGCGGATCGAGTCCTTCGGGATCTACGCCGAGGCCACGGGCGGCCGATCCGTGTCGACGCGCCTCGAGCTCCCGCTTCCCGCGGCCGACTCGCCGCGGACGCCGTGGCCGCTCCGTGCGACGGACGTCGACCTCCACGGCCACGTCAACAACGCCGTCTACTGGCAGGCGGTCGAAGACGTGCTGCGGTCGAGCCCGATCGACGTCCGGCGGCCGCTCGCAGCCGAGCTCGACTACCGCGACCCGATCGACCTCTCGGACCCCGTCGAGCTCGCCGTCGTCGCGGACGGAATGCACGTCTCGCTCGGCTTCTCGGTCGGCGACGCGGTGCGCGCGGTCGCGCGGGTGAGCGTGCTCGAGGGTTAGGGGCGCGGCCGGAGCGCCGCGAACGGGTCGGTGATCGCGAGGTGCCGGTCGCGGAAGCGGAACACTTCGGCGGGACGGCCGCCGGTTCGGCCGGACGGGCGCCGCTCGCCCGTCGGCTCGATCACCTCGCGCCGCTCGAGCACGCGGCGGAGGTTCGTGGCCGAGACCTCGTGCCCGAGGGCCGCGACGTAGACCTCGCGCAGTTCGGCGAGCGTGAAGCTCGGCGGTGCCAGCGCGAACCCCGCGTTGGAGTAGGAAAGCTTCCCGCGCAGCCGGTCGCGGCCGGCGAGCACGATCGCGCCGTGGTCGAAGGCCATCGGGGGCAGGTCGTCGATCGGGTGCCAGCGGGTGTCGCCGGGGACGTCCGGATCGAGCCCGAGCTCGACGAGGCCGAGGTACGCCGTGGCGAGCTCCCAGGCGGTCGGGTCGCGGCCCGGGTCGCTGTAGGTTGCGAGCTGCTCGAGATGTGAGATCTCGCGCACGTCGACCTTCGCCGCGAGATGACGCCTGATCGACTCCTCGAGGGTCTCGCCGGGCTCGAGCTGGCCGCCCGGGAGGGCCCACGCCTCACGGAACGGCTCTCGCGCGCGCTGCCAGAGGAGTGCCTGCAGGCGACCCTCGCGCACCTGGAGGACGACCGCAAGGGTCGCGTGCCGCGGTCTGGTAGACTCGGCGCGAGGTTTACGACTCATAGTCAAAAACTAGCGGAAAACACGAGGAGCAAACAGCATGAGACGACCGCGTTCCCGGCTTCTCGTCGTGGCCGGCTTGGGCGCAGCGGCCGTGATCGTGGCGCTCGCCGCCGGCTGCGGCGGCAGCGAGGAGAGCACCGGCACCGCGACCGAGACGGCAGCCGCGACGACCGGCACGACCACGACCACTCCGACTTCGGCGCTGAGGGCGGCACTCGTCGCGGACGCCGGCCAGCTGAACGACAACGGGTTCAACGAGCTCGCGTACAAGGGGCTCAAGCGCGCGGAGCGCGAGCTCGGGATCAAGGGGCGCGTCGTCGAGGCGCAGTCCGCCGCGGACTACATCCCGAACATGTCGACGCTCGCCCGCCAGGGCTACGACCTCGTGATCGGCGTCGGTTTCGCGCAGGGCGCTGCGATCGCGGCGGTGGCCAAGCGCTTTCCGCAGACCGACTTCGCAATCGTCGACGTGGACCAGGCGTCGCTGAAGGGCAAGCCGAAGAACGTCCAGGGACTCCTGTTCCGCGAGGAGCAGGTGGGCTACCTCGTCGGCTACCTCGGCGCGCTCTCGGCGAAGCGGGCCGGAAAGGAGTCGATCAGCGCCGTCGGAGGCTTCAAGGAGCCGCCCGTCGACCGCTACATCGCCGGCTACCGGGCGGGCGCGGAGAAGGCGGTGCCCGGCACGAAGGTCGTCTGGGGCTACTCGCAGGACTGGGAGGACCAGGCCAAGTGCAAGGAGCTCGCGCTGAACCAGATCGCGGCCGGCTCGGAGGTGGTCTTCCAGGTCGCGGGGGGTTGCGGCCTCGGTGCGCTCTCGGCGGCGAAGGACCGGGGCGTCTGGGGAATCGGCGTCGACGGCGACCAGTCGTTCCTCGGCCCGCATGTCCTGACGAGCGCGCTCAAGGGCGTCGACAGTGCCGTGTTCCTCACGATCAAGTCGCTCGAGGACGGCACGTTCGCCGGTGGGAAGAACAGGGTGTTCGGGATCGACCAGGAGGGCGTCGGCCTGGGCACGCTGAGCCCGAAGGCGAACAAGCAGGACGTCGCCGCGACGGAGAAGGTCGAGCAGCAGCTGGCCTCGGGGGAGATCACCGGCATTCCGACGACCGTGAAGTAGGCGGAGGCATCGCGGGGGACAGGCCCCATCCGGGGCCGGTCCCCTCCGAAGCTACGCCGTGCGCACGGAGTACACGGGGGGCAGGTGGTCGGCGACCTGGCGCCAGTTCGCGCCGGCGTCCGCGGAGCCGAACACCTCGCCCGACGTCGCGCCGAAGTAGAGCTCGAGGCCCGCGCCCTCGCCGGCGCTGTCGAACGCCTCGCGCAGGATCGTGAGATACGCCTTGTCCGGGAGGCCGTCGCCGCGGGCCTGCCAGGTGGCGCCGGCGTCGCGGGTCTCCCAGACCCGCATCGCGCCGTCCGGCGGAGTGCGGTCCTCCGCGCCGATCAGCGGGATCACGTATGCGCTGTCGGGATCGGCCGGGTCGACGACGATCGGGAAGCCGAAGTCCGACGGCAGACCGTCACCGATGTCGATCCAGCTCTCGCCCGCGTTGTCCGAGCGGTACACGCCGCCGTGGAACTGCATGAACAGCCGCTCCGGGCGGAGGGGAGCGCGGCGCACGTCGTGGACGCAGTGCTGGATCGGGTTGTCGCGCGACTCCTCTGGCACGTAGTCCGGCTCGATGCCGGTGTTCGAGTGGCGCCAGCTCGCGCCGCCGTCGTCGGAGAGCCAGACGCCGACCGCGGAGATCGCGACGAGCAGCCTCGAAGGGTCGCCGGGCCACGGCGCGATGGTGTGCAGGCAGAGGCCGCCGTTACCGGGGCTCCAGTCGCCGCGCGTGGGGTGGTCCCAGAGGCCGCGGTTGAGCTCCCAGCTCGCGCCCCCGTCGCGGCTCTCGAACAGCGGGCCGGGGTCGCCGCCCGCATAGAGCTGCCCGTCGGCCGCTCCGGGGACGATCACCCAGAGCCGCTCGACGGACTTCTCGTCCCCCTCCGGAAGCGTCGCGCCCTCGGCCTGTTCCCACTCGCCGGTCGGGTCGTCGGTGATCCAGATCTTCGGCCCGTAGAACCACGACGTGACCGAGGCGAGGTACCGCCCCGAGCGGGGGTCGCGCATCGCGTACTCGACGCTCTGGCCCGCAAATGCGCGGGCGGTGATCTCGAAGCCGTCGCCGTCGCCCTCCAGACGGAACATGCCCTTCTTCGTGCCCACAAGGAGCTCGGTCATGCGTCGCTCACCCTCCCGTGATCGCCGGGAGGACATGGACGCGGTCGGCATCCGCGACCGGCGTCCCCTCCTCTCCGTGCGTGCCGTTGACGAAGACGTTGACGTGCTCGCGGATGCGGCCCTGCTCGTCGAGCACCCAGCCGGCGATCGGCGGGTGCTCCCGCTCGAGCCCCCGGAGCACCTCGCGGACGGTGGCGCCCGCGATCGCGTGGTGCCTGCCTCCGCAGAGTTCGGACAGCGGGGCACGGAGCATCACCTGTGCCATGGCGCGATCGTAGGACGCCTCACGCCCTCTAGACGTTCGGTTGTCCCCACTTTCGACAGGAACGGGTCAGCGGCGGAGAAACAGGTTCAGCAGGATCGTCCCGACGATCGAGACGACCACCATCAGGCCGATCGGGACGAAGACCCGCACGTTGTCGGACGGCTTCCAGGAGAGCGTCCCCGGCAGATGATCGACGCCGAGCCGTGCGAGGAGGAGCGCGCCGACGCCGACGATCGCCAGCACGGCGGCGCCGATCAGCAGGACCTTCCCGGCGGTCTCCACGATCTGAGCGTAGACGGTGCGCCCTACGGCGCAAGCTCGACGACGCCGTGGGGCGAGCCGTACGCTGCGAGGAGGTCGAGGTACGGACGCGCAGGGAAGGCCTCCGGCCCCAGTACCCCCGTTCCGGACCAGGTGCCGGACGCGAGCAGCTCGAGCGCGACGGCGGGATTGAGCGCCGTCTGCCAGACGACCGCCTGCGAGCCGTACTCGCGCATCGACCACTCGTTGTCGACGACGTGGCAGAGGTAGGTCCGCCTGGGCTGCCCGTCGAGCCCCAGCCCCGTGACCAGCGTTCCCGCGCACGTCTTGCCGGTCATCCGCTCGCCGAGCGTCGCCGGGTCGGGCAGCGCTGCGGCGACAACGTCACGCGGCGCGACCTCGACGCCCTTGACGCGGAGCGGCTCCTTCCGGTCGAGGCCGAGCTTGTGGAGCGTCCGGAGCACCTCGATGAACTCGTCGCCGAGCCCGTACTTGAACGTCACCCGGCGGCAGTCCACCCAGCGCGGCACGAGCAGCACTTCCTCGTGCTCGACGTTGACACACTCCACCGGGCCGATGCCCTCGGGAAAGTCGAACACCTCCGGCTCGGAGAACGGCTCGGTCGTGAACCAGCCGCGGTCGCGCTCCCAGACGACCGGTGGGTTGAGGCATTCCTCGATCGTCGTCCAGATCGAGAACGTCGGCGCGAAGTCGTAGCCCTCGACGACGAGGTTCGCCCCGTCGCGGACACCGATCTCGTCGATCTCGGAGAACAGGTCGTCGGCCGCGTGCCGCGCGAACACGTCGGCCGCGCCCGGCTCGATGCCGATACCGACGAGCGCGAGGACGCCCGCGTCCTCCCACGCCGGGGCACGCTCGAACTGGTAGTCGCCGAGCTTGACGCCCGTCAGCTCGTACGGGCGCTCGGGATGCGGCTCGGAGAGCGTCATCGCCATGTCGAGGTACGTCACCCGGGCGTCGAGGCACGCGTCGAAGAGCTGCGGGTTGAATACCGGGTCGACGGCGTTGAGGACGGCGTCGGCCTTCGTCTCGCGGATGAGCCCGAGCACGGCCTCGCGGCTCGAAGCGTCGATCGGGTGCGCGGAGAAGCGGCCGTCGTCGAGCGCGGCGGCGACGGCCGCCGGGCGGGCTGGGTCGTAGTCGGCGAGCGCGCAGTGGTCGAAGAACGAGCGCCGGGCCGCGATCCCGGCGAACGCGGAGCCGACACCGCCGGTGCCTACGACGAGGAGTCGCATCAGCGCGTTCTACCGGATCCCCGCTCTCGGTCGGCGCGCAATGATGTACCGACGATTTGACGAATCGGAGGCAAGCATGAGTGTGTCGGTGGCGCAGCAGAAGATGTTCGTCGACGGGGAGTTCGTCGACGCGCTCTCGGGCGAGACGATGGAGGTGCTGAACCCGGCGACCGGCGAGGTGATCGCCGAGGTGCCGCGCGCGGGGGAGGAGGACGTCGACCGCGCTGTCGCGGCGGCGGAGAGGGCATGGGAGACGTGGCGGGAAAAGACGCCGAAGGACCGGATGGAGCTCCTCCTGAAGCTCGCCGACGTGATCGACGAGAACGCGGAGGAGCTCGCGCGGCTCGAGTCGCTGAACGTCGGCAAGCCATGGTGGGTCGCCGTCGACGAGCCCGGGATGATGTCCGACAACCTGCGCTTCTTCGCCGGCGCCGCCCGCAACCTCGAGGGGAAGGCCGCCGCGGAGTACGTCGAGGGCTACACGTCCATGATTCGCCGGGAGCCGCTCGGCGTCGTGGCCGGGATCGCGCCGTGGAACTACCCGCTGTTCATGGTGATCTGGAAGACGGGCCCGGCGCTCGCCGCCGGCAACGTGCAGATCGTGAAGCCGGCCGAGCAGACGCCGCTCACCGTGCTCCGCTTCGTCGAGCTCGCGCAGGAGGTCCTCCCCAAGGGCGTGCTCCAGGTCGTCACCGGAGAGGGCGTCCCGGCCGGCGACCGGCTCGTGCGGCATCCGTCGGTCCGCCTCGTCTCGCTCACCGGCGACACTGCGACCGGGAAGCTGATCGCGAAGAACGCGGCCGACACCGTGAAGCGCGTGCACCTCGAGCTCGGCGGCAAGGCGCCGATGGTTGTGCTCGACGACGCCGACCCGGCGACCGTCGCGGAGGCGATCAAGATCGGCGGCTACTTCAACTCCGGCCAGGACTGCACCGCCTCCTCGCGCATCCTCGTCTCCGAGCGGATCTACGACGACGTGCTCTCGTCGACGAAGACGGCCGTCGAGGGGATGAGCGTGGGCGACCCGGCCACGGACGACGACGTCGGCATGGGCCCCGTGATCTCAGCCGAGCAGCAGGAGCGCGTCCTCGGCTTCGTCGAGCGTGCCGTCGCCGCGAAGGCGACGGTCGTCACCGGCGGCGGCAGCGTCGGCGACCGCGGCTTCTTCGTCTCGCCGACGATCGTCACCGACGTCGCGCAGGACGCCGAAATCGTGCAGAACGAGGTCTTCGGCCCGGTGGTCACGATGCAGCCGTTTGCATCGGACGACGACGCGATCGCGATGGCGAACGGCGTCCGGTACGGGCTCGCGGCGTCGGTCTTCTCCGAGAACGTCGGCCGGGCGATGAAGGTGGCCGGACGGCTCGACTTCGGCACCGTCTGGGTGAACGAGCACCTCTACCCACTGACCTCCGAGATGCCGCACGGCGGCTTCAAGGAGTCGGGCTACGGCAAGGACATGTCGCTCTACTCGATGGAGGAGTACACGCGCATCAAGCACGTCTGCGTGAAGCTCGCCTGAGATCCGGGCCTGATCCGCGCCACGCAGCCGCGCCGCTGCATCTCGTGCGACTTGACACGAGCGTCGACCCGCGAAAGGCTGCCGTCACTCACTCGATCCCGGGGAGGGATGACATGCGGAAGAGAGTGACCGTTCTCGCTGTCCTTGCGGCGGCCGCGTTCTCACTCGTGCTCGGCGGGCAAACAGGCGCGGCGGCGCCGGGCACGCCGAAGGCCTCGTGGAGCCCCTGCTTCCGAGACCAGGGCCCCTACGAATGCAGCACCGTGCAGGTGCCGCTCGACTACGACTCGAGCGACGGAGGCGCGATCTCGCTCTCGCTCGTCCGCCTTCCGGCGTCCGATCCGAGCAGGCGCATCGGCTCGCTGTTCGTGAACCCCGGTGGCCCGGGCGGCTCGGGCGTCGACATGGTCGTCTTCGGCGGCCCCTTCCTGTTCACGGACGAGGTGCGCGCGCGCTTCGACCTCGTCGGCTTCGACCCGCGAGGGATCATCCGGAGCAGTGCGTTCCGCTGCTTCGGCAACGACAAGCAGTGGGAGCCGTTCTTCACACCGCTCGCGTTTCCCTCGACACCGGCCGAGGAGGAGATCTGGAAGGCGGCGGATCGCTACCTCGACGGAGCGTGCGCCCAGCGCGGTGCCCGAATCGGCGAGCACATGTCGACGGCCAACGTGGCGCGCGACCTCGACATGCTCCGCCAGGCGGTCGGCGACGAGGCACTGACCTACGTCGGGTACTCGTACGGCTCGTTCCTCGGTGTCACGTACGCGAACCTCTTCCCGGACCGCGTTCGCGCGCTCGTCGTCGACGGTGTGCTCGACCCGATCGCGTGGACGACCGGTAGCGGCAACCAGGGCTCGACGCTCCCGTTCTCGACACGGCTGCACTCGGACATCGGCGCGCAGGCGACGCTCGACGAGTTCTTCAGGCTCTGCGACACGGGCACGTGTGCGTTCGGGCCGGGCTCGGCTGCGCGGTTCGCGGCGCTCGGCGAACGGCTGAAGGCCGACCCCAGCATCATCAACTACTCCCAGCTGATCGGCATGACGCTGTCGGCCATGTACGACTCGTCGAGCTGGGAGGACTTCGCACAGCTGCTCGCCGACCTCGACGCCGCCACGGCGCCGACCGCGGCGCTCCGGACACGCGTCCAGGCGTTCCAGGCTCGGCCGCTCTACATCGCCAAGCGCGGCTTTCCCCGCTACCCGAACTTCCTGGAGGGGTTCCCCGCGGTCGCGTGCGCGGACAGCGACAACCCGAGCTCGTACGCCGCCTGGTCGACGGCCGCGGCGACGTCCTTCGGCACCTTCGGCCCGATCTGGACGTGGGCGTCCAGCATCTGCGCGGAGTGGCCCGCCGGGGACAGCGACCGCTACATGGGGCCGTTCACGGCGCGCACTGCGAAGCCGGTGCTCGTCGTGGGGAACTACTTCGACCCGGCGACGCGGTACGAGGGCGCGCAGACGGTCGCCGGGCTCTTGCCCAATTCACGGCTGTTGACGGTGGACGGCTGGGGGCACACGTCGCTCTTCATCTCGCAGTGCGCGGACCAGGCGGTGAGCACATACCTCCTCACGTCTGCGACTCCGCCGGCCGGGACGGTCTGCCCGGTCGACTCCGTTCCCTTCCATCGCTGAATACGTGGGGGCGCGGCCCCGGCCGCGCCCCTGCATTCCCGACACGAAGCCGGGTGGCGGTTGACGCATTGCGTCGCGTTTTGGTAGGAACCCCTCGCATTGCGTAGTCGTTCGCACGCCGAGGTCGAGCGCAGGCCGCGTCCCGAGGGGCCCGTCGACCGGCGCGGGCCCGTGTCTCGCGCGCCGGAGCTCGACCACGTCGACCGCGGGATCATCAGCGCGCTGCAGCGGAACGGGCGCGAGTCCTTCCGGCGGATCGCCGCCGGGCTCGGCGTCTCGGAGGCGACCGTGCGCGCGCGGTACGGACGGCTCTGCGAGCAGAGCATCCTCCAGGTCACCGGGGTGACGAACCCGCTCGGGCTCGGCTTCGACGCGCAGGCGATGGTCGGCGTCCGCACCACGGGGCCGCCCGAGATCGTCGCGGACGAGCTCTCGCACTGGGCGGAAGCCGACTACGTCGTCGTGACGACCGGCCGCTTCGACCTCCTCGTCGAGGTGGTCTGCGCCGACCGACGGGAGCTGCTCGACGTGACCAACCGGATCCGGTCGCTCCCCCAGGTCGTCTCGACCGAGACCTTCCTCTACCTCGAGCTGTGGAAGCAGCTGTACGACTGGGGCGCCGGCCGGACCAACGGCGGCGAGCAAGACGCTTGAGCGAGGCGACGACCGTCCCGGACGTCCGGCTCGAGGAAGTCGTGAAGGAGTTCGGCGACGTCCGGGCCGTGGACGGCATCTCGCTCGAGGTTCCCCGTGGCTCCTTCTTCGCGCTGCTCGGTCCGTCGGGCTGCGGCAAGACGACGACGCTGCGGATGATCGGCGGCTTCGAGGAGGCGACGTCGGGGCGGATCTTCCTCGGCGACCGGGACGTGGTCGGCCTGCCGCCCTACAAGCGGGACGTCAACACCGTGTTCCAGAGCTACGCGCTCTTCCCGCACATGACCGTCGCGGACAACGTCGCCTTCGGGCTCCACCGGAAGGGAATCGCGAAGGGCGAGGCCCGCAGCCGTGTCGCCGAGATCCTCGAGCTCGTCGACCTCGGGGGCCGCGAGAACCGCAAGCCGCGGCAGCTCTCGGGCGGCCAGCAGCAGCGGGTCGCGCTCGCGCGTGCGATCGTGTGCAACCCGCGGGTGCTCCTGCTCGACGAGCCGCTCGGCGCGCTCGACCTCAAGCTCCGCAAGCAGATGCAGCTCGAGCTGAAGCGCATCCAGAACGAGGTCGGGATCACGTTCGTCCACGTCACGCACGACCAGGAAGAGGCGATGACGATGGCCGACACGATCGCCGTCATGAACAACGGGCGGATCGAGCAGCTCGGCACCCCGGCGGAGCTCTACGAGCGGCCCCGCACCGCGTTCGTCGCAGGCTTCCTCGGGAAGTCGAATCTCCTCGACGGCACGATCGCCGGTGACGGGCTCGTCCGGCTGGCCGACGGCTCGGAGCTCCGCGTGCACACGAACGGCACGAGCGGCCCGGTCTCGGTGGGTGTGCGGCCCGAGAAGATCAGCCTCGCGAACGGGGGCGTCAACCGTCTCACCGGCCGAGTCAAGGAGTCCGCCTACATCGGCGTCGCGACCGAGCTCGTGGTCGCGACGACGGTGGGCGAGCTCACTGTGTTCCACCAGAACGTCGAGGCCGGGGGCGTAGCACCCGGGATCGGGAGCGACGTGACGCTCTCGTGGGCGCCGGAGGCGACGTTCGTCGTCGACCCGGGAGACCGGGCAGACCGTGCAGACCGAGGAGAGGAGCAAGCGATATGACCACGCGCATCACGCGTCGTGAGCTCGTCCAGCGAGGTGCGGCCGGCGTGACGCTGCTGAGCCTGCCCGGCCTCCTCGCCGCATGCGGAGGTGGAGGCGGTGGCGGTGGGGGCGGCGGCGAGGTGGCGGACGTCCTTCGTTTCTCGAACTGGCCGCTCTACATCGACTACGACGAGAAGACCAAGACGCACCCGACCCTGGATGCGTTCAAGAAAGAAACGGGCATCGAGGTCCAGTACTTCGAGGACATCAACGACAACGCGACGTACTTCGCCAAGGTTCAGGGGCCGCTGTCGCAGGGTCGCGGCGTCGACCGCGACATCTTCGTCTTCACCGACAGCTCGCGGTACCCGCAGCTGCTCGTGGACAAGAAGTGGGTCGAGCCGCTCGACAAGGACAAGATCCCGAACATCTCGAACCTGATCGACGCCCAGGCGAGCCCCCCGTTCGATCCCGACCGCACCTACAGCCTGCCGTGGCAGTCCGGGATGACCGGCATCGCATGGAACGAGGACGTCACCGGCCCCGTGACCTCGATCCAGCAGCTGCTCGACGACCCGAAGCTCAAGGGCAAGGTCACGATGCTCACCGAGATGGCGGACTCGATCGGGCTCGTGATGCTCGACAGCGGCGACGACCCGTCCGTCGTCACCGACGAGACGTTCCACAAGGCCATCGCCCGTGTCCAGAAGGGGGTCGACGACGGGCAGATCAGGCAGTTCACGGGCAACGACTATGCGCAGCCGCTGACCCGAGGCGACCTCGCCGCGGCCGTTGCGTGGTCGGGCGACGTCGTGCAGCTGCTCGCCTCGAACCCGAAGCTCAAGTGGGGTATCCCCGAGAAGGGCGCGATGATCTGGACGGACAACATGTTCGTGCCGCTCGAGGGCTCGAGCGCGACCGCGTCGACGTACATGAACTTCGTGTACGACCCGAAGATCCAGGCGCAGATCGCCGCGTACGTGAACTACGTGCCGCCCGTCAAGGGCACCCGCGAGGAGCTCGCGAAGACCGATCCCGAGACGGCGAAGAACACGCTCATCTTCCCTTCCGACGAGATGCTCTCCGAGGTGCACTCGTTCTCCGGAGAGGCACTGAACAACGAGACGTACATCACCGCGTGGCAGAAGGTGCTCGGGGCGTGACGGCAGACCGCCGGCCGTGACGTTCCTGCACCGCCACAAGGGGCTGACGCCGTACCTGCTGCTCCTGCCGGGCATCGCCTGGCTGGGGGTGTTCTTCCTCGTGCCGCTCGGCTTCCTCGGCTACCAGTCGCTCGAGTCCGGCTCCTTCGAGAGCGGCTACAGCTTCACCTGGGAGTTCTCGAACTACTGGGACGCGATCTCGACGTACAACGAGCAGCTGATCCGCTCGTTCCTCTACGCCGGCATCGCGACGGTGGTGGCCCTGCTCATCTCGTACCCGCTCGTCTACTGGATCGCGTTCCGCGGCGGCCGCTGGAAGAACCTCTTCCTGATCCTGATCGTCGCCCCGCTCTTCGTCACCTATCTCGTGCGGACGCTCGCGTGGCTCAACATCCTCGCCGACGAGGGCCCGGTCGTGAACGCGCTCAAGACGATCGGGATCCTCGGCTCGGACGGGCGTCTCCTCGCGACCGGGTTCGCCGTCGTCGCGGGCATCACCTACAACTTCCTGCCTTTCATGGCGCTGCCGCTCTACGTGTCGCTCGAGCAGATCGACACGCGGCTGCTCGAGGCAGCGGAGGACCTGTATGCCAGCAGGCGCCAGGCGTTCCTCCGGGTGACGCTGCCGCTCTCGGCGCCCGGCATCGTCGCAGGGACCCTGCTCACGTTCATCCCCGCGGCCGGTGACTTCATCAACGCGCAGCTGCTCGGGACGCCGCGCCAGTCGATGGTGGGGAACGTGATCCAGTCGAAGTTCCTCTTGCTGATCGACTATCCGGCCGCGGCGTCGCTCTCGTTCATCCTGATGGCGCTGATCCTCGCCGCCCTGCTCGTGTACGCGCGCGCGGTGGGGACAGAGAGGCTGACGGGGTAGCCGTGGCCTGGATCAGACGGAACCTGCTCACGGGCTACGCGATCCTCGCGTTCGGCTACCTGCTGCTGCCGGTGGCGGTAGTGATCCTCTTCTCCTTCAACGCTCCGGCGGGTCGCTTCAACTACGTGTGGGAGGGATTCACCCTCGACAACTGGGCCAACTGGGACGCGGTCCCCGGCATCCGCCACGCCGTCTGGATGTCGCTCTTCATCGGGTTCATCTCGACGATCGCGGCGACCGCGCTCGGGACCGTCCTCGCGCTCGCGATCGTCCGTCACCGGTTCCGCGGCCGCGGCGTCGTCAACGTCCTCGTCTTCCTGCCGATGTCGACGCCGGAGATCGTGCTCGGCGCCTCGCTGCTCACGATGTTCCTCCAGGCGCAGGTCGTCACCGGGGTTGCGACGATCTTCATCGCCCACGTGATGTTCATCGTCAGCTACGTCGTCGTGACCGTGAAGGCGCGCCTGATCGACTTCGACCGCCACCTGGAGGAGGCCGCGATGGACCTCGGCGCGAACGAATGGGTGACGTTCCGAAAGGTGACGCTGCCTCTGCTCGCGCCCGCGATCCTGAGCGCCGCGCTGCTCGGGTTCGCGCTCTCGATCGACGACTTCGTGATCACCTACTTCGTCGCCGGCTCGACGACGACGTTCCCGCTCTTCGTCTGGGGCGCGGCGAGAGTCGCCGTGCCGCCGCAGGTGAACGTCGTCGCGAGCGCGATCTTCCTCTTCGCCATCCTCGTGATGCTCGGCAACGTCCTCTGGGGGCTCCGCGCGGCGCGCCGGTCCCGGGAGCCGATGACGCAGGCACTACCCATCCCCGAACAGCTCCACCGACCGGAGGCGGCATGACGCAGACCACGACCGTCGATCTCCAGCAGCTCGCGAAGGACCACCTGTGGATGCACTTCACCCGGATGGGCGGCTACGCGGCCGCGGACGTGCCGATCATCGTGCGGGGCGACGGCTGCTATCTCGAGGACGCGAACGGGAAGCGCTACCTCGATGCGCTCGCGGGTCTCTTCTCCGTCAACATCGGCTACTCGCACGGCGAGGAGATCGGCCAGGCGGCGCTCGAGCAGATGCGAGAGCTGCCCTTCTACACCAACTGGTCGTACGCGCACCCGCGCGCGATCGAGCTCGCCGCCGAGGTCGCGTCGCTCGCCCCCGGCGACCTCAACCGCGTGTTCTTCGTCTCGGGCGGCTCGGAGGCGGTCGAGTCGGCCTGGAAGCTCGCGCGCCAGTACTACCTCGTGCGCGGCGAGAAGCGGCTGCGCACGGTGCTCGCCGAGCCGGAGACGTACCACGACGCGGTTGTCGCCGCAGCGCAGCCGCGCCCCCGCCGCTACAAGGCGATTGCGCGCCACGTCGCCTACCACGGGACGACGCTGGGCGCGCTCTCGATCAACGGCATCCCCGCGATCCGCACGCCGTTCGAGCCGCTCATCCCCGAGGTGCGGCACGTGCGCAACACGAACCGCTACCACCGTCCGCCGCAGGAGACCGAGGAGGAGTTCACGGCGTTCCTGCTGGACGACCTCGAGCAGACGATCGTCGCGATGGGCCCCGAGACCGTCTGCCTCGTCCATATGGAGCCGGTGCAGAACGCCGGCGGGTGCTTCACGCCTCCCGCCGGCTACTGGCGGGGCGTGCGGGAGATCTGCGACCGCTACGACGTCCTCCTCTCGGCCGACGAGGTGATCACCGCGTTCGGCCGGCTCGGCTACTGGTTCGGCTCCGAGCGGTACGACATCCGGCCGGACATCGTCACCTCGGCGAAGGGGCTCTCGTCGTCGTACGCGGCGATCGGCGCCGTGATCGCGACCGACCGGGTGATGGAGCCGTTCCTCGACGCGACGTCGATGTACTCGCACGGGATCACGTTCGGCGGTCATCCCGTGATGTGCGCGATCGCGCTCAAGAACATCGAGATCATGAAGCGCGAGGGGATCGTCGACCACGTCCGCGAGACAGAGGGCGCCTTCCGGGCGAAGCTCGAGACGCTGCTCGACCTGCCGATCGTCGGCGACGTGCGCGGGACGGGGTTCTTCTACGGGATCGAGCTCGTCCGCGACAAGGAGACACGGCAGACGTTCTCCGACGAGGAGTGCGAGACGCTCCTGCGCGGGTTCCTCTCGCCGGCGCTCTTCGACGCCGGGCTGATCTGCCGGACGGACGATCGCGGCGACCCCGTCGTCCAGATCTCGCCGCCGCTGGTCGCGACCGAAACGGAGATGGACGAGATCGTCGGCATCCTGGGCGACGTGTTGGGCGAGGCACAGCGGCGGATGCGCGCGTAGTCCGATCAGCCGATCCGTAACCACCTGGTAACAAGACCCCGGAGTAGTGTTTCCCGCACCTTTCCCCGTTCCCGGAGCGGGCAACCTGGGGTGCGTCGAAACCGAATGAGCCGAGGAGAGAGATGAGCACTGACAACGGGACGGTCGTTGTCGCGCGCGACGTGACACGGCGCTACGGCGAGGGCGAGACGGCGGTCGACGCGCTCCGC
>NZ_DATMBZ010000085.1:0-13687 GCF_035558935.1 Gaiella sp. | reverse complement strand
GTCACGGATTCGTCCACGCCGGGCAACTCGCGCCGGAGCGTGCGCTCCACGACCCGGCCTTCCTCCAGCCGCACGACTTCGTCGACCACGTCGAGTCCCTCGGGCCGGTGCGTGACGAGCAGCACCGATCGCTCCTCCGATGCCGCGAGGACGTCGTGCACGAACGCTTCGGCGGTGGCCGTGTCGAGGTGAGCAGTCGGCTCGTCGAGGAGCAGCACGGGCGCGTCGGTGAGGAGTGCGCGGGCGACCGTGAGCCGCTGGCGCTGGCCACCGGAGAGCCGGCAACCGTCTTCTCCGACGAGCGTCTCGAGCCCGTCGGGAAGCGAGTCGACCCACGCGTCGAGGCGCACGCGGGCGAGCGCATGCCGGAGGTCGGCGTCCGAAGCATCCGGCCGGGCGACGAGGAGATTCGCGCGGATGGTGGCGTCGAAGACGTGGGCGTCCTGGCCCGCGAGCGCGAACGTCTCGCGGAGGTCCTCCTGCCGGTAGTCGCGGGCGTCGTGGCCGTCGATCGTCACCCTGCCTTCCTCCGGGTCGAGGAACCGCAGCAGCAGGCCCGTGACCGTCGTCTTGCCCGCTCCGCTCGCGCCGACAAGGGCGACGTGCCGCCCCGGCGGCAGGACGAAGTCGACGCCGCGGAGGGCGGGCTCGTCATCTCCGCTGTAGCGCGCGGTCACGCCCTCCAGCGCGACGGCCGGCCGCCCGGGCGGCGGCGCGATCGGGTCGCGCGGATCGTTGACCGAGGGCTCGCGGTCGATCAACTCGAGAATGCGCCGGCCCGAAGTCACGTTCTCCCACAGCTCCCGCGCGGCGGCGGGAAGCGGTGCGACGGCGTCGATCGACGACAAGGCGAGCAGCGCAAGCGTCGCGACGAGCACCCGATCGAGGTTCCCGGCGTCGTGCGCGGCGACCGCGACCGCAAGCACGCCGGCGGTCGTCGCCCCCGCCACCAGCACCATGAGCCCGTCTCCGACGCCGGCCGCGAGCGCGTCGCGCCGTCCGAGCCGAACGAGCTCGCGGTCAGCGGCGGTGACACGCGCGAGCGCCTCGCCCTGGTGGCCGAACGCGGCGAGCTCGGGCGCGCCGCGCAGGAGCTCGACGAGCTCCGCCGTCAGCTCGGCCCGTGCAGGAGCCTGCCGCCGACCGGTGCGCTGGTTCACCACCAGCGTGACCGCCGGCACGACGAGCCCTCCGACGAGCAGCCCGGCGGCGAGCACTACGGCGGCGAGGGGGAGCGCGTAGGCCATCACGCCGACGCATGCGCTGCCCACCAGCAGCGCCACGAGCGGCGGCCCGAACCCGCGCACGTACAGGCCCTGCAGCGCATCGACGTCGCCGACCGTCCGCGCCAGCAGCTCACCGTGCCGGTACCCGCCGAGGTCGGCGGGCGCCAGGGGCTCGAGGCGTTCGTAGACCCGCACGCGCAGCCGCCCGAGCGCTCGCAGTGCGAGGTCGTGCGAGACGAGCCGATCGAGGTAGCGCGTCACCGGCCGTGCGAGCCCGAAGAACCGCACGGCCACGATGGCCACCGTGAGCGAGAGAATCGGCGGGCGCTCTGCGGCACGCGAGATGAGGTAGCCCGCGGTCGTCATAAGCGCGATGCCGAACCCCACTGCCAGCGCACCGAGGACGACGGATAGCGCGGCCGACCGCCGGGGCACGCCTGCCAGGCGGAGCACGCGGCGCAGGGTCTTCGTCACGCGGCCGCCGCCTCCCGTTCGGCGACAACACGCCCGGCCTGGAGCGTGATCACGCGATCCGCGCGCTGCGCCGGCTCCGGCCGGTGCGCGATCACGAGCAGCGTGCGTCCCTCGCGTAGGTGCTCGATCGCGTAGGTGACGAGCTCGGCGCTTGCGGGGTCGAGGTTGGCGGTCGGCTCGTCGAGCACCACCAGCGGAGCGTCGCGCAGGAACGCCCGTGCCAACGCCAGCCTCTGCCGCTCTCCGGCCGACAGCGCCCGGCCTCCGTCACCCACCGTCGTCGCGTATCCCTGGGGGAGGGCCTGGACGAACGAGTCCGCGCCCGCCAGCTGCGCGGCCACCCGCACCGCCTCGTGGTCTGCCGATGGGTCTCCGAGCAGGATGTTGTCCATGACGGTGCCGCGGAAGATCGTCGGCCTCTGCGGCACCCACGCCACGAGCCGACGCCAGGCCTCCGTGTCGCAGGATGCAAGATCGGTGTTGTCGACCGAGACGATGCCTGTGGTCGGCTCGGCGAGCCTGACGAGCAGCTTCGCGACCGTGCTCTTGCCGGCTCCACTGGGGCCGACGAGGGCGACCGTCTCGCCCGGCCGAAGTTCCAGCGTCACGCCGTCGAGGACGACACCCGGGCGCGCGGGATACGAGAACGTCACATTCTCGAGCCGGACGACCGTGGCCGCCGGGCTCGGCGGCGTCGCCGCATTGCGCGTGCGGACGGCCGGCGGCGCGTCGAGCAGCGTCACCAAGCGGTCGGCGACGGCGAGCCCGTTCGCGCTCGCGTGGAACTGCTCGCCGAGCCTTCGCAACGGCAGGTACAGCTCCGGCGCGAGCACGAGCACCGTGAGCCCCGCCTGCAAGCCCAGTCCGCCGTCGACGAGCCGGACACCGACCGTCACGGCGACGAGCGCGACGCCCAGCGTGGCGGCCAGTTCGAGCACGGCGCCGGAGAGGAAGGCGACGCGCAGCGTGCCCATCGTGGACCGGCGGTACCGGTCGCTCACGTCCGCGATCGCGTCCGCCTGCGCGGTGCCGCGGTTGAAGGCGCGGAGCGTCGGCAGACCGCGAACGACGTCGAGGAAATGCGTCGAGAGCAGCCGCAGTGACTCCCAGCGGCGGCGCGTCTGCTCCTCCGTGTAGCGGCCGATCAACCACATGAACACGGGTACGAGCGGCAGCGTGAGCAGCATCACGAGCGCGGAGACGCGGTCGATCGTGCCGACCCAGACGAGCACGGCGACCGGGACTACGCACGCCAGCACGACCTGCGGCAGGTAGCGGCCGAAATAGGCGTCGAGACCGTCGACGCCCTGGACGGCGATGGTCGCCAGCTCGGCGCTCTCGGCGCCGTCGAGCGCCGACGGCTCGTCGCGCAACCGCCGCTCGACCAGCGAGAGACGCAGCTGCGAGAGTGTCGTGGCGGAAGCGCGCCGGCCGGCCGACTCGAAGCCCCAGGCGAGGAGCCCGCGCGCCGCGAACGCGAGTACGAGCAGCACGAGGTCGATCGAGACGTCCTCGAGCGACGCGCCACCGAAGGAGCGCGCCACGATGCGCGCGAGCAGTGTCGCCTGGAGGAGGACGACGACCGCCGCCAGCACGCCGAGGGCGACGTCGACCACCAGCAGCGTCCTCGCTGCCCGGGCGCGATGCAGTAGGCGCGGGTCGAGCGCGCGCACTGCTAGACCACCGCAGGGCCCCGGACGCGGGTCCCGCAGTGACCCAGCACTAGCTCGACCCTTCGATTCCCGACGGCAGCTTGCGTGGCACGCGGTCTCCCTCGTGGGGATCTGCCTCTGACAGGCCGAGCCGCTGTCGGAAGACGTAGTACGTCCAGCCCTGGTAGAGCAGGACGATCGGCGTCACGATCAGCGCGACGACGGTCATCACCGTCAGCGTGTAGTGCGACGACGACGAGCCGTCCACCGTGAGGCTGTTCGCGAAGTCCGGGCTCGAGACCATCACGCGCGGGTAGAGGCTCGTGAACAGCGTGGCGACGATGGCGATCACCCCGAGAGCGGTGAACGAGAACGCCCACCCTCTGCGCCGCCAGAACACCGCGAGCACGGCGAGAGCGAGCGCGGCGATGCCGAGCGCCGCCGGTAGCGCGGGCGGGAAGACGTCCTTGTCGTTGCGGTCGACTGCGACGGCCACCGTCCAGACCAGGAAGCCCGCTGCCAGGACCGCCGCCGGAACGGCGATCCCGCGGGCCGTCCGCGCTGCGCGCTCACACAGGTCGCCGGTCGTCCGCAGCGCCAGGAAGGTCGCTCCGTGGAACGCAAAGAGCACCACCACGGCGACCCCCGCGACCACGGTGTACGGGCTGAAGAGGTCGGCGAAGTCGCCTGCGTAGTCGCCGTTCGCGGCGAGCGGAACGCCGTGAAGAAGGTTGGCCAGCCCGACGCCCCAGATCAGCGACGCACCTGTGCTGCCGACGGTGTTCGCCCACATCCAGAGCGTGCGCCACCGCGGGCTCGCGCTCTTCTCGCGCCACTCGAACGAGACGACTCGGATGATGAGGAACACGAGCACCAGCAGCAACGCGAGGTAGAAGCCCGAGAACATCGTCCCGTACCACTCCGGGAAGGCCGCGAAGGTCGCGCCGCCGGCGACTACGAGCCATACCTCGTTGCCGTCCCACACAGGGCCGATGGTCTCGAACATCACTCGACGCTCGCGCTCGTCGCGCGGCAGGAACGGCAGCAGCATCCCGACGCCGAAGTCGAAACCCTCGAGCACGAAGTATCCGGCCCAGAGGACGGCGATGAGCACGAACCAGAAGGTCTGCAGATCCATCAGTAGCCGAGCGCGGGGGCCGCGCCCTCCTCGTCGCCGCCGACCTCGGGCGGGTCGAGCCGCGCGTAGCGGCGCATGAGCACGAAGTCGACGACAGCGAGCGCGCCGTACAGGCCGGCGAAGACCGCGAGGCTGGTGCCGATCGTCCACGTTCCGACGCTCGGCGAGCTGGCGTCGGCGGTGCGAAGCAGCCCGAAGACGATCCACGGCTGCCGCCCGACCTCGGTGAGCACCCAGCCTGCCAGAGCCGCGAGGAACGGGAACGCGATCGTGGCGACGCCGGCCCACAGAAACCAGCGCGTGCGCTCGAGACGTTGTCTCCGGTACAGGAATGCACCGATCACGGCGACGAGGAAGACGAGCGAGCCGAGGTAGGCCATGACGCGCATGCTCCAGTAGACCGACCTGACCGGCGGGATGTAGTCGCCGGGCCCGTACTGGGCCTCCTCCTGCTTCTGCAGCTCGTTCATGCCCTCCACCTCGCCGTTGAACGAGCCGGTGGCCAGGAACGAGAGCAGCCGCGGTACCTCGATCGAGAAGGACGGTGTCGGGTCGTCCTGCGTGAAGCCGCCGATCTGGAAGATCGAGAACGAGGCGGGCTGCTCCGTGTCCCAGAGCGCCTCGGTCGCAGCGATCTTCATCGGCTGCTGCTCGGTGACGAGAATGCCGAAGTTGCTCCCGAACCAGAGGTTCACGGCGGAGACGGGCACCAGCACGATCAGCCCGAGCTTCGCGGCCCGAAGGAACAGCTCCTGGTTCCGGCCGCGCGCCAGGTGCCAGCACGCGACGCCGAACACGACCGCCGACCCCGTCGTCACGGCGGCGAGCATGGTGTGCCCGAACGCCCAGATGGCCCACTTGGCGGTGAGAAGATCCCACACGCTCGTCAGCTCGGCCTTCCCGTTCGAGACCGTGTACCCGGTCGGATGCTGCATCCACGAGTTGGCCACGAGGATGAAGTACGCCGAGAGCCAGGTGCCGAGCGCCGCCAGCCAGATCGTCGCCAGATGCACGCGCGGCGAGAGCCGGTTCCAGCCGAAGATCCAGAGCCCGAGGAACGTCGACTCGAGGAAGAACGCCGCCAGTCCCTCGATCGCGAGCGGCGCGCCGAACACGTCGCCGACGTACTCCGAATAGACGGACCAGTTCATGCCGAACTGGAACTCCTGCACGAGGCCGGTGGCCACCCCGATCGCGAAGTTGATCAGCAGCAGGGTCCCGAAGAACTTCGTCAGCCGCAGCCACGCCTCGTCGCCGGTGCGGTGCCAGAGCGTCTGCATGACCGCCACCAGCGGCGCGAGGCCGAGCGTCAGCGGGACGAACAGGAAGTGGTACAGCGACGTCGTCGCGAACTGGATACGCGCGAGATCGACCGCGGTGTCGCCGAGGGGGATCACGACGTGGCGGTGGCGACGGCCCTGGAGACGATGGGGCCGACCGGTGGAGTGGACGACTTCCGGGGGCTCATGGTGTCGATCGCCGGCTGCGCCCTGCGCCTGGCAGGGCGCGTGCGCATTCGCGTGGGCGAACTCCGGATTATGACGGGACCGCTGACGCGATCAGGACGATTCACCCGGGTGAGCCTTCGCGCGGGTTTGACGACAGCGCGTTTTGGAGGACTAGCATCGAGGTCGAGATGCCGGTCGACGCCCGGGCCGAGGGGGCTCGGCGTCCGGTCGTTGTCGTCCTCGGGGGCGGCTTCGCGGGCGTGGGCGCAGCGCGGAAGCTCAGGGACGCCGAGGTGGACGTCGTTCTGATCGAGGCACACGACTACCACACCTTCCAGCCGCTCCTCTACCAGGTCGCGACCGATCTCCTCGAGACCTCCGCTGCGGCGCATCCGGTCAGGGATCTCTTCCGCGAGCAGCCGAACGTCGTCGTCCACCAGGCGACCGTCACCGGAGTCGATCTGCGCCTGCGCGAGGTGCATCTGGCCGAGATGGCGCCCCTCGCGTACGACTACCTCGTGCTCGCGCTCGGCGCCGAGGTCAACTTCTTCGGAACCGAGGGAGCAGCCGAGCACGCGTTCCCGATGTACACCCTCGCCGACGCGGTGCGCCTGAAGGAGCACGTGCTCCGGCGCTGGGAAGCAGCGGATCGCGATCCCGCCCTGGTGGACGACGGCGCGCTCAACGTGGTCGTCGTCGGCGGCGGACCGACCGGCATCGAGACGGTCGGCGCGCTGGCCGAGCTCTACCGCAGCGACTTCGCCAAGGACTACCCGGCGCTCCCCCAGGACCAGGCGCGCCTGATCCTCGTCGAGGCCGGGCCGGAGCTCTTTGCGATGTTCAAGCCGGACATCCGGAGCTACACGCAACGCGCGCTCGAGAAGCGCGGAGTCGAGATCCTGCTGGGCGAGACCGTCGCATCGGTCGGGCCCACTCGCGTCACGCTCGCGTCGGGGGCAGAGTTACCCGCCCACACGCTCGTCTGGGGGGCGGGCCTCCAGGCGAGCCCACTCACCGCGTCGCTCGGCCTGGAGCTGCAGAGGGGCGGTCGGGTGCCGGTCGGACCGGAGCTGAGCGTGGAGGGACACCCCGAGGTGTTCGCGGTCGGCGACATCGCCTGGATCACGGACCCGGCGACCGATCGGGTCCTGCCGCAGCTCGGATCGGTGGCTCTGCAGGCGGGAGAGCACGCAGGGGAAAACGTCGCGCGGCTTGCCGGCGGCAAGCCCACCGAGCCCTTCACGTACCACGACAAGGGCACGATGGCGACCATCGGCCGGGGGGCCGCCGTGATCCAGACGCACCGCGGACGGACGATCAAGGGCAAGTCCGCGTCGCTCGCCTGGGGGACCGTGCATCTCGCGCTCCTCTCGACCGGTGAGGATCGCGCCAAGGCGCTCGTCGACTGGACCTGGGCAGGGTTCACGCACGAGCGGCCGGGCCGTATCACCGTTCGGACCCAGGAGGAAGCGGACTGATCCTGCGCCCGGGACAGGCCGCAGTGAAACGAGACGGCTCCGAGCCGCCGCGCGTGGACCTCGTGCGCGGCCGCTTCGACGTCGGCCAACGAAGGAGGAGGCAGCGATGACGACGAGTGCACCGTCCGCCGTCAGCACCCGGCGAACGACCCCGACCGCCGGCCCGGAGCAGCGGGTCGCGGACGTCCTCGTGGTCTTCGGGATCACCGGCGACCTGGCGAAGGTCATGACCTTCCACTCGCTCTACCGGCTGGAGAAGCGCGGGCTGCTCGACTGTCCGATCGTCGGCGTCGCGGTCGACGACTGGACGATCGAGCAGCTGGTCGACCGCGCCCGCGAGTCGATCGAGGGAAGCGGCGAGCAGATCGACGCCGAGGTGTTCGACCGGTTCGCCGCGAGGCTCTCCTACGTCGCCGGGGACTTCGGGGACTCCGCAACGTACGATCGAGTGGGCAAGGCGATCGAGGGCGCCGAAAGCCCCGTCTTCTACCTCGAGATCCCGCCCTTCCTGTTCGGACGCGTGGTCAAGGGGCTCGCGGAGGCCGGGTTGACCGAGACGGGGCGCGTCGTGGTCGAGAAGCCGTTCGGGCACGACCTGGAGTCGGCGCGAGAGCTCGCCGACGAGCTGCACCAGTACATCGACGAGTCGCAGCTCTACCGCATCGACCACTTCCTCGGGAAGATGGGCCTCGAGGGGATCCTCTACCTCCGGTTCGCCAACACGATGCTCGAGCCGGTGTGGAACCGAAACTACGTCGAGTGCGTCGAGATCACGATGGCCGAGGACTTCGGCGTCGCCGACCGCGGGCACTTCTACGACCCGGTCGGCGCGCTCCGCGACGTCGTCGTCAACCACATCATGCAGGTGGTCGCCGCGACCGCGATGGAGCCCCCGGCCGGTGGCGCCCCCGAGACGATCAAGGACGGCGTCGTCACCCTCTTCAAGGCGATCCGCGCGGCCGACCCGGCGCACTACGTCCGTGGCCAGTACGAGGGCTATCTGGACGTCGACGGCGTCGCGCAAGGCTCGACGACCGAGACCTACGCCGCTCTCCGCCTCGAGATCGAGAACTGGCGCTGGTCGGGCGTTCCCTTCTTCATCCGCACCGGGAAGCTCCTCCCGACGACGCAGACCGAGGTCAGGCTCGTCTTCAAGCGCCCGCCCCGGCTCGGCTTCGGAATGCTGGACGTGAGCACGGAGCCGGACCAGTTCGTGGTCAAGCTCGATCCCTCGACGGGGGTTCGAATGATCCTCGATGCGCACCGCGCCGACGCCCCGAAGGCCGAGCCGATCACCCTCGACATGGAGTTCGCCGACGAGGGGGGCGAGGGGCCGACCCCGTACGAGGTGCTGCTCCACGCCGCACTGGTCGGGCAGAGCACCCGCTTCACCCGCCAGGACGGGGTCGAGGAGACGTGGCGGATCATGCAGCCGCTGCTCGACGCGCCTCCTCCTGTTCATCCGTACGCGCCGGGAACGTGGGGCCCCGAGGCGGCCGACGGGCTCGTCGCCGGCCACGGGCGCTGGCACGGGCCGTGGGTCGTGTCATGAAGGCCGTCGAGAGACCACCGCGCACACGGGAGCAGAGCGCAGCCGCCCCGTCGCCGTTCCCGCCGATCGCGGACTACGCGTTTCTCTCCGACTGCCACACCGGTGCGCTCGTGGCGCCGGACGGGGCGATCGACTGGCTCTGCGTCCCGTCCTTCGACGCGCCGAGCGTCTTCGGCAGCCTGCTCGACCGGCAGGCCGGGTTCTTCCGGTTCGGCCCGTACGGGATCAACCACCCATCGGCTCGCAACTTCGAGCCGGGGACGAACGTGCTGGTGACGACCTGGAAGACGCCGTCGGGGTGGGTCGTGGTCCGGGACGCTTTGACGCTGGGGCCGTGGGACCACGAGGACGCGATCACGCCACACACACGCCCCCCCGCCGACGACGACGCCGATCACATGCTCGTGCGTACGGTCGAGTGCATCGACGGGCAGGTGGAGATCGAGGTCGTCGCCGAGCCGGCGTTCGACTACGGCCGTGCCACCTCGGAGTGGGCGCTCGTCGACGGCGACCGGCACGCGGCCGACGCGCACGGTGGCGGGCTGACGATCCGCTTGCGATCGGATCTCGCGCTCGGCATCGAGGGGAATCGCGTGCACGGACGCCACACGCTTCGGACGGGCGAGCGCGCGTACTGCGCCCTGTCGTGGGCGGAAGCGCTCGCGACACCCGCCGACGTCGACGAGGCGGAGGCACGGATCGCCGCCACCACGCGCTTCTGGCGTGCCTGGCTGGGCAGGGCGCGGATCCCCGACCACGCCTGGCGCGACCCGATCCAGCGCTCCGCGCTCGTGATCAAAGGGCTGACGTACATGCCGACGGGAGCGACGGTCGCCGCACTGACCACCTCGTTGCCCGAGACGCCGGGTGGCGAGCGCAACTGGGACTACCGCTACACGTGGATGCGCGACGCGACGTTCACGCTCCAGGCGCTGCATTTCCTGAACCTCGACTGGGAGGCCGACGAGTTCATGCAGTTCGTCGCCGACCTCGACGCCAACGACGACGGCGCGCTGCAGATCATGTACGGGATCGACGGTCGGCGCGACCTCACCGAATCGACGCTCGACAATCTCTCGGGGTACGCCGGCGCTCGCCCGGTGCGGATCGGGAACGGAGCCTTCGACCAACGCCAGAACGACGTCTTCGGCGCGGTCCTCGATTCGATCCTGCTCCACACCCGCCGGAGCAAGCGTCTTCCCCAACGCCTCTGGCCGATCGTCCAGGCCCAGGCGGAGTGCGCCACGCGGGTCTGGCAGGAGCCCGACCAGGGGATCTGGGAGGCGCGCGGCAAGCCGCGGAACTACGTCTCCTCGAAGCTCATGTGCTGGGTCGCGCTCGACCGGGCCGCAAAGCTCGCGGAGATCCGCGGGGATCCCGAGCTCCAGGCGACGTGGCACGAGACGGCAGAGGCGATCCGCGAGGACATCCTCGCGCGCGGCGTCAGCGACCGCGGCGTCCTCCGCCAGCACTACGACACCGACGCGCTCGATGCCTCGACGCTCCTCGCCGCGATCTTCGGGTTCCTTCCCGGCGACGACGAGCGGCTGCTCGCGAGCGTCGTCGCGATAGCCGACGAGCTGACCGAGGACGGCTTCGTGCTGCGCTACCGCACCGACGAGACCGACGACGGCCTGTCGGGCAGGGAGGGCACGTTCCTCATCTGCTCCTTCTGGCTCGTCTCCGCTCTGGCGATCGTGGGCCAGCTGCAGCGGGCCCGCGACCTGATGGAGCGCCTGCTCACGATCGCCTCGCCGCTCGGTCTCTACGCCGAGGAGTTCGACGCAGATACGGGACGACACCTCGGCAACGTCCCGCAGGCGTTCTCCCACCTCGCGCTGATCGAGGCGGCGGCGCGCATCATCGTCGTCGAGAGGCTGGAGGAGCTCTCGTGAATCCGTACGACGTGATCATCATCGGGACGGGTGCCGGCGGGGGCACGCTTGCGCGCCGTCTCGCACCTTCCGGCAAGAGCATCCTCCTGCTGGAACGGGGCGGCTGGCTGCCGCGCGAGCCGCAGAACTGGCTCGCCCGCGATGTGTTCGTCGAGAACCGCTATGTGTCTCCCGACACGTGGTACGACGAGAAGGGCAAGCCGTTCCAACCCCAGGTGCACTACTTCGTCGGGGGTGCGACGAAGCTCTACGGTGCGGCTCTCTACCGGCTTCGCAAGGAGGACTTCGGGGAGCTGCGTCACCACGATGGCATCTCGCCGGCCTGGCCGATCTCGTACGAGGAGCTGGAGCCGTACTACACCCAGGCCGAGCACCTCTACGAGGTGCACGGCGCGAGAGGCGAAGACCCGACGGAGCCGCCGGCGAGCGGCCCATATCCCTACCCGGCGGTCTCGCACGAGCCGCGGATCCAGCAACTCGCGGATGCTCTCGCGGCCGCCGGGCATCACCCCTTCCACGCGCCGTGCGGCGTCCGACTGGACGAGGGGAACATGCCTTACAGCGTCTGCGTGCGCTGTGCGAGCTGCGACGGCTTCCCGTGTCCGGTGCATGCGAAGTCGGACGCCGAGGTGTTCGGCGTGCGACCCGCGCTCGAGCACTCGAACGTGACCCTCCTGACGGACGCGAAGGCGATCAAGCTGGAGACGAACGCCGGGGGCACCGCCGTGACGGAGGTGGTGGTCGAGCACGACGGAGCGACCGAGCGATACGCAGGCGAGATCGTCGTCCTCGCGTGCGGCGCGGCCAACACGGCCCGGCTGCTTCTCGTGTCGGCGAGCGAGACGCACCCGAAAGGTCTCGCGAACGGCTCCGATCAGGTCGGCCGCAACTACATGTTCCACAACTCGAGCGCGGTGCTCGCGCTTTCGCGCGAGGAGAATCCCACGACCTTCCAGAAGACACTCGGGCTGAACGACTTCTATCTCGGCAGCGACGACTTCGACTTCCCGCTGGGGAACATCCAGATGGTCGGCAAGTCGCAGGCGGAGATGTTCCGCGGCGAGCGGCCGCGGGACACGAAGCTCGCACCGGAGTGGACGCTCGAGCGGGTGGCCCGTCACGCGATCGACTTCTGGCTCTCGACGGAGGATCTGCCGCGTCCGGAGAACCGCGTCACCGTCCGCCCCGACGGCGCCATCGAGCTCCACTACACGCCGAACAACGAGGAGCCGAAGCGGCGGCTCAATGCGAAGCTCAAGTCGCTGCTCGGCATGCTCGACCTGAACCCGGGCCATCTGATCCACCGGTTTGCGTACATGAAGAACGACATCCCCGTGGCCGGGTGTGCGCACCAGGCCGGCACGGCCCGGTTCGGGGCCGACCCGGCGACATCGGTGGCGAATACCGACTGCCGCGCGCACGAGGTCGACAACCTCTACATCGTCGACACGAGCATCTTCCCGAGCATCGGAGCGGTGAACCCCGCCCTGACGGCGATGGCCAATGCGCTGCGCGTCGGCGACCATCTGCTCGAACGACTGGGAGCCCCGGCCGAAGCCGGCTACGCCGCGGCCACTCCCGGCACACGCGGCTCGGCACCCTGACGGGCCGACGAGCTCGAGACTCGACGAAATGGGGGTGATCCTTCCCTCCGGCGAGCAGATCGAGATCGCGTTCGGCGACCAGGAGGCCACGATCGTCGGCGTCGGTGCAGGGCTGCGAACCTACTCGGTGGGTGGCCGCGACCTTCTCGACGGATACGCGGCCGACCAGGCGAGCACCTCCGGTCGAGGACAGGTGCTGATCCCGTGGCCGAACCGGCTCGAGGACGGCACGTACGAGTTCGACGGACATCGCCACCAGCTGCCGCTCACCGAGCCGGAGCTCGGCAACGCGATTCACGGCCTGGTGCGCTGGGAAACCTGGACCGTCGTCGAGCGCGAGCGGGACCGCGTGGTGCTGGAGCACGTCCTGCGGCCGAGGCCCGGCTTCCCGTTCACGCTTTCTCTCGCCATCGAGTACGCCCTTTCGGAACGCGGTCTCGGCGTGACGACCACTGCAACGAACAGCGGGCGCGAGGCGTGTCCTTTCGGCAGCGGCCAGCATCCCTACCTGACCGTCGGCACCCCCACGGTCGACTCCGTGATCCTCCGAGCGCCCGGGCGGACCGTCCTCGAGGAGAATGAGCGTCGTCTCCCGGTCGGGCGGGCGCCTGTCGAGGGGACGGAGTACGACTTCCGTCGCCCCCGGCCGATCGGTGACACGAAGCTCGACGACGCCTTCACCGACCTCGAGCGGGACGCCGAGGGCCTCGCCCTCGTCGAGCTCCGCAATCCAGAAGGCGGCGGACTCACCCTCTGGGCCGACGAGTCCTACGGCTATCTCCAGCTCTTCACGGGCGACCCCCTGCCCGACGTCTCCCGTCGCAGCCTCGCCGTGGAGCCCATGACGTGCCCGCCGAACGCGTTCCGCAACGGGGAGGCCCTGATCCGCCTCGAGCCGGGCGAGACGCATACGAGCGCTTGGGGCATCGCTCCTTCGACCGCGTCGTCCTCGGCTCTGTGACGTTCCCTCGCTCCGCGCGATCTGGCAGGAATTCGAGGGTCCGCGTGCACCGGCGGCAAAGCTCTCGGGGTCATCTCGCGGAGAGGAGGCCGTCCGCGGCTCGTCCTCACGTCAGGCCTCGGCGCGCCGCAGTTGTCTCCTGACGCGACGAAGCTTGCCGCGCCGACCGTGATCCAGACGCGAAAGGGGCGCTGACCGCTACACCCGGATCACGGTGGTCGACGCAGACGGAAGCGAGCGCCACGTGGTACGGATCACT
>NZ_DATMBZ010000084.1:0-5495 GCF_035558935.1 Gaiella sp. | reverse complement strand
TCAGCTCGACCTCGACAACCTGCTTGCTCGGCTCCAGGACGCCGAGCGCCAGCGGGAGCAGGTGCTCGACGACCTGCGCCGCGTCGCGGCCGACTTCGACAACTACCGCAAGCGTGTCGCCCGCGAGCAGACGCAGATCCTGGCGCGATCGGGGGAGCGCGTCGTCGCGAAGCTCCTGCCCGTGCTCGACGACCTCGAGCGCGCGCTCGACGCGGCCGAGCACCACGAGGAGGCGAGGGTGCTCGAGGGCGTCCGCATGACGAAGGACGCGCTCGCGGCAGTGCTGGCCTCCGAGGGTGTCGAGGAGATTCCCGCGGACGGGCCGTTCGATCCGCACGTCCACGAGGCGCTG
The DNA here is from genome assembly GCF_035558935.1 of Gaiella sp. GTDB lineage: Bacteria > Actinomycetota > Thermoleophilia > Gaiellales > Gaiellaceae > Gaiella. The sequence continues at coordinate 5,143 of NZ_DATMBZ010000084.1, read as the reverse complement.
ATGACCCAGCCCGGCGACGGGGTCGAGCCCGGCCACGTCGTCCAGGTCGTGACACGCGGTTACAAGATCGGGGACGTCGTGCTGCGCCCGGCACGCGTGGTCGTGGCGGAGGGGTAGACACGTGCCGCCTCGCGACCCCTACGACGTCCTCGGCGTCTCGAAGACGGCATCCGACGACGAGATCAAGAAGGCGTACCGGAAGCTCGCACGCGAGCTCCATCCCGACCGGAACCCCGGCGACTCGTCCGCCGAGGAGCGGTTCAAGGACGTCCAGGCGGCCTACGACATCCTCTCCGACTCGGAGAAGCGCCAGGCGTACGACCGGTTCGGCCCCGAGGGTCCCGGACCGGGGTTCGGGCCCGGGGGCGGCGTCCGCTACGAGAACGTCGACCTCGGCGACCTGTCGGACATCCTCGGCAACTTCGGCTCGTTCTTCGGGCGCGGGCAGCAGCGCGCAGGACGGCCGCGCCCCGAACGGGGCGGCGACCTCGAGTCGCGCGTTCGCATCTCGTTCGACGACGCGCTGAACGGAGTCCAGATCCGCGTGCCCGTCGAGGTCGAGACGGCCTGTCACGTCTGCGGCGGGACCGGCGCCGAGCCCGGGACCGCGCCGCGCACGTGCCCCGATTGCCAGGGCTCCGGCGTCATCTCCGACAGCCAGGGCCTCTTCGCGCTGTCCCATCCGTGCCCGCGCTGCCGCGGAAACGGCGTGATCGTCGACACGCCGTGCAAGAACTGCCACGGGACGGGCCGCGAGCGCGTCACGCGCCGGTACCAGGTGAAGGTGCCCGCCGGCGCCAAGGACGGGACGCGCATCCGGCTCAAGGGAAAGGGCGAGCCCGGTCTCTACGGCGGGCCGGCCGGCGACCTCCACGTCCGTGTCCAGGTCGAGCCCTCCCCGCTGTACGAGCGCCGGGGCGCCGACCTCGTGCTCGACGTGCCCGTGACGTATCCCGAGGCGGCGCTCGGCGCGACGGTCGAGATCCCGACACCCGAGGGGCCGGTGGCGCTCAAGGTGCCGTCGGGCTCGGAGAGCGGGAAGCTGCTTCGCGTCAAGGGGCGCGGCGCGCCGAAGCTGAACGGCGGCGGCAAGGGCGATCTGCTCGCGCGCCTCGTGGTGACGGTGCCGAAGAAGCTGTCGAAGGCGGAGAAGGAAGCGCTCGAGGCGTACCGGACGACGTCGCGCGAGCAGCCCCGTGAGCACCTGGCGAGGAGCTCGTAGCCATGCCGGAACGCGGGCGCTACATGATCTCCGTCGCCGCCGACCTTGCGGGGCTGCACCCGCAGACGCTGCGGATGTACGAGACCCGCGGCCTCGTCCGTCCCGCGCGCACGCCGGGCGGCACGCGACTCTATTCGGAGCACGACGTCGACCGCCTGAGGTTGATCCAGCGGCTGACGAGCGAGCTCGGTCTCAATCTCGCGGGCGTCGAGCACGTGCTGCGGCTCGAGGACGAGTTGCGCCGGCTGCAGGCGCGGATGCGCCAGCTCGAGCGCCAGCTCCGTGACGAGATCCAGATGACCCACAAGCAGTACCGGCGGGAGGTCGTCGTCTACGAGCGACCGAAGCCGCCGGCACCGAGGAGCTGAGAGATGGACTTCAACAAGTTGACGATCAAGAGCGGGGAGGCCGTTGCGGGCGCGCAGGAGCTGGCGCGCCGGATCGGCAATCCCGAGGTCACTCCCGACCACCTGACGATCGCGCTGCTCGACCAGGAGCTGCCGCGCACGCTCGTCGAGCGTTCCGGCGCGTCGCCGGACGCGCTTCGGAGCGAGGCGGAGGCACGGCTCGGTCAGCAGCCGTCCGTTTCCGGCGGCGGCGCGCAGCCGCAGGCGGGGGCGGCCTTCCGCCGCGTGCTCGACGAGGCATTCGACGAGGCGAAGGCGCTCGGTGACGAGTTCGTCTCCGTCGAGCACCTGCTGCTCGCGTTGGAGATCGTCCCGCGCGACGCGCTGCTCGCCGCACTCCAGCAGGTTCGCGGCGGCCAGCGGGTCACGTCGCATGATCCGGAGGGCTCGTACCAGGCGCTCGAGAAGTACGGCCGCGACCTGACCGCACTCGCCGAGCAGGGGAAGCTCGATCCGGTCATCGGCCGCGACGAGGAGATCCGCCGGACGATCCAGGTGCTCTCGCGCCGGACGAAGAACAACCCCGTGCTGATCGGCGAGCCGGGGGTGGGAAAGACCGCGATCGCGGAGGGCCTTGCACAGCGGATCGTCGCGGGCGACGTCCCGTCGGGGCTCGAAGGCAAGCGTGTCTGGGCGCTCGACGTGGGCGCGCTCCTCGCGGGGGCGAAGTACCGCGGCGAGTTCGAGGAGCGGCTCAAGGCCGTCCTCGCCGAGATCACCGCGAGCGAGGGCGAGATCGTCCTCTTCATCGACGAGCTCCACACGATCGTCGGCGCCGGCGCCGCGGAAGGCGCCGTCTCGGCCGGCAACATGCTCAAGCCGATGCTCGCGCGCGGCGAGTTGCGCGCGGTCGGTGCCACGACGCTCGACGAGTACCGGTCGCACATCGAGAAGGACCCTGCGCTCGAGCGTCGCTTCCAGCCCGTCTTCATCGGCGAGCCGACGGTGGCCGACACGATCGGGATCCTGCGCGGCCTGAAGGAGCGCTACGAGGCGCACCACGGCGTGCGCATCCGCGACGCCGCCCTCGTCGCCGCGGCGGTGCTCTCGGATCGATACATCTCCGACCGCTTCCTGCCCGACAAGGCGATCGACCTCGTCGACGAGTCGGCCTCGCGCCTGCGCATGGAGATCGACTCCTCGCCGGTCGAGCTCGACGAGGCGGAGCGGCGTGTCACTCAGCTCGAGATCGAGCTCGCGGCGATGGCGAAGGAGCCACCTGCGACGCGCGAGCCGCTCGAGAAGGAGCTCGCCGAGGCGAAGGCCCGCCGCGACGAGCTCGCCGCCCGCTGGGCCGGCGAGAAGGACGTGCTCGACCGCGTCAAGGAGATCACGCGGCAGATCGACGACCTGCGCATGGAGGCGGAGCGCGCGGAGCGCGGCGGCGACCTCGCCCGCGTCGCGGAGATCCGCTACGGGCTGCTCCCCGAGCTCGAGCGCGAGCTCTCGGAGCGCGCCGAGCCGGCGGCGGCGCCGATGGTCAAGGAGGAGGTCGACGAGGACGACATCGCCTCCGTCGTCGCCCAGTGGACCGGTATCCCGACCGACCGGCTGCTCGAGGGCGAGGTCGAGAAGCTCGTCCACATGGAGGAACGCCTCCACGAGCGGGTCGTCGGCCAGGACGCCGCGATCGAGGCCGTCTCGAACGCGCTCCGGCGCGCGCGCTCGGGGCTGCAGGACCCGAATAGGCCGATCGGCTCGTTCGTCTTCCTCGGCCCGACAGGCGTGGGGAAGACCGAGCTCGCGCGGGCGCTCGCGGAGTTCATGTTCGACGACGACCACGCGATGGTGCGGCTCGACATGTCCGAGTACCAGGAGCGGCATACGGTCGCCCGGCTCGTCGGCGCCCCGCCGGGCTACGTCGGCTACGAGGAGGGCGGCCAGCTGACCGAGGCGGTGCGGCGCAGGCCCTATGCCGTGCTGCTGCTCGACGAGATCGAGAAGGCGCACGCCGAGGTGTTCGACGTGCTCCTGCAGCTGCTCGACGACGGCCGGTTGACCGACGGCCACGGCCGCACGGTCGACTTCCGGAACACGGTCGTGATCATGACCTCGAACATCCGCACGCTCGAGGACATGGCAGAGCGGTTCCGGCCGGAGTTCCTCAATCGGATCGACGAGATCGTCGTCTTCGAGTCGCTCACGCGCGAGCAACTTTCGGAGATCGTGACGATGCAGCTCGCGCGGCTGAACGAGCGCCTCGCCGAGCGCGGCCTGTCACTGGAGCTGACAGATGGTGCGAGAGAGCTGATCGCCGAGGCGGGCTGGGATTCGGCCTACGGTGCGAGGCCGCTCAAGCGGGCCATTCAGCGCCTGCTCGAAAACCCGCTCGCGCTGCGGCTGCTCGAGGGCGAGTTCTCCGACGGCGACACGATCCGCGCCTACTCCGAGCTCGGCGAGATCCGCTTCACCCGGGAGGAGGCGGCCGCGCCGCCGGTCGAGGAGCCGGTCGGCGCGGAGCGCTGATGGGAGCGCCGATGCCGCGGGCGTCAGCTGGCGGCGGGCTTGTGACCGACGATGAAGTACGCGGGCCGCGGGTCGATCCACGGCCCCGGCATGCGGACGCTGGGTTCCATCGGACGCAGCCCGGCATCGAGCTCATCGCGCGCGATACGTCGCGTCTGTTGACCCGAACGCGATCGTTCATCGGCTTCGATTGGCCTCTATTCCGTAAGTGACATAGTATTTACAAGGTATGAGTGAGCCGTCCTGGAATGACGTGCTCGCAGCCGCGGCGCGCCTGCAGCGGCTGGTTCCCGACGCCGTGCTCGTCGGCGGGACGGCGGCGGCTGCGCACGCGAAGCATCGCGTTTCCTTCGACGACGATCACGTGCTCGAGGACCTCCGGACGCGCTTCGACGACGTGCTCGACCATGTCGAGCAGGCCCAGGGCTGGCGCACTGCGCGTGTCAACCGGCCGGTCCTGATCCTCGGCAGCCTCGACGGGATCGAGACGGGGATCCGCCAGCTCGCGCGGACGCGCCCGCTCGAGCTCGAGGAGCTCGACACGCCCGCGGGGACGATCAGGATTCCGACGCTCCCGGAGATGCTGAGGGTCAAGGCATGGCTGATCCTGCGGCGAAACGCCACGCGCGACTACCTCGACACGGTGGCGCTCGCCGAGAGGCTCGGCGGCGACGAGGCTGGCGCGGTCGTCGCCGATCTCGACGCCTACTACGAGGACCAGCTCGGGGCGGGCGGCCGGCGGATCGCGACGCAGCTCGCAAAGCAGCTCGCCGAGCCGGCGCCCTACGACCTGTCGGACGTCGACCTCCGCGAGTACCGGCAGCTCGAGAGGCGCTGGCAGGACTGGGACGACGTCGCGCGCGCGTGCGAGGCGCTCGCCGTCGCCATGCTCGACCGGCTCTCGGGGGAGAGCGCCTGATGCGGCATCGGCATCTCGACCACGCGTCCGACACGCCGGTCGCGGAGCTCGGGCCGGCGGCGCTCGACGACCTGCTCGACCGCGGTGATCTCGACGACTGGGCCCCGCTGCTCCGGGAGATCCGCCGCG
>NZ_DATMBZ010000083.1:0-3044 GCF_035558935.1 Gaiella sp. | reverse complement strand
AGTAGAGGCCGAAGTCGAACAGCGATCCCGACATCGGCCGGCGGTCGACCTCGAAGTGCCGCTCCTCGAGGTGCCACCCCCGCGGCCGGACGAAGAGCACCGCGACCTCGTCGTTCAGGTTGTAGCGCTTCTCGCCGGTGTCGAGCTCGATCGTCCGGTCGAGCGCCTCGGTCAGGTTGCGCTGGCCCTGGATGCAGTTCTCCCACGTGGGCGAGTTCGCGTCCTCGAAGTCGGCCATGAAGACCTTGGCGCCCGAGTTGAGCGCGTTGATCACCATCTTGCGGTCGACCGGCCCGGTGATCTCGACGCGGCGATCGGCGATCTCGTCGGGGAACGGCGCGATCCGCCAGTCGCCCGCGCGCACGTCGGCCGTCTCGGGCAGGAAGTCGGGTAGCTCGCCCGCGGCGAGCCGCTCGAGGCGCTCTGCCCGCCGCGCGAGCAGCTCGTGCCGCCGCTCCCCGAATTCGCGCTCGAGGTCCGTCAGGAACGAGACGGCGTCGGGCGTGAGGACGTCGTCGGTGCGCACCGCGTGATCTTCTCAGAACCCGGTCGAGCGGCGACGCGCGCTACTCGTTCTCGTGGTCGCGCTCGCATGGCTCGGGGCACGTGCAGGGCGCAATCTCCGCGCGCGTCACGACGGGGGTGCGAGGCACGCGCGGGGACGGCGTCTTCCATTCCGTCGGCTTGACGGGCTTCTCGCGGATCAGCGACAGCGGCGGCGACGCCGACGCCTTCAGGGATGTGCCCCGCCGGAGGCGGGGATCGAGCGGCGGGAATCCGCTCGCCGGACTCCCGCTTCGCGAGCGGATGATTCGCGTCATGCTGCGCTCCTCTCTGCCTGGAACTGCTGCTCCTCGGTCGATCCGCTCAGGGCGAGGGTCGAGGACGATCCGCCCGAGACGGCCTGCATCACCTGGTCGAAGTAGCCGGCGCCGACCTCGCGCTGGTGTCGCGTGGCGGTGTAGCCCCCGTCCTCGAGCGCGAACTCCCGCTCCTGCAACGCGACATACGCCGTCATGGAGTCGTCGCGGTAGCCGCTCGCGAGCTCGAACATCGAGAGGTTGAGCGCGTGGAACCCGGCCAGGGTGATGAACTGGAAGCGGTAGCCGATGCTTGCGAGGTCGCGCTGGAAGGAAGCGATCTGCGCGTCGGACAGGTGGCGGCGCCAGTTGAACGACGGCGAGCAGTTGTACGCGAGCAGCTTGCCGGGGTGCCGCTCCCGTATCGCGGCGGCGAACTGCGCGGCCTCGCCCATGTCCGGCGTCGACGTCTCGCACCAGATGAGGTCGGCGTACGGGGCGTACGCGAGACCACGCGCGATAGCGGCCTCGATCCCGTCGCGCACGTGGAAGAAGCCCTCCGCCGTGCGCTCGCCGGTGCACAGCTCACGGTCCGCCTCGTCGACGTCGCTCGTCAGGAGCGTCGCCGACAGCGCGTCGGTGCGCGCGACGATCAGGCTCGGGACGTCGAGGACGTCCGCGGCGAGCCGCGCAGCAACGAGCGTCCGGACGAACTGGCTCGTCGGCACGAGCACCTTGCCGCCGAGGTGGCCGCACTTCTTCTCCGAGGAGAGCTGGTCCTCGAAGTGCACCGCCGCGGCGCCCGCCTCGATGTACGCCTTCATGAGCTCGAAGGCATTGAGCGGCCCCCCGAAGCCCGCCTCGGCGTCGGCCACGATGGGCGCGAGCCAGTGCGTCCCGTCGTCGCCCTCGGCGTGCGAGATCTGATCGGCTCGGAGGAGCGCATTGTTGATGCGCCGCGCGAGTGCGGGGCCCGAGTTCGCCGGATACAGGCTCTGGTCGGGATACGTGCCACCTACGAGGTTCGCGTCCGCCGCGACCTGCCAGCCCGAGAGGTAGATCGCCTCGAGGCCGGCCTTCACCATCTGCACGGCCTGTCCGCCCGTCATCGCGCCGAGGGCCGGGACCCACTCGCGCTCTGCGAGCAGGTAGCGGAGCCGCTCGGCGCCGAGCCGCGCGAGCGTGTGCTCCACGCGCACCGAGCCGCGCAGGCGCTCGACGTCGGCGGAGGTGTACGGGCGGTGGACGAGATCGGCGGTCATCATGCTCCTTCTGGATCCAATTACGCGTCAAACTGGATCCTAAACAGCAGAGTAGGATCGCGCAAGCACCGATTTTGACCACTTTCGGATCCAAGAACGAGGAACTGGATGCATCTGGCACACTGGTGCCGTGCCGACGCTGTCCACGAAGGCGGACGACATCGCCCGCGTGATCGAGGACGAGATCGTCTCCGGCGTCATCCCGCCGGGCACGGTGCTGCGCCAGGAGACGCTCTCCGAGCGATTCGAGGTCAGTCGCACACCGGTGCGCGAGGCGTTGCGTCGGCTCGCCGCCCTCGGCCTCGTCTCCTTCGAGCCGAACCGCGGCGTGAGGGTGCGCTCGATCTCGGCGCACGAGCTCCGCGAGGCGTTCCTCGTGCGGGCCGAGCTCGAGGCGCTGGCGACGGAGGTCGCGACGCCCAAGATGACGCCCGACGACCTCGCGGAGATGGATCGGATCGAGCGCCGCTTCGGCGAGCTGACCCTCGAGTTGCGCGACCAGGCGCGAAGCGGCGCACCGCGCGACGCATCGCTCTTCGTCGAGTGGATGCAGGCGAACTACGCCTTCCACGACGTCGTCTACCGGGTCGCAGACCTCCCGCTCGTCGAGCGGATCGCGAAGAGCGCACGCCGGACGTTCATCGGCGACCGCGCGTGGCAGGCGCGCGCCGAGCTCGACGAGCTCTACGCGAAGAACGACCTCCAGCACCGCGCGATCCGCGAGGCGATCGGCGCCGGCAGCGCGCAGGCTGCCCGCGTTCTCGCGCGCGAGCACGTGCTCTCGTCGAACCGCCTCATCGAGGTCGTCCTCGAGACCCTCGGCGCCGCCGGCCGCGAGCCGGGTTGGGGGGCCTAGAACGTGCCGAAGCGCTCGTAGGCCTCGAGCGGCGACATCCCGTCGCGCACGGCATCTCTGATCGCGTTCTCCGTCCCGACCTTGGTCTCGGCCGCGACGAGCACCTCCGCCGCAAGCGCCCCCGGC
>NZ_DATMBZ010000082.1:0-6890 GCF_035558935.1 Gaiella sp. | reverse complement strand
GGCGCGCCGGACCTCGAGTTCCGCGCGGCGACCAAGCCGCTCGAGCTCGAGGAGTCCGCCCTGAGCTACCAGCGCGTCCCGGCCGGCTATCGGTTTCCGTACGGCCACACGCACATGAAGCAAGAGGAGGTGTACGTCGTCGTGCGCGGGAGCGGGAGGATGAAGCTCGACGACGAGATCGTCGAGCTCGCGGAGTGGGACGCGGTCCGGGTCCCACCCGGGACGTGGCGAGGCTACGAGGCCGGGCCGGATGGCCTGGAGATCCTCGTCTTCGGCGCGCCCCACCTCGGCGAGGATCCGCGCCAAGACGTCGACGGCGAGCGGGACTGGTGGGCTGACGCGTAGCCCGGTCGATCCTCGATGGGCCCAGCAAGGCGCCGTAGCATGAGCCGCGAGAAGCTCGGCGGACCCGAGCTCCCAGCCGCTTTGCGGCGGCTCCGGGACGAGCTTGCGGCGCTCCGGCTCGACCTCGATCTTCCGGATGCGGCCGCAGCGCGCTCCGCGCGTGACGACATCGTCGGCCAGACGGACGACTACCTGCTCCCGCGCCTCGATGGAATGGACGCGCCTGTCCTCATGGTGGTCGGAGGCTCGACTGGCGCAGGGAAGTCGACCATCGTGAACAGCCTCGTCGGCGCCGACGTCAGCCCGTCGGGGGTGCTGCGCCCGACGACGCGCGGCCCGGTCCTCGTCTGCCACCCGGACGACATGCGTTGGTTCGAGGACGACCGGATCCTCCCCGGCCTGCCCCGGGTGACCGGAGGCGCGCCGACCCCCGGCACGCTCCTGCTCACGCCTGCCCCCGCGCTGAGGCCCGGCCTGGCGCTCCTGGACGCACCCGACATCGACTCGGTACTCGCCGAGAACCGCGCCCTCGCGACGCAGCTCCTCGCGGCCGCCGATGCCTGGCTCTTCGTGACGACGGCGGCGCGGTACGCGGACGCCGTCCCGTGGGAGTTCCTCGCGACGGCGCGTGACCGCGGGACGGCGTTGTCGATCGTGCTCAACCGCGTGCCCGACGACGCCGACCGAGAGGTCGCCGCGCACCTCGCCGAGATGATGCGCGCGGAGCGGGTCGACGCCGCGTTGCTCGTCGTCGGAGAAACGCGGCTCGAAGACGGTCGTCTCCCGCCGGCCGAGCTCGTGCCGGTGCGCCGCTGGCTCGACGCGCTCGCTGCGGACGCGCAGGCGCGTGCCGACCTGATCCGCCGGACGCTCACGGGCGCGCTGCGCAGCCTGCCCGGCCGTGCGGGTGCCGTGGAGCGCGCGGCGGCCGAGCAGCTCGCTGCGGCGGCCGAGCTTCGCGCCCGGGCCGAGCTGGCGTATGCGTCGGCGCGGCAGGAGATCGAGGACGCGCTCCGGAGCGGCTCGCTCCTCCGCGGTGAGGTGGTCGCACGCTGGCACGAGGTGGTCGGCACGGGTGAGCTGATGCGCGAGCTGCAGACGCGGCTCGCTGCGATCCGGGACCGGTTGGCGAGCCTCGTCACCGACCGCGAGCCTGCCGGAGAGCAGCTGCGCGAGGCCGTCGAGCACCGGCTCGAGGCGGTCGTCCGCGCAGCGGCGGAACGCGCTGCCGAGCGCGCCGCACACGCGTGGGGCGAGAGCCCCGCCGGACGCGCGCTCGTCGACGGAGCGCCCGTCCTGACACGCGCGTCCGAGGAGCTTCGCGCAGACACGCGCGACCAGGTGCGGGAATGGCAGGCCTACGTCATGGAGCTCGTCCGTACCGAGGGAGCCGCGAAGCGGACCACGGCACGGCTTGCGTCGCTCGGCGTGAACGGGGCGGGCTTGACGGTAATGCTCGCGGTCTTCGCGAGCACGGGCGGGATCACGGGCCTCGAGGCGGTCGTTGCGGGCGGAACCTCCGCCGTCGGGCACAAGCTCCTCGAGGCGCTGCTCGGCGACCAGGCGGTGCGCTCGCTCGCCGCGCGTGCCCGGGACGACCTCGTGGAGCGTGTCGACGCGATTCTGCGCGAGGAGTCGGACCGCTTCGCCGCACTCCTCGAGGGGAAGGCCCCCGAGGCGTCGGCGATCGCGCGCCTCGACGCCGCGATCGACGGCGTTCGGCACGCGTCATGAGCGTCCATCTCGACCGGCGCCTGACCGCACTCGCCGACGCGGTCGGCGTCGCAGAGGGCCGGCTCGACTCCGAAGCGGTGGAGGCGGCGCGGCGCGTCACCGGCAAGGCGGGGGCGCGGCTCGGTCTCGGGATCGAGTCGACGGTCGTGGCGCTCGCGGGACCCACCGGAGCGGGCAAGTCGCTGCTCTTCAACGCGCTGACCGCGATCGACCTGGCAGCAGTCGGCCGGCGCAGGCCGACGACCTCGGTGGGTCAGGCGGCCGTCTGGGGAGACGGTGCCGACGCACTCCTCGACTGGCTCGAGATCCGACGCCGCCATCGGATCGAGAGTGACGGCCTTCGTGGCCTCGTCCTCCTCGACCTGCCCGACTTCGACTCTGTCGAGACCGCACACCGGCTCGAGGTGGACCGGATGGTCGAGCTCGCCGACCTCCTCGTCTGGGTCGTCGAGCCGCAGAAGTACGCGGACGCAGCGCTCCACAGCGGATACCTCGTACCGCTCGCGACGCACGGTGGCTCGATGGCCGTCGTCCTCAATCAGACCGACCTTCTCTCGGCGACCGAGACGGATGCCCTGCGACGCGACGCAGCGCGCCTGCTCGCACAGGACGGCCTCGTGGACGCACCGGTGCTCGCGATCTCGGCGCGAACCGGCGCAGGGCTGGACGAGCTGCGCGAGCTCCTCGAGCGGCGCGTTGCTTCGCGGGAAGCTGCCGTTCGACGACTTTCCTCGGACGTCGCGGCCGCCGCTGCCTCCCTCCGCCGCTGGTGCGGGCCGCCCCGATCCCAGGTGGTCGAGCCACGCGACCGCGACGCGCTCGCCGCGGCGCTCTCTGGAGCGGCGGGCGTCCCACGGGTCGTCGACGCCGTCGGCGCGGCGCACCGCCACCGGGGAACGCTCTCGAGCGGATGGCCGCCGGTTCGCTGGCTGCGCCGGCTGAAGCCCGATCCTCTGCGCCGCCTTCGCCTCGACGAAAGGACCGAGGCGGGGCTCGGCAGAACATCGCTGCCCCCCGCGACCGACGTTCAGGCCGCCCAGGTCGCGACCGCCGTGCGCGCCGTCGCGGACAGCGCGAGCGAGGGGCTTCCCGCACCCTGGCCGGCACTGGTCAGGCGTGCCGCGAGCGCCGACGAGGAACGGGTCGGCGACCGGCTCGACCTCGCCGTGCGATCGTCGAGGCTCGACACCGGGCCGCCGCGGTGGTGGCGCCTCGCATCCCTCCTCCAGTGGCTGCTGGCAGCGACCGCAATGGTCGGCCTGGCATGGATCGCGCTCGCCGGCATCGCCGGCTATTTCCGGATCGAGGACGTCGTACCGCTGCCGGACGTCGAGGGCGCGCCGATTCCGACATGGCTCGCGCTCGGCGGCCTCGCTCTCGGCGTCGTGCTCTCGTTCCTCACGCGCCTCGTGAACTCGGCGGGCGCGCGGCGGCGACAGCGCGCGGCCGAGCGGGCGCTGCGGCCTGGCATCGAGTCGGTCGCCCACGAGCTCGTCCTCGCCCCCATCGAGCGCGAGCTGGCGGCACACGAGGCACTCCGCCGGTCGCTCGCGGTGGCCGCTGGCGAGCGCTCGTAGCGATCACCGCAGATTCATTGACTACGATCGGCTGGCGCCGGTCTCAGTGCTTGCAGCGGTGGATCAAGCCTGTAACCCTGTGCGCTCATCAGCACAAGGAGGCGGACAATGCGTTCACGACGCACCGCGGCGCTTGTGGGGGGAGTCGTTCTCATTCTCGCGACGGCGGCCGGCGCCTTCGCAGGGCCGCTTACGCCCGGGCCACTCGTGCAGGTGTCGAGCACGAGCCCGCTCGCGGTCTGCACTGCGGACGACATCGGCGGCCAGAGCGGAACGGCGTTCGTCGGCAGCGAGGTCGAGCCGTGGGTCGACGTCAACCCGACGAACCCAGCAAACATCGTCGGAATCTGGCAGCAAGACCGCTGGTCGAATGGGGGCTCCCGCGGACTGGTCGTCGGCAGGAGCGCGAACGCGGGCGCGAGCTGGACGGCGGTCACGACGCTGAAGACGACGCTCTGTACGGGCGGGACGGCCGCGAACGGCGGCGGCTATCAGCGGGCGACGGACCCGTGGGTCTCGTTCGGCCCGACCGGGATCGTCTACCAGCTGAGCCTGTCGTTCAACGACGTTGCACCGCCGTTCACGACCTTCGACTTCGACCATGCGCTGCTCGCCAGCCGCTCGACCGACGGTGGCCTCACCTGGAGTGACCCCGTCGTCGTCATCCGCGACACGGCGCCGACGGTGTTCAACGACAAGCAGTCGATCACCGCCGACCCGACCGCCGCGAGCAACGTCTACGCCGTCTGGGACCGCCTTGTCTTTCCGGCTAGCGAGCGTGCGAGCGTCGTCGCGTCGTTCCGCACGAGCGCCTTCCGCGGCCCTGCGTGGTTCTCCCGGTCGACGGACGCGGGCCTCACGTGGGAGAGGGCACGGCCGATCTGGGACCCCGGCCAGCAGGATCAGACGATCGGCAACCAGATCGTCGTCCAGCCAAACGGGGCTCTGGTCGACATCTTTACGGAGTTCAACAACGAGAACGCGAAGAAGCACCGCGGAGGTTTCGTCCGGGTGCTGCGGTCGACCGACAGGGGAGCGACATGGTCGGGCCCCTACGACGTGAGTCGGCTCGGGACGATCGGTGTCACGGATCCTGAAACGGGCGACGAGGTCAGGACGGGCGACATCATCCCGGACATCGCCGTGGATCCGGCGAACGGGCGGCTGTACGCCGTCTGGCAGGACGCCAGCTTCAACGCCAACCAGGCGGACGCGATCGGATTCGCCCAGTCGCTCGACGGCGGCCTCACATGGTCGTCGCCGATCAAGGTCAACCAGACCCCGAACTCACTCCCGATCGCTGATCAGCAGGCCTTCACCCCGTCCGTGGACGTCGCGGCGAACGGCACCGTGGCGGTCACCTACTACGACTTCCGCAACAACACGAGTGCGCCGCCGCTGGCGACCGATTACTTCGTCGCGCATTGTCACCCGACGAGTGCGGCCGCGTGCACGAACGTCACCAACTGGGCCAGCGAGGCGAAGCTGACCGACCAGTCGTTCGACATGCGCCAGGCACCGGACGCCGGCGGCTTCTTCACTGGCGACTACGAAGGGCTCGCCAACGTCGCAAACGACTTCACGGCGTTCTGGTCGCAGCCGCACAATGGCGACCCGGCGAGCATCTTCTTCCGGCGAGCCGGCTAGCCCCCTCGGTGGAGCCCGGGTGACCGGGCTCCACCGCGAGACCCTCTACGCCAGGCGTCGAAGGTTCGGCAGGTCACTCCAGAGGGCTCGCCTCGACAGGTAAGCGGGATTCAGGCCCGCGACCGTGGCCTGGAACGCGATCTTGCCCTGATCGCACGCGATGCCGGTCGGTAGACCCACCCGGGCGATGTCGGCCCCCGACCAGCCTCCACGCTCCCCTTCCCGTCCGCGCCTGAACGCGTGACGCCGTAGCGCTGCCGATAGCTGGTCGTACTCGCAGACGCCTCACGCGCATCGCTGCGCGAGTCGTGACGCCTACGAGGTCTTCGGCTTCTTATCGAGGTGCAGCCAGTGGCGGATCTTGGCGATCAGATTGCTCATAGGGACGAGTGTATGCCCTTTTCCTGATCTGTTGGTCGGCCGGGGCGGTTGGGTTCGCGCGGCGTGGCTCCGCACTGGCCGATCTCGACGGGTTGATCGCGCCGAACTGGAGAGGACCCCCGGGGAAGAGTCCCTTGCGGCCGACCGTACCTGCCGGCTCGGTGACGCACGTCTCGATCAACACCCAAAGCAGAATCTTCTATCACAGGGCTAAGATTTCTTGCTATACTTTGTTCAATGCACGGTGATGCAAGGAGACGATTGTCATGACCACCCTTGTCCGCTTCCGCGAGCCGCTACGAAACTTCTCCATGAATGCCGAATTCGAGCGGCTGATCAATACGGTCTTTGAGTCGCCCGCTCGCTCCGCCCAGGCATGGACACCCCCGCTTGACGTCTGGGAGACTGAAGACGATCTGGTCTACGCCTTCGACATGCCCGGCATACCGGAGGACAAGATCGCCGTGGAGATCGAAGACAACACCCTCACGGTCAGCGGCTCGCGCGAGCGCGCCGAGAACGTAGAGGATGAGCGTTTCTTCCGCTCCGAGCGCCGCTTCGGCGACTTCACGCGGTCGGTCGCTCTCCCGCAGGGCTGTGGCGAGGGCGAGGCCCAGGCGCACTACGCCAACGGGGCACTCGAGGTCCACGTCAAGAAGCCGGAACAGTCCAAGCCCCGCCGCGTCCCGGTGCTGACAACCGTCGAGGCGGCGGCTCTACCGTCCAGCACGAACTGACCCCGAATCCTCCCGACTTCTGCGCGGGAGAACGAGGGCTTCTCAACGGCGGTCGCCACGTGCAGGTGGCGACCGCCGCATTTCACGAGACGCGCCGAAATCCCCCAGGACCGCGGAACCGGTCGGGCCGCAGCGGCCCGCCTCCGCAACACCGACCTCGGTCAATCGTTCCCGCGAAATCCCGGCTTCCTGATTGGCTGGAATGGCCGCCATGCCACCAGAGCACTGCGGTTTACCGAGAGGCATCTGGACGAGCCTGCCTGTGGTCAGTCTGTCGCTCGAGGCGAGTGCGGTGTCGTCCCGCAGATCGTTCACGCGGCGACGTGCGGGGCACAACAAAGCACTGGCCCTGCATGTCGAATCCTGTTCGCCTGGGCTCCTACGTCTCGCGCGCCTAGGCGCGTCGGGAGATTGCGGGCTTTCGGCCGGGGTTCTGGCTGCAGGGCCAGATAACACATCCTAGGCCATC
>NZ_DATMBZ010000081.1:0-12225 GCF_035558935.1 Gaiella sp. | reverse complement strand
ACTCGTCGACCACGGCCTGGCCGCCGAAGCGGCCGAAGCCGCTGTCCTTGACCCCGCCGAAGGGCATCTGCGGCTCGTCGCCGACCGGCTGGTCGTTGACGTGCACGATGCCCGCGTCGATCGCCTGCGCGAGCGCCATGCCCCGCTCGACGTCGGTCGTGATGATCCCGGACGAGAGGCCGTACGGCGTCGCGTTCGCCCGCTCCACGGCCTCGTCGGGCGAGTCGACGATCTCGATCGCCGCGACCGGACCGAAGGTCTCGATGTTCGCGAACTCCGAGTCGGCCGGCACGTCGGCGAGCAGCGTCGGCTGGAAGCACGGCCCTTCGGCGCTGCCGCCGGCGAGGATGCGGGCGCCGCTCGCAACCGCAGCGTCGACCCGCGACGTGATCGTCTCGAGCGCCTCGGGGTTGATGACCGGCCCGATGATCGTGTCGTGCTCCGAGGGATCGCCGACCTTGAGGCCGCGCGTCTTGTCGGCGAGCCGCGACACGAACTCGTCCGCGATCGACCGCTCGACGATGATCCGCCGGGCGGACATGCAGATCTGCCCCTGATGGAGGAACGCCCCGAAGGTCGTGGCGTCGACCGCGTACTCGAGGTCGGCGTCCGCGAGGACGATCAGCGGGTTGTAGCCGCCGAGCTCGAGCACCATCCGCTTCAGCTGCCTGCCGGCCGCCTCGGCGAGCTTCCGGCCCGTCGCGGTCGAGCCGGTGAAGTTGAGCCGACGCACGTGCGGGCTCTCGATCAGCTCGTCGCCGACGCCCTGGGCCTCGCCGGGCGCGTGAGTGACGATGTTCAGCACGCCGGCCGGGAGACCGGCTTCCGCGAAGACCTCCCCCCAGAGCAGGCCGCCGACCTGCGGCGACCACTCGGACGGCTTCAGGACGACGGTGTTGCCGAGCGCCAGAGGCGCGGAGATCGCGCGCGCGGAGAGGATGAGCGCCGCGTTCCAGGGCGCGATCGCGCCGACCACGCCGACCGGGCGGCGGATCCCCATGGCGAAGGCGCCCGTGTCGGAGGGAATCACCTCGCCGAGCGGCGCGTACGCGAGCGCGGCCGCCTGGCGAAAGAGGCCGGGAACGAAGTGCATCTGGAACATGCCGAAGCCGAAAGTGCAGCCCGTCTCGCGGGCGAGCATCGCGACGACCTCGTCCTGCCGCGACTCGAGCACGTCGGCCGCCTCGAGGAAGACGCCCTGCCTCACGGCCGGCGGGGTCTGCGACCACTCCGGGAACGCCGCAGCGGCGGCCTCGACCGCCTTGCGTGCGTCGGCTCGTGTCCCCGCCGCGACCTCCGAGACGACGTCGCCGCTCCAGGGGTCGCGGTTCTCGAACGTCGCACCCCCTTCGGCCTCGACGAACTCGCCTCCGATGAACAGCTTCGTGTCGATGCCGGTCTCGGTCTGGGTGCTCATCCTGGTCTCCTTTCCCGCTCGACCCGACCGCCGTCGCGCCGGATCGCCACCGGCGCAGTGTTCCATTCGTCAAGACACTAGTCTAGTATCCGGGACGTGAGAGAGGGAGACGGTGGCGCCGAGCGGGCGTCCGAGGGCCCGCACACCGCTGTCGCGCGCGCCCTGGCTCGCGTGGTCCCCGTCGCCCCGAGCATCGCTGGCCGGATCCCGCCCGTGGCCGCACACGCGGGACGCACGCCGAGGCGAGGAGGGCGCGCGTGACGAGACCCTGAGGCGTTGCGCGGCCGGTGGTCGGTCGCGACGTTCGGTCAAACGAGGCTCGAGACACCCCAAATGGAGGGATCCATGAGATCGACGAAGACGATCATCGGCGTCCTGGCCGCAAGCTGCGTCCTGGCGCTGATGGTGACCGGCTGGGCAACCGGTGCCGGCGACAAGACGACGGCGACGGTCGGCTCGGGCAAGGCGTCCGCGACGAAGTCCGTCTGCGGCCTCGGCACGGGCAAGAAGGCGACGGGCAGGCCGATCAAGATCGGCGGGATCGGGATGCTGATCCCGGGCGTCGACTTCACGACGATCGGCAAGGTCGCGAAGGCGTACTTCGACTGCGTCAACGACAACGGCGGGATCCACGGCCGGCCCGTGCAGTACATCCTCTACAACGAGCAGCTCAACCCCGCCCAGCAGGCGGCGCTCGCACGCAAGCTCGTGGAGAGCGACAAGGTCGTCGGCGTCGTCGGCAACACGAGCTTCACCGAGTGCGGCACCAACTGGAAGTACTACAAGGCGAAGGGGTTCGTCGTGATCGGCGCGGGCGTGCAGGCGGAGTGCTTCGGGACGCCGTCCATCGTCGAGGTGAACATGGGCCCGCGCTACTCGAACATCGGGGCGGCGCAGGCGCTCGTCCGCGCGGGTGCCAAGTCGATCGTCGTCGCGTCGCCCTCGACGATCGCCGCATATGCGGACGGCGGCGCGATCAAGGTCGCCCAGGCAGCGGGCATCCCGGGGAAGAGCGTCCCGGTCACCCTGCCGGTGACGGACGCGAACACGATCGTCCAGCAGCTCTACCAGGCCGCGGGCCCGGGCGGCGGGATCATCCTCGACTTCACCCCGGACACGGCGCCGGCGCTCATGAAGGCCGCGGAGGCACAGGGCCTGATCGACAAGGTGAAGTGGGGCTCGTCCACGCCGATCGCCAACACGTTCATGGCGGGCCAGTTCGGCAAGTGGGACGGAAAGCTCTACATCAACTCCGAGTTCGGCCTGCTCGACCCCTCGCAGGGGCCCGACACCCGGCTGATGCTCGACGTGCTCAAGAAGTACACGAAGATCGACCCCCAGGCCTTCGCGCAGATGGGCTTCATGGCCGGCAAGTTCTCCACGATCGCCCTTCTCAACGTCAAGGGCCCGGTCACGGCGAAGTCGTACAACGCCTCCGTCCGGAAGCTGAAGAACATCAAGACCGACATGATCTGCAAGCCGTGGTACGTGGGGAACGCGCTGCCGTACCACATCCCGAACAACTGGGACATCACGGTCGACTACAAGGGCGGCAAGGTCGTCCTCAAGGAGAAGTGCTTCGCGATCGCTCCGGTCGACAAGGAAGTCGCCCAGACCCGCGTCTGGGAGAAGAAGTTCAAGCTCAACACCGGGAAGTAGCGATCGATCCGGTGGAGATCAGGGTGCCACGAGGTCAGCATGGATAGCGTCGTCGCCTTTGCCGTGTTCGGCGTCGACTGGGAGTTCTTCAAGCCCTACATCGTGCTGGGCCTCGCGCTCGGGGGCGTGTACGCGCTCTCCGGCGTCGGCATCGTCGTGCTCTACCAGGCGACCGGCGTCCTGAACCTCGCGTTCGGGGCGATCGGCGCCGCGGGCGCCCTGATCGCCTACTGGATGATCAACCACACGAGCTGGCCGCATTGGCTCGCGTACGTCACCTGCGTCGCGTTCGGCGGGGTCGTCAACCTCGCCTACGGGCTGTTCTTCGGCCCCGCCTTCGCGGCGCGTGACCCGCTCGTCAAGATGATGGGGACGCTCGGGCTCGCCTTGATCCTGCTCGGGCTCATGGCCTGGCGGGCACCCGTGGGCGGCGCGTTCGCCCGGTTCCTCCCGCTTCCGAGCTCGAGCCACACCTTCACCGTCTTCGGCGCGTTCGTGAACTGGACGCAGGTGATCGCGCTCGTGTTCGCAATCGCGCTGACCGTCGTGACGACGGCGTTCCTCCGCTACACGAACCTCGGGACCGCCTACCGCGCAATCGCGAACGACCGGGAGATCACGGCGACGCTCGGCGTGCCGGTCCGCCGGGTCGAGGCGTCGGCCTGGTTCGGCTCGGGTCTCGTCGCAGGCGCCGCGGGGCTCCTCCTCCCCGACCTGCTCACGTCGCTCGACTACGCGGCGCTGACCTTCCTCGTCATCGCCGCGCTCGCCGCGGCGCTCATCGGCAGGCTCCAGTCGCTCTGGGTGACACTGCTCGGCGGGCTCGCGGTCGGCCTCGCGCAGGCCCTCTTCGCGCCGTACGCGTCGATCACCCAGTATCGATCCGCGGCGCCGTTCGTACTCGCGATCGTCGCGCTCCTCTGGCTCTCACGCCGTCGCGTCGTCACCATCACGCGGACGGCGCGCTAGATGAGTCTCTCCACGGGCCCGTAGATGAGCGTGACCCCCTCACCGGGCCAGGACACGGCCGCCGCGGCGCGCGCCGCGCTGACGCTCGACCGGGGGACGGCCGTCCGCGTCGTCGCCATCGCCGCGTTCCTCGCGATCGCGCTCTTCGCCCTGCCCACGATCGGGGCGGACTGGACGACGACCTTCACGAGTGTCGCGATCTACTCGATCATCACGCTCGGCCTCGGGATCCTGTACGGCCGCGTCGGGCTCATCTCGCTCGGCCAGGTCGCGCTCCTCGTGATCGGCGTCTGGACCGCGACGCGCCTCAACTTCGCCACCGGCCTCTCCTTCCCGCTGGTCCTCCTCCTGAGCGGCCTGATCACGTGCGCGATCGGCGTGTTGATCGGGCTGCCCGCGATCCGCCTGTCCGGCCTCCACCTCGCCCTGATCACGCTGATGGCCGCCGGTGCGGTGAACGTCGTCTTGGTCGCAATCAACTTCCCGAACGGCGGCGGCGGCTTCACAGGGCGGACGAGCACGCCCGATCTCTCGGGCCTCCAGGCCGTTCGGCGCCCGTCGATCGCAGAGGGCGACACCGCGTACTACAGGTACGTCGTGGTCGTCGCCGCGCTCGTCTTCCTCGTCGCGCTGCTCCACGTCCGGAGCAAGCCCGGGCGTGCCTGGGCGGCGATCAGGGAGAGCGAGCCGGCCGCGCTCGCGGCCGGCGTGAACGTCGTCTTCTACAAGCTGTGGGCCTTCGCGCTCGCCTCGTTCATGGCGGGCGTCGCGGGCGCGCTGCTCGCTGCGCAGGTGGGTCAGCCAACCGCCCAGTCGTTCCAGACGCAAGACTCGCTGACGCTCCTCGCCGTAACGCTGATCGGCGGGATCTACAGCCTCTGGGGCGCCGTCGTCGCCGGCTGCTTCAGCCAGCTCCTCCCGTTTCTCTTCCAGGTGCAGTGGGGCTTCAATCCGAACTTCGTGTTGATCCTCTTCGGCGCAGGGTTGCTCCAGGTGTTGCTGACCGCGCCCGGTGGACTGGCGCAGCAGTTCCCCAAGGACATGGCCAGCCTCGGCCGCCTCGCGTGGCGGGGTGTCGGCAAGGTGACGGGCCGCGGAGGCCGGACGTGATCGAGGTCGACGGCCTCACCGTCCGCTTCGCGGGCGTCACCCCGATCGACGGGATGAACGTGACGTTTCCCGGCGGCACCTGCGGGCTGATCGGTCCGAACGGCGCAGGCAAGACGACCTTCTTCAACGTCCTCTCCGGATTCGTGAAGCCTGCCGCGGGCTCGATCCGGGCGTTCGGCGAGGACATCCTGAGGATGGCCGACTACCGGCGGGCTCGCTGGGGCCTGCGGAGGACGTTCCAGACCGAGCAGGCGATCGAGCAGCTCTCTGTCTTCGACAACGTCGCGATGATCTACGAGCACTCGGGCGTCAAGGGTGCGGGCAAGCGAGCCGAGGTGCAGGCGGCGATCGACTTCGTCGGGCTCGAGACACCCCCGCGGGCGCGGGTGGGCGGCCTCGGAGCGCGGGAACGACGCCTCGTGGAGGTCGCGCGCGCGGTCGTGGGAAGCCCACGGGTCGTCCTTCTCGACGAGCCGGCCGCCGGCCTGCCGGAGGAGGAGACGGAGCACCTGCGCCGCGTGATCCAGGCGATCCCCGGTCAGTTCGGCGCCCTCGTCGTGCTCGTCGACCACGACATGAGCCTCGTACGGGCCTGCTGCGAGACGACCGCCGTGCTCGACTTCGGGAAGCTGATCGCCTCCGGCCCGACGGCCGAGGTGCTGAGAGACGAGAACGTCATCCGCGCCTACCTCGGCACAGAGGACGTCGCGTGAGCGCGGCCGCACCCGGGAGGCAGACGGCGAGTCTGACGTTCGCGGACATCTCGGTCGCGCGCGGCGGGCGACCCGTGCTCCGCAGCGTCTCGATCACCATCCCGCCGGGCGAGGTCACCGCGCTGCTCGGGCCGAACGGCGCCGGGAAGTCGACCCTCGTGCTCGCGGTCGGCGGGGTGCTCCGCTCCACCTCCGGCAGCGTGAAGCTCGGCGACGCCGACCTGACCCGGCGCCGTCCGGAGCAGATCCGCGCGGCCGGCGTCGCGATCGTCCCCGAGGGACGCCAGCTGCTCCCCAACCTCACCGTCGAGGAGAACCTGCGCGTCGCGACGTACGCGCTGCGCCGGGACGAGGCCCGCGACGGAATCGCCCACGCGCTCGAGCTGTTCCCCGAGCTCGAGAAGCGCTGGCGCATCGCGGCGCGCTCCCTGTCGGGCGGCGAGCAGCAGATGGTCGTGCTCGCGCAGGCGCTCGTCTCTCGGCCGAAGTACGTGCTCGTCGACGAGCTCTCCCTCGGCCTCGCCCCGGTCGTCGTCCAGCGGCTCGTCGTCACGCTCGAGTCGGTTGCCGCGAGCGGAGTCGGGGTGCTTCTCATCGAGCAGTTCGCACACGTCGCGCTGGGCCTCGCCCAGACTGCGTACGTGCTCGAGCGGGGCAGGATCCACTACCACGGCACCGCCCGGCGGCTCCGGGACGAGCCGGAGCTCCTCCAGTCGGCGTATCTGCTGCGCGAGGTCGACCCCGGCGGCGAGACGCTGGAGACGCTCTCGTAGGCGACACAGGGATCGATGTGAGCGCCGTCGAGACCGTCCACGGGCCCGTCGCCGCGGCCAGCCTCGGCCCGACGCTCGCCCACGAGCACGTACTCGTGATGCAGCTCGACGAGTTGCTCGTCGACAAGCCGCGTCGCATCTTCGCCTCCGGCCCGGCGGGCTCGTGACCGACCTCGCACGGCTCGGCGTCGTCGAGCTGTCGGGGGTGCTCCAGCGCCGCGAGGCCTCGGCGTCCGAGGTCGCGGCCATCCTGCTCGAGCGCATCCGGAACGTCGACGGGACGCACAGCCACGAGGGAGACTCCGGGTCGATCAACGCCTGGGTGCGCGTCTACGAGGAGGACGCGCTCGCAGCCGCCGCCCGGGCCGACGAGCGGCTGAGCGAGGCGGGTGTGCGGCGTGACGGGCCAGCGCCGGCGCTGACAGGTGTGCCGATCGGCCTCAAGGACCTCTACGCCGTCGCCGGGAAGCCCGTGACCGCGTCCAGCACGCTCCTCCACGACGTGCCGACGGAGGACTGCGATCCATGGAGGCGGCTCTCCGAAGCCGGGATGGTGCTCCTCGGGCACCTCCACACGCACGAGTTCGCCGCGGGCGGGACGACCGACCAGGTCGGCAGCCCGTGGGCGCTCGACCGCTCCGCCGGAGGGTCGAGCGGCGGCTCGGGTGCCGCGCTCGCGGCACGGATGACGCCCGCCGCGACGGGAACCGACACCGCAGGCTCGCTGCGGATCCCTTCCGCGTGCTGCGGCACGTCGACGATCAAGCCGACGCGCGCGACGGTCTCGCTCGCCGGCGTCGTGCCGCTCTCGTGGAGCCTCGACCACGCCGGCCCGATGGCCCGGACGCTCGCCGACTGCGCCGTGCTCCTCGAGGCGATGGCCGGGCCGGACCGGCGCCGGGCGGAGAGCGCGCTGCACGCCTCGTGGGTGGAGACCGGCGGCCCGACGTCGTTGGAGGGATCGCGGGTCGCGGTGTCCCCTCGTCTCGGCTCGGTCGACCTCGACCCCGACGTCGCGGCCGGCTTCGAGCGCGCGCTCGAGGAATGCCGCAGGCTCGGCGCGACGATCGTGGAGCCGCCGTCGCCGGGCCTTCCCGATGCCGTCGGCCAGGACTTCGTCGACGTCCTGACGACGGAGATGCTCGTCTACCACCGCCGCTTCGACGCCGCGCGGGACGCCTACCGGCCGTCGCTGCGCGAGTGGGTCGAGACCGGCGAGCGCCGGGCGATGTCCGGCGAGGAGTACGTGGCCGCGCAGGAGCGGCGAAAGGAAGCAACCGGTGCGTGGTCCGCCTGGCTCGCGGAGCACCGCGTCGACGCACTGCTCGAGCCCACGATTCCCGTCGTCGCCCCGCTGCGCGGCGAGGGCTACGACCACGCCGGCACGGACTACGCGCTCATCTCGCTCACGCACCTGTGGGACTGGACGGGGCTCCCCGTCGCGGCGATCCCTTCCGGCGTGGGCGGACGGACGGGGCTCCCCGTCGGCGTGTCGCTCGTCGGGCCGGCGGGAACCGACGGGCGGCTCCTCGCGCTCGGCGTCGCGCTCCAGGCGGAGCTCGGAATCCCCGAGCCGCCCGGTCTCGGGCTCTGGCTCCGCGCTTAGGGCACGAGCACGGCGCGGCCGGTGACGTCGCCTTCGCGGAGCTTGTCGAGGACGTCGTTCACCGCGTCGAGCGGGTGTACCTCGCTCTTCAGCACGAGCCGGCCGGCCGCGTGGAGCTGGAGCAGCTCCCAGAGGTCGACCCAGCTCCCGACGAGGTTTCCGACGACGGAGTGCTCGCTCGCGATCATCACGACCGAGGGGATCGAGACGGTGCCGCCGTAGCCGATCACGGAGAACGTCCCTCCGCGCGCGAGCATCGCCGCCGCGGCGTCGTGGGTCTCCTGCGTCCCGACGAAGTCGAAGACGAGGTCGGCGCCGCGGCCTCCGGTGAGGTCGCTGACGGCATCGGCCGGAGCGTCCCCGTCGAGCACCTCGTCCGCGCCGAGCTCGCCGGCGAGGCTTCGCCGTCGCTCGTCGGTGTCGATCGCGATCAGGCGGCTCGAGCCGAGCTCGCGGAGCAGCTGGAGCGCGATGTGGCCGACGCCTCCCACGCCGATCAGGGCGGCCGTCGAGCCCGGGACCGCGAGGTGCGCGAGGCGCCGCACGGCGTGGTACGCCGTGAGGCCGGCGTCGGCGTGCGGGGCGACGTCCACCGGCTCGACGCCTGCCGGGAGGGGCAGCAGCGAGCGCTCGGAGACGAGCACGTACTCGGCGAACCCGCCGTCGACGGTCAACCCCGTGAAGTCGTGCCGCACGCAGTGCATGTCGTTCCCGCGGCGGCAGGCGACGCAGAGGCCGCAGCTGTAGGGCGGGTAGACGAGGACGGCGTCTCCGGGCGACACGGTCGTCACGCCGTCGCCGACGGCCTCCACCCACCCCGCGTTCTCGTGTCCGAGGACGAGCGGCAGCGTCACGCCCGCGGGCTCCATGAGGCCGTCGATCGCGTGAAGGTCGGTCGCGCAGACCCCCGCCGCGCCGACGCGGACGAGCACGTCGGTGTGACGCGCGGGCTCGGGAACGGGGCGGTCGACGAGCTCGAGCGGCCGGTGGTACTCCCGCATCAGTGCCGCCTTCATCTTCCCTCCTCCTTCATGGCGAGAAGCTTTCGTCGGGGGCGACGACCACCTCCAGGAGCAAAGGCTCGTTCCGGTCGACGAGGCCCGGGACGACGTCGTCGAGGACGCGCAGCAGTTCGTCATGCTCCGCAACGGTCTGTGCGGGGCAGCCGAAAGCGCGCGCGAGCCCCGCGACGTCGACGTGGAAGCCCGGCCAGGGCGGGGAGCCGCCCTGCTGCTCGGCGAGGCGGTCCATCACCGCGTAGCCGCCGTTCGACAGCACCACGAAGACCGCTCCCGCGCCGTAGCGCGCGGCGCTCCAGAGAGCCTGGATCGCGTAGAGCGACGACCCGTCGCCGACGAAGGCCACGACCGGCCGGTCGGGGCACGCGAGCCGGATGCCGGTCGCCGCCGGAAAGGCGAACCCGAGACCTCCCATCGCCGGGCTGAGCAGGCCGAGCGGCTCGCGCGCCGGCAGCCGCGCGAGCAGCTCCGGGCGGTTCGACGGGCTCTCCTCGAAGAGGACGGCGTTGCGCGGCAGCCGCTCGGCAAAGGCTGCGAAGACGTGGCCGGCCCGCAGCGGCTCCCCGGGAGACGGCGGCCCGGGCGCGGGCGGCGGTACGAACGCCTCGACCGCTGCTCCGTCACGCGGTCGCACGACCCGCGCCAGCTCCGCGCAGACGGCTGCCGGAGCCGCGAGCACCGCGAGCTCGGCGGCGCTGCGGTGCACCTCGGCCGGGTCGCGGCTGACCATCGCGACCCGGGTCCCGGGCTCCGTGAACGGCCCCGGCGCGTAGGCGTACTGGCGGAACGCGGGCGCACCGACGGCGAGGACGACGTCGTACGCCGCCAGCCTCTCACGGAGGCGCGGCCGATCGGCCGGCAGGTGACCTGCGAACAGCGGGTGGTCCTGCGGGAAACCCGCCCGGCCGCTGAACGACTCCTGCCAGACGGGGCAGGAGAGCCGCTCGGCGAGCGCAGCGAGGGCGTTCCATGTCTCGTCGTCGTCGGCCCCCGCGCCGACCACGAGCGCCGGACGCTCCGCGCCGTCGAGCAGCTCGGCGAGCTCGGCCACGAGCGCTGGATCGGCCCCCGCGGCGCGCACGACGCGACGCGGGGCCGCACGCTCCTCCGGCGCGCCGGCCTCGGCGTCCCAGTCGTCCATCGGAACGATGACGAGCGCCGGGCCGCGCCCCGTCACCGCCTCGTGATGAGCGCGGGCGATCGCCCCCGGGACCCCTTGCGCGTGCACCGGCTGGTCGACCCAGACCGGGTACTCGCCGGCGAGCCCCAGGAGCTTGCCCGCGAGAAACGGCTCGGCCGCGAGATGCCGCCGGTCCTGCTGGCCGACGAGCACGACGAGCGGCGCCCGGTTGACGCGTGCGGTGGCGAGCGCGCTGACCGCGTTCCCGAGGCCGGGGGTCGTGTGCAGGATCGCAAGCGCGGGCTCGCGACGGCCGAGCGCCCAGCCGGTCGCCATCCCCACGACCGAGCTCTCGTGGAGCCCCAGCACGAACCGGAGGTCGTCCGGCAGGTCGGAGAGGAGCGAGATCTCCGTCGAGCCGGGGTTCGCGAAGAGCGTGGTGAGCCCGTACTCGCGCAGGACGTCGAACGCGGCGTCACGCACGGTCGGAGCCACGTCGCTCACCCTAATCGGTCATGGCAGGAAGACGGATGACGCTGACCGCGCCCGGGCTCCGGGGCGTGGCTTCAGCCTCGCCCTCTTGCGTCCTCCGCCCGTCACACCTGCGCCGCCCGCCAGCTGTCGGGCGCGTACGTGCGGCGGACGACCTCCGTGTACGGCACCGGGCTGACGACCGCGCGCATCTCCGTCTGGACATGGCGCTCGATCGTGGGCTTGGTGGTGCCTCCCCCCTCCTCGCCCCACACGAACGTGACTTCGGTGCCCGGCTCGGCGTGCTCGGCGTCGAGCACCGCGAGCGTCAGCATCTTGCCCTCGTTGGCGCTATAGCCCACCCAGGTCGAGACTCCGACCGTCTCGCCGTCGACCGTGACGCGGTCGTAGGGATGCATCGAGTAGACCGCGGACGGCCAGTCGACGAACTTGGCGCGGTCCCTCGCTCCGAGCATCGTTCCGACCGTGCGGAGGACGTCGTCGTCCTCGAGCGCGAGCGTGACCTTGTGGCGATGGTCGTCGCCGGCCATGCGCTCGAGCGCCTCGCGCCCGACGAAGTCGTGGTCGAACTTGACGTAACCGCCGTAGCCGAGATCCCAGGGCGTGAAGTAGTACTCCTCGATCGAGCTGCCGACGAAACTCCCGCCGATGGACGCGGAGCCCTCGTACCCGGCGGCAGGAAGCCACTCGCGGTAGGCCCGCAGCGAGTCGCCGGTGTAGATCGCCGGAAGCGGCGAGGGAATCCAGCCGGACTCCAGCGTGTTGGACGAATAGGCCCTGCCGCCGACCTGGCGCAGCCCGTGCTTCGCGCCCGACTCGACGATCGCCTCGCGCACGGGCGCCTCGTCCTCCCAGGGCCCGAACAGCTCCCACCCGGGCTGGCCGGCCATGCCGTGCCGCAGGGCACGCACGGTCTTGCCCGCGACCGTGACCGTCGTCATGTGGAAGAACTTGAGGTCGGGCGCCGGGCCGCCGAGGAGATCCTCGATCACGCCCATCGCGTTCGGCCCCTGCACCTGGAAGCGATAGGACCTGCGCCGGCCGTCCGTGCGCAGCGCCCAGCGCTGGTCGAGCTCGACCTGCACGTCGTACCCGCCCGTCTCGGCGTGGTAGGTGATCCAGTTGAGCGCGGGCGCTCGGCCGACGAGGTTGAAGCGATTCTCAGCGAGGTGGAAGAGGATCACGTCGCCGATCACGTAGCCCTCGGGCGTGCAGGGGACGAAGTGCTTCGCCCGGTCGACGCCGAAGCCCTCGAAGCTGTTGACCGCCAGGTGTGAGAGGAGCGCCGTGGCGTCCGGCCCCTCCACCGCCAGGTCGGCCATGTGGTACGACTGGTTGTAGAGCACG
>NZ_DATMBZ010000080.1:0-10857 GCF_035558935.1 Gaiella sp. | reverse complement strand
GCGAGCGGCAGCTCGTCCGTGTAGTTCACCGTCGCGGTCTGGCGGCGCATGTACGCCCGCCACGCGTCCGAGCCGGACTCGCGGCCGCCGCCGGTCTCCTTCTCGCCGCCGAAGGCGCCGCCGATCTCGGCCCCGCTCGGGCCGATGTTGACGTTCGCGATGCCGCAGTCCGAGCCCGCGACGGCGAGGAACCGCTCGGCCTCGCGGAGGTCGGTCGTGAAGATGGACGACGCTAGGCCCTGCGGGACGCCGTTCTGCAGCGCGAAGGCCTCGTCGAGGTCGCGGTACGTGAGGACGTAGAGGATCGGGGCGAAGGTCTCCTGGCGGACGACGCCGGTCTGCGACGGCATCCGCACGATGGTCGGCTCCGCGTACCACGCGTCGGGCCACCGGTCGGCGTGCGCGCGGCCTCCGCCGACGATCACCTCGCCGCCCTCGTCGCGCGCCTGGCCGAGCGCGGCCTCCATCCGGCCGAACGCCTCGCCGGTGACGAGCGGGCCGACGAGCGTCCCTTCCTCACGGGGATCGCCGATCGTCACGGAGCGGTAGGCACTCGCGAGCCGCTCGAGCAGCTCGTCGGCGACGGACTCGTGGACGACCAGCCGCCGCAGCGACGTGCAGCGCTGTCCGGCCGTCCCGACGGCTGCGAACAGCACTGCGCGGACGACGAGGTCGAGGTCGGCGCTCTGCGCGACGATCGCGGCGTTGTTTCCGCCGAGCTCGAGCAGCGATCTGCCGAGCCGTGCGGCAATGCGCGGCGCGATCGCCTTGCCCATCGCGGTCGACCCTGTCGCAGAGACGAGCGGGATGCGCTCGTCGTCGGCGAGCTGCACCGCGCGGTCCGCGCCGCCGATGACGAGCTCGTGGAGCCCCTCGGGGGCGTCGCCGAAGCGCTGCGCCGCGCGTTGCAGCAGCGCGGTCGTGGCGATGGCCGTGAGCGGCGTCCTCTCCGACGGCTTCCAGATCACCGGGTCGCCGCAGACGAGTGCGAGCGCCGCGTTCCAGCTCCACACCGCAACGGGAAAGTTGAAGGCGCTGATCACGGCAACCGGCCCCAGCGGGTGCCAGGTCTCGGTGAGGCGGTGGCCCGGTCGCTCCGAGGCGATCGACTTGCCGTAGAGCTGACGCGAGAGACCGACGGCGAAGTCGCAGATGTCGATCATCTCCTGCACCTCGCCGAGCCCTTCTTGCGCGATCTTGCCGACCTCGAGCGTGACGAGCGCGCCGAGCGCCTCCTTCTCGCGGCGGAGCTCCTCGCCGAGCAGCCGGACGAGCTCGCCGCGCCGCGGCGCCGGCACGTCGCGCCAGGCCTCGAACGCGGCGACGGCGCGGCCGACGGCGGCGGCCGTCTCGGCTTCGCTCGTGCGCGCGACCCGCGCGATCTCGTCGCCCGTGATCGGCGTCGAGACCACGAGATTGCCCTCGCTGACGAGGGCGGGGTCGACACCCAGGCGCTCGAGCAGGTCCATGGCAGACGTCGTCACGGCGGTTGCCATGAAAGCCAGTGTAATGAGGGGGCTGGCAGCGAAGGTGCGTGTCCCCCCGAGGCGCGTGGAGCCCGTATGCGTCGCGGGGTCAGTCCCCTTCGCGGACGCCCTCGGCTGGATCCCTGGGACGGCCCCCTAGACCGTCGCGAGCTCCGGAACGAGCCGGCCCGTCTCGTCGAAACGCGCGTTCCACTGCGCGTAGGCGGGCTCGACCTCGTCGAGGTCGTGCCCTCGATCTGCGATCCGCACCGGCTGGGCCGCGTCGGGCGTGACGCGGTACTGGTACCAGGTGATGTCCCACGCGAAGGTCAGCACCGTCTCCGCGTTGACGCCCGCGAGCGGGACGATCGAGACCTTCGGCTCGCCGAGGCTCTTGGCGACGCCGGCGACGGTGCGCCGGAAGTCGGACTGGTTGAAGAGATCGGCCGCCTCCACGAGCGTGAGCTCGTCGTCGGAGAGGCGGCGCAGGATCGGCTCGGAGACGACCGGCTCGGCCTCCTCGTCGCGCGCGCCGAGCAGTGCCTGCCAGAGCGTCTTCTGCCGGCGTCGCCGCGGGTGCTGCTGCAAGGCCGGCGAGACGGCGTGGCCCTCGCGCACCCAGCCCGAGTCGAGCGCGATCTCGCTGCAGAGCGTGCAGACGTCGACGAACTCGTGGCCGTCCGGCGAGTAGCGGAGCGTCTGCTCCCCCATCAGGAGCGTCCGCTCGCATACCGCGCAGACGCGCGTGACGTTGGCCTTGGTTACCCGCATCGCAGCGGCCACTATAGCCCCGCACCGAGGAATCCACAGCTGTGGACAATGTACGGCGTGGGGCGTGCTACGCGGTCGCCGCCTCGCGTGCCTTCTTCGTCTCGTCGACGATCTTCTGGGCGACGTGCGTCGGCACCTGCTCGTAGCGGAGGAAGTGCATCGCGTAGTCGCCGCGGCCGCCGGTCATCGACGTAAGGGATTGCGAGTACGTGAGGAGCTCGGCCATCGGCACCTCGGCCTTGATCGTCGTCATCCCCGCGGCGGGCTCCATCCCGTTCAGACGGCCGCGGCGCGAGTTGAGGTCGCCGTTGACGGCGCCGACCGCCTCGTCCGGCACCGTCACG
Source organism: Gaiella sp. (assembly GCF_035558935.1). Taxonomy (GTDB): domain Bacteria; phylum Actinomycetota; class Thermoleophilia; order Gaiellales; family Gaiellaceae; genus Gaiella. The sequence goes on along the minus strand of NZ_DATMBZ010000080.1, from coordinate 8,276 downwards.
TCGAGCTCCATGATCGGCTCCAGGAGGACGGGATCCGCCTTCGCGTACGCCTCCTTGAACGCCATCGAGCCGGCGATCTTGAATGCCATCTCCGACGAGTCGACGTTGTGGTACTGGCCGTCGACGAGCTCGACGCGCACGCCCTGGATCGGCGCTCCGGCGAGCTCGCCGTGCTGCATCGCCTCCTGGATTCCCTTGTCGACGGCGGGCCGGTAGCTGTGCGGGATCACGCCGCCGACGATCTTGTCGACGAACTCGTAGCCCTCGTGGCCCTCGATCGGCTGCAGCACGATCTCGCAGTCACCGAACTGGCCGCGGCCGCCGGTCTGCTTCTTGTAGCGGTGGCGCGCGCGCGACTCCGAGCGGATCGTCTCGAGGTACGGGACGCGCGGCTGGTGGAGCTCGACGTCGACCCCGAAGCGCCGCTTGGCCCGCTCGAGCGCGACCTCGACGTGCATCTGGCTCATTCCCGCGAGGATCTCCTCCCCGGTCTGCTGGTCGCGCCGGAGCCGAAGGGTCGGATCCTCCTCGGCGAGCCGCTTGATCGCCGAGGCGACCTTCTCCTCCTCGCCCTTGATCTTCGGCGTCACCGCGAAGCTCATCACCGGCTCGGGGAAGCCGAACGACGGCGGCTCGACGGCGACCTCCTTGTCGGTCAGCAGGTCGCCGGTCTGGACGTTCTTCAACTTGGCAACCGCACCGAGGTCGCCCTCGCCGAACTCCTTCGCGGGCGTCGTCGTCTTCCCCTGGAGCTGGAGCAGCGAGCCCATGCGCTCCTTCGAGTGCTCGCGGTGGTCGACGAGCGTCGTCTCGGTGGTGACCTCGCCCTTCAGGACGCGGAAGAGGTTGATCTTCCCCGCGAAGGGGTCGGCGACCGTCTTGAACACGAACGCGGCCGTCGAGGCGCCCTCGACCTCGAACGGCGCGCCGCGCTTCGCCGGTGAGGGCACGCCCTCGACGAGGAGGTCGAGCAGCGCGTGCGTGCCGAGGTTCTTCGTCGCGACGGAGCAGCCGACCGGGAAGATCTCACCGCGGGTCACGCCGAGCTTGAGCGCGTCGGCGACGTCGTGCGGGTCGAGCTCCTCGCCCTCCAGGTAGCGCTCCATCAAACCCTCGTCGATCTGCACGACCTCGTCGAGCAGCTTCTCGCGGTACTCCTGCGCGAGGTCGGTCATGGCATCCGGGATCGAGACCGGGTCCGCCTCCTTCTGCCCTTCGGGGTTCATGTACGCGCACATGTGGAGGACGTCGACGATCCCCTCGAGCTCGTGCTCGGTGCCGATCGGGATGTGCACGGCGACGCACTTCGACGAGAACTGCTCCTGGATCTGGCCCAGCGTGCGGAAGAAGTCGGCCCGCTCGCGGTCGAGCATGTTGACGACGAGGACCCGAGCGAGACCGAGCTCCTCCGCCAGCTTCTTGACCCGCGCCGTCCCGACCTCGAAGCCCATCACCGCCGAGACCACGACGAGGGCACCGTCGACGACGCGGAGCGCGCAGCGCGCCTCCCCCTGGAACGACGGGTCGCCGGGGCAGTCGACGAGGTTGATCTTGCGACCCTGCCACTCGGTGTGTGTCAAGGAGAGCGAGATCGAGACGGCGCGCCGCTGCTCGTCCTCGTCCGAGTCCGAGACCGTCGTGCCCGCGTCGATCGTGCCCAACCGATTGACCTCGCCCGTCTGGTAGAGGAGCGCCTCGACGAGGGACGTCTTTCCCGTTCCGCGATGACCGACGACGGCGACGTTCCGGATCTTCCCTGGCTCGATTGCGGCCATGTGCGCGCGCTCCTCCTGGTTCCGTGGGTGCAGCGGCAATGGTAGTCCGGGCCGGGTGCCGGGCTACGGGGAGCCGTCGAGCGCGGCGAGATCGCGGCGATAGCGCGCGGCGATGCGATGGAACCCGCGTGCGGCGTTCACCTCGAAGAGCTCCGTCAGGAGGCGTCGGGCGCCTTCGAGATCGCCCTGCGCCTTTCGTGCCCACGCCTCGTCGTAGCGGTGGTCGAACGCGGGAGACCACATTTCGATCGTCTCGGCCCTCGCCGCCGCCCGCTCGATCAGCGGCTGCGCCTCGGCGCTCTGTCCCAGGAGCGCCCGAGCGTAGCCCTCGGCGAGGTCGAGAGTGATCTGGTCGGCGACGTCGTCCGGCGAGGCGAGCGAGCGCGCCTCCTCGACGAGCTCGAGCGCACGCTCCGGTTCCCTCACCCGGCAGAGCGCGATCGCCCACATCCCGAGCGCGTTTGCATAGAAGAGCCGAGTCCCGAACATCTTCGTCTCCTCGACGCGAGCACGAGCTCCACGCTCCACCTCCCGGTCGTCCCCCTCGACCCACGGGACGACTATGCGCTCGTACATCCGCGCGGTGACCAGGGCGAGTCTCGCTCCAACCTGCTCGAGGAGCTCGATCTCGCGGTCGGCGGCCTCTCGTACTGCATCGATGCCGCCGCGGCCGGATCCGTACTCGACGCGCGCCCGGAACGCGGCGACAGTCGCCTCCAGGAGCGGCCCGGCTGCGGCGGCCGAGCGGTCGAGCTCGTCCAACAGCCGGATCAGGTCGTCGGCCCGGATTCCGCCGAAGACTCCGGTGAGGCAGATTCCGAAGATGACGTCGCGTTGCAGGATCGTGGCGCCCACAGCCGCTATGTGAGCCTGAGCGCGGAGGTACGCCTCGTGGGCGTCGCGGCCGCGGCACGCGCCCCAGTACGCCCACGCGCGTGCATGCTCGGCCCGAGCGAGCCCCATACGGTCTCGCCTTTCTGTGAGCACGGCCTCGGCCTCGTCGAGCCGGGCGAGGAGCTCGTCGAGCGGTCCGTCCGGGGAGTCCCTGACGCGGAGCACGGTTGCGAGTGCCCGATCGCGTTCGTCGCCTCCCTCCAGCTCGACCAGCAAGGCAGCCGTCTCCTCGAACCTCACGTCGTCGCGTTCCTCGATCAGGACGTCCACGAGGTCGGGGATCACACGCCGGCGGTCGCCGCGGTCTTGAAAGAGCGCCAACGCCCGGCGCAACAGGTTTCGAGTCGCGTGTAGGTCACCGCGCGCCGACGCCGCGCGACCTGCCGTCGCCAGACACTCGGCCGCGCGTCGTGCGACCGCGGCGCCGGCCGGGTCTCCCGGGTCGAGCTCCGCGCGGTAGAGCGCAGCCTGCTCGAGGTGGTAGCCGACGATCTCGTCCTGCTCGACGAGCTCCACGTTCGCCTCGAGCCAGTCTGCAAACCGCTCGTGCAGCTCTGCCCGCACGGCCTTCGGTAGCGCCTCGTAGGCCGTGTCGCGAATCAGGAGATGCCGGAAGCGGAACGCGTCGTCGCCGGCGATCACCGCCCGGTCCGGCCGGACCACCTCCTTGCGGACGAGCGAGAGAAGCTGGCCTGGAACATCGACCACCGGCGTCGCCGGAGCGAGCGCCGTCACGGCTCCCCGGTGGAAGACCTGTCCTTCGACCGCGCCGCGCTCGACCACGACGCGCTCGTCGTCGTTCAGCGCGTCGAGTCGCGCCTGCAGCAGCGCCCGGATCGTGGGCGGCACGTCCACGGTGCCGCGCGCCTCGCGCGCGAGGGCCGCCATCTCCTCGAGGAAGAGCGGATTGCCGTCCGCCGTCGTCAGGATGCGCGCCCGAGTGTCGTCGTCCAGCTCGACGTCGGTCAGGAGCCCGTCCGCGAGCAGCCGTGCTTCGTCGTCGGGGAGCGGCTCGAGAAGGACGGACGTGGCGTTCAGCTTGCCGCCGCCCCAACCGGCCTTGACGTCGAGGAGCTCGGGTCGCGCGACGCACAGAAGCAGGATCGGCGCGGCGCGCGACCAGTCGACGACGTGCTCGACGAGGTCGAGCATCGGCTCCTCCGCCCAGTGGAGGTCGTCGATCACGAGCACGAGCGGCCGCTCGCCGGCGCGCTCCTCGAGGAGCGCACGTGTCGCGAGCTGCGTTTCCGCGGGCGACGAGCGGATCGCCTCGGACGGCTCGATCCCGAGCTGCACGAGCATCTCGACGAGCGGCCAGTAGGTGATGCCCTCGCCGTAGGAGAGGGCGCGACCGCGCGCGACGGTCGCCTGGCCGTCCACGTGCTCCAGGAAATCGGCGACGAGGCGCGACTTTCCGATCCCGGCGGGACCGATCAGGCTGAACAGGCGACAGCTGGTCGTCGCGACCACGTCCTCGAAGTCGGAGCGGAGCCGCGCTCGCTCGCGCTCGCGGCCGACCATCGGGCGCTCGAGGCTGCGTGCGACGCCGACCGCGCTCGTATCCAGCTGCAGCAGCCGGTGCGCCGACACGGTGCCGGTCTTGCCCTTCAGCGTGAGCTCGAGCGGCTCGGTCGTGACGGCGTCGCGGACGAGCCGGAGGCTGTCGTCGCCGAGGAGGATCTCGCCCGCGCCGGCGGCCTGCTCGAGCCGTGCGGTGACGTTCACCGCGTCGCCCGTGACCAGCGTGTCGCCTTCGCCCGCGACGACCGCCCCGGTGTTGACGCCGATCCGCGCGTCGAGCCCCAGCTCCTGGACGACGTCTCGCAGCTCCACCGCGGCACGCGTCGCCCGCAGGGCGTCGTCCTCGCTCGCGACCGGGATTCCGAAGACCGCCATCACCGCGTCGCCCACGAACTTCTCCACCCTGCCGCCGTGCCGCTCGAGCACCCCGCGCGCGGTGTCGTAGTAGCGGTTCATCAACGCCCGCAACGCCTCCGGATCCGTCCGCTCCCCGATTGCCGTCGAGCCGGTCAGGTCGCAGAACAGCACCGTCACGACCTTCCGGACCTCGCGGGCGGAGACCGGAGCGAGTGCCGCGCCGCAGCCGGGGCAGAAGACGAAGTCGTCCGGGCTCTCCCGACCGCACTGCCCGCACGTGATCACGCGCCGAGTCTACGACCCCCGCAGGAGCCCGTTAACGATCTCCGAACGAGGCAGGAGTAGCTTCCAGGCCGCCCGGGGGTACTCCCCGGCCCAGGTGCCGCTCGTGCAGGACGTCGACCACATCGTCGCCAACAGGTACCGCCTCCGCGAGCAGCTGGGGCGCGGCGGCATGGGCGTAGTCTGGCGCGCCGGGGACGAGCGGCTCGGCCGCGAGGTCGCGCTCAAGGTGCTCCATCCATGGGTCGCGGACGACCCCGAGCTTCGCCAGCGCTTCGAGCGCGAGGCTGCGGCGCTCGCGCGGCTCGAGCACCCGAACGTCGTCCGCCTCTACGACGTGCTGGAGCACGACGGCCAGACGGTGCTCGTGATCGAGCTCGTCGAGGGCGACGCGCTCGACACGATCATCCGCGGCAGGACGGTCGACTGGGACGAGGCACGCGGGTACTGCGCGCCCGTCGCCGCTGCGCTCGCCCACGCGCACGCGCGTGGCGTCGTCCACCGCGACTTGACGCCGGCGAACATCCTCGTCGAGCGGGGCTCGGGGCGCGTCGTCGTCACCGACTTCGGTCTGGCGCGGCTCGCGCGTTCCTCGCGCACCGCGCCGATCTCGGGCGTGCTCGCCGGGACTCCCGAGTACTGGGCGCCGGAGCAGGCAGCCGGCACTGCGACGGGGCCGACGACCGACCTCTACGCGCTCGGCTGCGTCCTCTTCCGACTGCTCGCCGGGCGGATGCCGTTCGAGGGCGAGGACCGGCTCGCCACCGGCCTCAGGCGAGCCCACGAGGCCGCCCCGTCCCTTGCGGCCGTCGCCCCGGCCACGCCTCCGGAGGCCGCCACGCTGGTCGATCGCCTCCTTGCGCTCCGGCCGGAGATTCGCGGCGACGCCGTCGAGGCGGCGGTCGCGCTCGGCGCGCATCCCGGTTCGCTTCCAGGGGCACGCCCGGCCCCGCTTCCCGACAAGCCGGATGCCTTGCCGGCCGCCGCCACGCTCGTCACGCGCGTCCTGCGGGAGCCGGCGACGATCGTGCAGGCGTCGGCGACGATCGCGCGCGCGCCGGCGACGATCGTCAACCAGGTCCGCTCGCACACCGCCTTCCACCGGGGCAGGCTCGTCGCCGCCGTCGCGGCGCTCGTCGTCGCGCTCGGCCTGGCGGGCGGGGGCGTCTACGCGGTCGCAGGCGACGATCCGTCCGGCGTGAGCGCGCCCGACGTCGTCGGTATGCGCGTCAAGGGCGCAACCGCCGTGGTGACGAAGCGAGCGAAGGACGACGGCCTTCCGGTCCCCAAGCTGAAGGTGGTCGACCGCTCGTACTCGGAGTCCGCGCCGGCGGGTGCGATCATCGCGCAGGACCCGCCCGAGGGAAAGCGGATCCCGGACAACGGCGCACTCCTCGTCTCCGTGAGCAGGGGCAGCGCGTATGCCGACGTCCCGTCCGTCGCCGGCCTCGAAGGCGCGGCCGCGTTCAAGCTGCTCGAGCGGAACGGCTATACGCCGTCGCGGCGGTACGCGCCATCGATGGAGATCGAGGCCTGGCACGCCGTCCAGACCGACCCCGACGCGGGCACGCGCGTGAAGCGCCCGGCGCACGTGCAGCTCGTCCTCTCGACCGGTCCCCCGAAGCGGCTCGTCCCGAGCGTCGACGGGCTCGATGCCGAGGCAGCCGCCGCCGCCCTGCGCGAGGCAGGGTTCTCGCCCGCCGTCGAGGAGAAGCCGGAGACGAGCGTCGACCCGGGCACGATCCTCGATGTCACTCCGACGCCGGGCTCACGCACACCGCTCGGCTCGACCGTGACGATCGTCGTGGCGCGCGAGCCACGCTGGGAGACGGAGTCGCAGGTCGAGTCGACGGAGGACGCGGCCGGCCAGACGATGTCGATCCCGGCGGGCGGACGGCTCGTCCTCACGACCGAGGACACCTCACCGCTCGGCCTCTGGGGCGGCAAGCTCGACGTGGAGTGGTCGGGTGACGAGGAAGGACGAACGAAGCTTCGGGCCGGCGAGTCGGTGATTCTCGCGGACCTCTCCGACCACGACCGCACCGTGACCGTCGGCATCGACGTCAAGGGCGCGACGCACTGGCGCCTCGCCGTCGAGGTCCAGCAGTAGAAACGGGCGGCGCTACGCGTCCGCGGTCTGACGCACGCCTCCGGAGAGGCGCGCCTTGAGACGGAGCACCGCCTTCGTGTGGAGCTGCGAGACGCGTGACTCGGTCACGCCGAGCACCTCCCCGATCTCGCGCAGCGTCAGCTCCTCGTAGTAGTAGAGCGTGACGACGAGCTTCTCGCGCTCGGGCAGGCGCGCGATCGCCTCGGCGAGCGCCTCGTTGAGCTCCGTCTGCTCGAGCGAGAACTCCGGGTCGGCGCCCGCCGGGTCCTCGATCGTGTCGATGAGGGCGACCTGGTCACCGCCGCCCTGCGGGCTCCAGAGCTCGTCGAGCGCGGCCATCGACGAGCGGGAGATATCGGACAGGCTCTTCTCGAGCTCGTCCTCGGAGATACCGACCTTGGCGGCGATCTCGTCGTCGGTCGGCGCGCGCATCAGGCTGCGCTCCAGCTCGACGATCGCGCGCTCGATCTCGCGCGCACGCGCCCGCACCGAGCGCGGCACCCAGTCGAGCGAGCGAAGCTCGTCGATGATCGCACCCTTGATGCGGGCGATCGCGTACGTCTCGAACTTGATCTCGCGATCCGGGTCGAAGCGTTCGATCGCCCCGATCAGCCCGAGGAGGCCGTACGAGACGAGGTCCTGCTCGTCGACGTGCGAGGGCAGGCTCGAGCCGAGACGTCCGGCGACGAACTTGACGAGTGGCGCATAGGTCAGGATCAGGCGATCGCGGACCGCCTGGTCACGCGTGGCGCGGTAGTCCTGCCACAGCGCCTGCGTGTCCCCCCCGGAAATCGTGTTCATCCGCTGCCAGGCGTCCGTCGAGAAGAGTGGGGTGCCGCGGCCACCAGACCAGAATACGACGTGGGTCTGCTGTCTCATCTATCGATCGGCCAGATTCCCCTGTCGTCTTGGCCAGACTCTGCGCGCCAGATCCCCCATCCAGAGCGCAATCGCGCCCGCACCGAGCGCCACGACCCACGCGCGACCGCCGGAGAGCGCGGCCCACACGGCGACGAGGGCGAGCGACAGGGCAATCGCTGAGAACAGCCCGGCGAGCGCGTAGCGCTGCATCGTGGGCAAACAGTGTCACAGGAGGTCGGCGGTACACTCCCGACGCAGCCCAGGGGCGTGGCGCAATTGGTAGCGCACCGGTCTCCAAAACCGGGGGTTGCAGGTTCGAGTCCTGTCGCCCCTGCTGGATCCAGGCCCGTCGCCGCTGCGGTAGCGTCGCGGGCGATGCGTATCTCCGGAGTGCGAATCGGCCCCGAGTACGCCCGCGCTCTCGTCCAGATCGTCGACGGCGCGGGCTTCGACGGCACCGCGGCCAGGCTCGCGCA
>NZ_DATMBZ010000079.1:0-4400 GCF_035558935.1 Gaiella sp. | reverse complement strand
GGCCGCTAGTCGATGGGGGCGGCCGAGCGAGGATACCGGCGGCCAGAGCTACCATCCGTGGCCGCCCGGGCGGTTAGCTCAGCTGGTAGAGCGCCTGCCTTACACGCAGGTGGCCGCAGGTTCGAGTCCTGCACCGCCCATTCGAACCCGCGTCGCCACCGCTCGTGGCCTCGAGCGCATGCGCGCCGACGGTTCGGTCGACGGGCTCGGCGAGCTTGCGTGACCTGGATGTGCTCACGTTCTTCCCATTGTCGACATCGAGCTTCCTCGCAGGAGCGCACAACCCCATTTGACCGGGCCGTCGCCAGGATGGAACCGGGGCCGCCACGCCGAGGCGTGTGTACGTGCAGCCTGGTGCCGCGGCTCGAGTCGTGCGAAGATCCCACGCCACCCCCGGAGGCGAGGAGGAGAACGTGGAGGGAACGCGTCAGGAGCTGCCGTTCGTCGTCATGCTTGCGTCGCTCTTCGGCTTCGCGAAGGCGGCGTTCCTCGGCTTCATGGGGATCATCGGGCTCGTCAGCTGGGACGACGTGACCGAGCCCTGGGGGATCGGTGCGCTCGTCCTCGCCGCGCTCTTCGCCATCGCGTCGTACGCGCTCCTCCGTGGGAGTCGCGTTGCGCGCATGGTGCTCGGCGCGCTCGCCGTGGCCGGCGGGGTCATCGCCTTGATCTACGTCTTCGTCGGGCCGACGAGCGCGATCCTGCCGTCGCTCTTCACGGCCGCGCTCGCGGCGGTGCTGATCTGGCTGCTCTACGGCCCTCGGGCGGCGCAGGAGTACTTCGCGACGGCGTGAGGCGCCGTTGCGTCCCGGGCCGCGGCCGCCTGCGTAGGATTCGCCGCCTGGGCACCTCGAGTCGCCAGCCCGCGCCGTGAAGGCGCTCGTCAAGAGTCGCGCCGAGCCGGGCCTCTGGCTCGAGGACGTGCCCGAGCCGGAGATCGGGATCAACGACGTCTTGATCCGCGTCTCGAGAACCGGCATCTGCGGGACGGACGTCCACATCCACCGCTGGGACGCCTGGGCGCAGCGGACGATCCCGGTGCCGCTCGTGATCGGACACGAGTTCGTCGGCGAGGTCGTCGAGGTCGGTTCGAACGTGACCGGGTTCCAGCCCGGCGAGCGGGTCAGCGGCGAGGGCCACGTCGTCTGCGGCCGCTGCCGCAACTGCATGGCCGGACGGCGTCACCTGTGCGCGCATTCGATCGGGCTCGGCGTGCAGCGTCCGGGTGCGTTCGCCGAGCTCGTCGCGCTCCCGATGACGAACGTGTGGCATCACTGGCCGCGGGTGCCCGACGAGGTTGCGGCGATCTTCGACCCGCTCGGGAACGCGGTGCACACCGCGCTCTCGTTTCCCGTCCTCGGGGAGGACGTGCTCGTGACGGGCGCCGGGCCGATCGGCTGCATGGCGGTCGCAGTCGTCCGTCACGCGGGGGCGCGGCACATCGTCGTGACCGACCTGAGCGCCGGCCGGCTCGAGCTCGCGCTGACGATGGGCGCCACCCGGGCCGTCGATCCCCGCGAGACCGATCTCGGGGAGCTGCAGGGTGAGCTCGGGATGACCGAGGGATTCGACGTCATGTTCGAGATGTCCGGAAGCCCCGACGCGCTCCGCGCGGGGATCGGTCAGATGGCGCACGGAGGCCGTGTCGCGATCCTCGGGATCCCGACCGCGCCCGTCGAGCTCGACCTCGACCCGGTGATCTTCAACATGCTGACGCTCAAGGGGATCTACGGGCGCGAGATGTACGAGACCTGGTACCAGATGAGCGTGATGATCGACTCGGGTCTCGACATCGCGCCCGTCATCACCCACCGCTTCCCGTACACCGAGTTCGAGCAGGGCTTCGCGGTCGCGGGCTCGGGCGACTCCGGGAAGGTGCTCCTCGACTGGAGGGATGCATAGATGTACGGCGCCGTGCGCGACGACCTACGGGCGAGACTCGACGAGCTCGAGAGCAACGGGCTGCTGAAGCGCGAGCTGGTGATGACGACGCCCCAGGGCGCGCACGTCGACGTCGCCGAGCGCGGCGAGCTCCTGAACCTCTGTGCGAACAACTACCTCGGGCTCGCGAACCATCCCGAGATGGTCGCCGCCGCACACGAGGCGCTCGACCGATGGGGCTACGGACTGGCCTCCGTCAGATTCATCTGCGGCACCCAGTCGCTCCACCGCGGCCTCGAGGAGCGGCTCTCGGAGTTCCTCGGGACGGAGGATACGATCCTCTTCGGCTCGTGCTTCGACGCCAACGGAGGCGTCTTCGAGGCGCTCCTCGACGAGCGCGACGCGGTGATCTCCGACCAGCTCAACCACGCGTCGATCATCGACGGCATCCGTCTCTGCAAGGCGCGCCGGCTGCGGTACGCGAACGGCGACATGGACGAGCTCGAGGCCAGGCTCGGGGAGGCGGCCGACGCGCGGTTCCGGCTGATCGCGACCGACGGCGTCTTCTCGATGGACGGCTACGCCGCGAAGCTGGACGAGATCTGCGACCTCGCGGAGCGCCACGGCGCGCTCGTCCTCGTGGACGACTCTCATGCCGTGGGGTTCGTCGGCCCCCAGGGGCGCGGGACGCACGCGCACTTCGAGGTCGTCGACCGCGTCGACATCCTCACCGGCACGCTCGGCAAGGCGGTCGGAGGCGCAAGCGGCGGCTACGTGTCGGGCCGGCAGGAGATCGTCGACATCCTGCGCCAGCGGGCGCGGCCCTATCTCTTCTCGAACAGCGTCGCGCCCGTCGTCGTGGGCGCGAGCCTCCGCGCGCTCGACCTGATCGAGCGCTCCGACGAGTTGCGCGACCGGCTCTGGGCGAACACGCGGAGCTTCCGCGCGCGGATGACGGAGCTCGGGTTCGACGTGCTTCCCGGCGACCATCCCATCGTGCCGGTGATGATCGGCGAGGCCCCCGCCGCGGCGCGCTTCTCGCAGGCGCTCGTCGCCCACGGCGTCTTCGCGGTTGCGTTCTCGTATCCCGTCGTCCCGCTCGGCACGGCGCGCATCCGCACGCAGATCTCGGCTGCGCACACGGACGACGACCTGGAGCTCGCCGTGAGCGCCTTCGTCGCGGCCCGCGACGAGACCGGTGCCTGACACAGTGTCAGGCAGTCTCCGTTCACGTGCGCGACCCGATCCCGAAGGAGACCGTCGAGTACCTCGACGAGATCGTCGCGCGCCTGCGCACGACGCTCGGCGCCGACCTCGTCGGGGTGTACGCGGGCGGGTCGCTCGCGCTCGGGGGGTACGACGAGCGCCGAAGCGACGTCGACGTCGCCGTCGTCACCCGCGGAGCGCCGGGGCAAGCCGCGAAGGAGAAGCTCGTCGCATCCGTACGCCACGAGTCGTTGGCGTGCCCGGCGAGAGGCCTCGAGCTCGTCGTGTACACGGCAAGGACCGCGGGCACTCCGACGCCGGCGGCCGGCTACGAGCTGAACCTGAACACGGGTCGCGCGATGCCGTTCCACCTCTCGTTCGCCCCGGGTGACGGGCAGGCGGAGCACTGGTACGGGATCGATCGGGCGGTCATCCACGAGCACGGACGGGCGCTGCTCGGTCCGCCTGCAGCCGGGCTCTTCGCCGCGCCGTCGAGGAGCATGGTCCTCGGGCTCCTCGCCGAAGCCGTCCGCTGGCACGGGCAGGCGGGTATCGCGCGAGACGACGACGCCGTCCTCAACGCCTGCCGCGCGCTCCGCTACGCCGCCGAGGGGCGCTGGACGTCGAAGCAGGACGCGGGTGACTGGGCGCGCACGCGGGTGGCGGACGGGGCCCTGGTCGCGGACGCGCTCGCCGCACGCCCGGGATCGGGCGAAGGGCTCGAGGCGGCGCGGGTCGGGCGCTTCCTCGAGGCCGCGCGCCGGTCGCTCGAGGAGGCGGCCGGCGAGCCGGCCGCCCCCGGCTCGGCTTGACACGAGCTTCGAGCAGGCTCTACGTTGGCTGCGCCGTGATGTGCTCGCACGACCCGGGACGCCGCCCCCGCGAGTGCCACGGGGGCACCCGACGAGGGCCGCGGATCGCGCTCTCGCCGTCTCGGCGTGCGCTATCCGACAGGCGAATGCGTCGTCTACTCACATGAAAGGAAAAATAGGTGACCCTTCTCGAAGAAAGGACGTGGGAGAGGTGAAGCACGCATCTGTGCGGCTCGTCGCCGGCGTCGCCGGCGTTCTGGCCCTGGTCGCGTCACTCGTCGTGGCGGCCGTGGGCACGGCGGGCACGGCGGGCAACCAGGCTCAGAGTGCCGCGAAATACCCGGCGCCGAAGGTGCCGAACGCCGCGGCGATCAAGAAGCAGTACGGAGGTGAGTCGATCACGTTCATCGGCGACTCCGTCGGCGGGAGCCACAACCGTGACGTCGCGCTCGCGAAGCAGTTCACGAAGGACACCGGAATCAAGGTGAAGGTGGTCCCGCA
>NZ_DATMBZ010000078.1:0-8625 GCF_035558935.1 Gaiella sp. | reverse complement strand
GGACGCGCTGATCGTCAATCCCGGGGCCTGGTCGCACTACAGCTGGGCGCTCCGCGACGCGCTCGAGCCGTTCTCGGGACCGGTCGTCGAGGTGCACATCTCCGACGTGGACGCCCGAGAGGAGTGGCGGCGTCTCAGCGTTCTCGAGGGGCTGACCGACGAGCGCATCACCGGAGAGGGAATCAACGGCTATCGGAGGGCGCTCGAGGCGCTCGCGAAACGGAGGGACGGATGAATCGGATCGAGCGACTCGCCTCGGGGCTCGACGACGCGCTGCTGGTCACCGGCCTCGTCAACGTGCGCTATCTGACGGGGCTGGAGAGCTCGAACGCAGCAGTCCTCGTCGAACCGGACGCGAACGCGACGCTCTACACGGACTTTCGCTACGCGGAGGCGGCGGCGGACATCGACGGCGTGACGTTCCACCGGACGCCGCGTGCGGTCGTCCCGGCGCTCGCGGAGCTGCTGTCGGGGCGGCGGATCGCCGTGGAGGCCTCGCATCTCTCGCTCGCCTCGGCGGACACGCTTCGCGAAGGCGGCGTCGCGCTCGTGTCGACGACCGGTGTCGTCGAGGCGCTGCGCGCGATCAAGGAGCCGGGCGAGCTCGACGCGATGCGACGGGCGGCGGCAATCTCCGACCGCGTCTACGAGGAGCTCGCCGAGCAGCCGTTCGTCGGCCGCACCGAGGCAGAGCTCGCGTGGTGGCTCGAGCAGGCGTGGCACGAGGCAGGCGCGGACGGGCCGTCGTTCGACGCGATCGTCGCCTTCGGCGAGAACGGCGCGCGGCCGCACGCGAAGCTGCGTGACGTCCCGATCCCCGAGGGCACGCTCGTCGTCGTCGACGCGGGTTGTTCCGTCGACGGGTATGCGTCCGACTGCACGCGCACGTTCTTCACGGGTCAGCCGGAGGGGCGGCTCCGCGAGATCTACGACCTCTGCCTGCAGGCGCAGCTCGACGCGCTCGCTGCGATCCACCCGGGCGCTTCGGGCCGGGACGTGGACGCGGCGTCGCGCGTGGCGATCGAGGCGGCCGGCATGGGGGAGAAGTACGGGCACGGGCTCGGCCACGGGGTCGGGCTGGACGTGCACGAGGAGCCGAATATGCGCCCGGAGTCGGATGCCGTGCTCGCCGTCGGGAACGTCGTCACGGTCGAGCCCGGGATCTACCTCGCCGGGGACGTCGGAGTGCGGATCGAGGACATGGTCGTCGTCACGGAGGACGGGTGCGAGCGCCTGACGTCGGTCACGAAGGAGCCGGTGGTCGTCGGCTAGTGTGGGCCGCCGTCATGGCCGACATCGTCAACACGAATCAGTTCCGAAACGGGATGCACATCGAGCACCGCGGCTCGGTGTGGCGCATCGTCGAGTTTCAGCACGTCAAGCCTGGGAAGGGCGGCGCGTTCGTCCGCACGAAGCTCAAGAACCTCGAGACGGGCTCCGTCGTCGAGGACACGTTTCGCGCGGGCGAGAAGTTCCCCCGCGTCCACACCGAGGTGAAGAACGTGCAGTTCCTGTACGACGACGGCGGCGACGCGCACTTCATGGACGAGGAGACGTACGACCAGTTCACGCTCCCGCGCGCGGACATCGCGACGGAGCTCGCGTACATGCTCCCGTCGTCGACCGTCCAGATCCTCCAGGTGAACGGCAAGCCGTCCGGGATCCAGCTGCCCGCCTCCGTCGAGCTCGCCGTGGCGGAGACCGAGCCCGGCGTGCGGGGCGACACGGTTTCCAACGTGACGAAGCCGGCGACGCTCGAGACGGGCGCCGTCGTCCAGGTTCCGCTCTTCGTCGAGATCGGCGAGCGGATCAAGGTCGATCCCCGCGAGTCCCGCTACATCTCCCGCGCCTGACCCCCGGGCCGCCGAGCGCTCACGGAGCACGCGGTAAGGTGCGGCGTCGTGCCGCAGCTCTTCGACACCACCGTCCGGCTGCTCTCGCAGGAGCCGCTCGCCGGGCGCGTGCCGACCGGCGACGTGCTGCGCGTCGCGGAGCTCCTCGACGGCGCCGGCTTCGCATGCCTCGAGGTGTCGGGCGGCGGCGTCTTCGACGCGTCGGTTCGCCGCGGAGTGGAGAGCCCCTGGGAGCGCATCCGCGCGATCGACGCGCGCACGACCACGCCTCTCGGGCTCGCGCTCCGCGGGCGCTTCCTGGTCGGATCGAAGCCGGTCTCGCAGGACATCGTCCGGCGCTTCGTCGCCTCCGCGGCCGACAACGGGATCGACGTCTTCCGCCTCCACGATCCGCTCAACGACGTCTCGAACCTCCGTGAGGCCGGCGAGGCGATCGTCGGCGCCGGCAAGGAGCTCCACGTGGGGCTCGTCTACAGCCCCGGCGGCCCGGGAGAGGTCGACGCCCTCGTCGAGCGGGCGGGCCGGCTCGCGGAGCTCGGCGCGTCGCGGGTGCTTCTCAACGACCCGACCGGCGGACTGCTGCCCCACGTGACACAGGAGCTGGTCGAGCGGCTCGGTGAGGCGAGCGGTCTCCCTGTCGGCCTCTACATCCAGGCCGCGGGCGGCACTGCGCTCGCAAACGCGCTCGTCGCGACGCGCGTCGGGGCGGACGTCGTGGCGACGACCGTCTACCCGCTGGCGCTGACGCTCCACCGCATCGCCGGCGAGTCGCTCGTGGAGGCGCTCGAGGGGCTCGGACGCCCCACCGGCGTCGACGTCGCGCGCCTCTGGGAGGCCGCAGACGTCGTCGACGAGCATCTGGGAGACGAGCCGCTCGCCCCGCTGGCCCCTCGGATCGCCGTGCGCGCCGCCGAGTACGACTTGCCCGCCGGGCTCGTCGCGGCACTCGACGCGCAGCTCCGCGCGCACGCGGCGGGCGACCGCCTGCTGGACACGCTCGCCGAGGTCGTGAGGATTCGCGAGGAATCCGGTCGACCGCCGCTCGCCGCGCCGATCGGGCAGATCCTCGGCTCCCAGGCATTCCTGAACGTCCTCTCGGCGCACCGGTACCGCACCGTGCTCGACGAGTTCCGCCAGCTCGTGACGGGCGCGTACGGGACGCCGCCCGCAGAGATCGAGCCGTCCGTGCGACGGGCCGTCGAGCTGCTCGGCGGCGACGCCCCGTCGCTCGAAGACGACCCCCCGAGCGCCGACGACGTCCGCGAGGCGGCCGAGGGGCTCGCGTCGTCGGAGGAGGACCTCGTGCTGCTTGCGATGTTCGGCGACGAGGCCGAGACGCTCCTTCAGACCATCCGCCAGCGCCACTCGCGCGAGGCGTCGCTCCTCGCGGGGGACGTCGACGCCCTGCGAGGCGAGCGGATCCGCGAGCTCGTCCGGATCGTCCAGGAGTCGGGCGTCGGTGAGATCGAGATCGAGGACGCGGGGATGCGGGTCTCCGTGCGCCGGGCGGACGAGCCCGGTGCCGTGCCGGCCCCCGCTGCGGGCGGTGTCGCCGTGGCGCCGGCCGTCGACGAGATCACCGTCACGGCCGAGACGGTGCGCGTCGAGTCGCCGATGCCCGGCGTCTTCTACCGTGCGCCGCAGCCCGGGGCGCCGCCGTTCGTCGAGGTCGGGGATGTCGTCGCCGCCGGGCAGACGCTGTGCGTCGTCGAGGCGATGAAGCTCTTCAACGAGTTGACCGCGGATCTCGACGGGCGCGTCCGGGCGATCCATGCCGACAACGGGCAGCCGGTCGAGTTCGGCACGCTGCTCTTCGAGCTCGACCCCGTCGGCGGCCCACCGGTCGTCTAGCCGATGTTCTCCCGCGTCCTCGTCGCCAACCGTGGCGAGATCGCCGTCCGTGTGATCCGTGCCCTGCACGAGCTCGACATCGAGGCGGTGGCGGTCTACTCGACCGCGGACAGCGAGGCGATGCACGTACGCCTCGCCGATCGGGCCGTGTGCATCGGCCCTCCCGCGGCCGGGGAGAGCTACCTCCGTATACCGAGCGTCGTCGCCGCCGCCGAGACGACGGGCTGCGAGGCGGTGCACCCGGGCTACGGCTTCCTTGCGGAGAACCCGGCCTTCGCTCGCGCATGCGCCGACAACGACCTGTTCTTCATCGGCCCCTCGCCCGAGGTGCTGGAGCGCCTCGGCGACAAGGCGACCGCGAAGGAGGAGCTTCGGGCCGCGGGGGTGCCGCTCGTGCCGGGGACCGCGGGCGCCGCTCCGCTCGAGGAGATCCGGCGGGTCGCGGACGCGATCGGCTTCCCGGTGATGCTCAAGGCAACCGCCGGAGGGGGCGGGAAGGGCATGCGGCTCGTGGACTTCTCCGAGGGCCTCGCCGAGGCGTTCGCGGCCGCCTCCGCCGAGGCCGATGCCGCGTTCGGGGACGGCTCGCTCTACCTCGAGAAGGTGGTCGCGCCCGCGCGCCATGTCGAGATCCAGGTCCTGTGCGACCGGCACGGAAACGTCGCGACGCTCGGCGAGCGGGAGTGCTCGATCCAGCGACGCCACCAGAAGCTCGTCGAGGAGTCGCCGTCGCCGGCGCTCGGGCCGGAGACGCGCGAGGCGATGGAGGCCTCCGTCGAGCGCGCGTGCCGTGCGGTCGGCTACGAGGGTGCGGGCACGTTCGAGTTCCTTCTCGGCCTCGAGGGCGAGCCGTACTTCATCGAGGTCAACTGCCGCCTGCAGGTCGAGCACCCGGTCACCGAGCTCCTCACGGGCGTGGACATCGTCCGTGAGCAGGTCCGGATCGCCGCCGGCGAGCCGCTCGGCGTCGCGGACCGCGCGCCGCGGAAGGGCCACGCGATCGAGGTACGGATCAACGCCGAGGACCCATCGCGTGGGTTCGCGCCCGCGCCCGGTCTCGTCGCGCGCTTCCGGCCCCCGCTCGGGCCGGGAGTCCGCGTCGACACGGCCGTCGAGGACGGATCGTCGATCCCGCCGTTCTACGACTCGCTGATCGCGAAGGTGATCGTCTGGGACGACGACCGGCCCGCGGCGCTCGCCCGCGCCGTGAGGGCGCTGGACGAGCTCGTCGTCGAGGGCATCCCGACGACGCGCGAGCTCGCGCTCGACGTCCTTCGCTCGGACGGTTTTCGGTCGGGCGCCTACTCGACCGGCTACCTTGACGAGATGGAGGACCACCTGCCCTCGCTCAGCTCCGGATGAGCGGCGAGACGGCGAGGCCGGCCGCGAAGCCGCTCGGGCGCAGGCACGCGCGGAGGCAGGCGCTCTTTCTGCTCTACCAATGGGACCTCACCGGCCAGCCGCTGGCCTCCCTCTTCGAGGGCGACCCGGACGAGTTCGCCGCGCGGCTCGCGACTGCCGTCTCCGAGCGGGCGCCGGCGCTCGACGAGCGTGTGACCGGCGCCTCGGAGGGGTGGCCCGCCGACCGTCTGGGTACGCTCGAACGGAACATCCTGCGGATCGGCGCCTACGAGCTCGAGGAGGAGACGGTGCCCGCGGAGGTCGCGATCAACGAAGCCGTGCTGCTCGCCAAGCGCTATGCGACCGACGAAGCAGCGCGGCTCGTCAACGGCATCCTCGGACACCTCAGCAGCGAGCGTGCCGCGTGACGACATCGGACGAGTCGCTGCAGCGCGCCGAGGAGCTCCTCGAACGGCTGAAGACCCGAGTCGATGCCCTCGAGGCGAGTGCGGACTCCGGCGGCGACGTCGACGAGGCCGTCGACGGTCTCGCCGAGATCGCCGAGCTTGCCAAGGAGATCGAGGCCGAAGTGCAGCGCGCCCGCCAGGCCGCCGATGCGGGCGCCTGAGGATCTGCGGACGCTCGTCGAGGAGGGCCTCGACGAGCTCTCGTTCCATCCGTCGCTCGCGGGGCTCGCCGAGCCGATGCGCTACGCGCTGGCCGGCGGCGGCAAGCGGATCCGGCCGGTCATCTGCCTCGCGACGACAGACGCCGCAGGAGGTCGCGTCGAGGACGCACTGCCGGCGGCGCTCGCGATCGAGCTCGTGCACACGTTCTCGCTCGTCCACGACGACCTGCCGTCGATGGACGACGACGACGAACGGCGCGGCCGCCCCAGCCTGCACGTCGCCTACGCAGACGGGGTGGCGTTGCTCGCGGGCGACGCGCTGCTCGCGGAAGGGCTCCGGCTCGCCGCGCGTCAGGAGCGTCCCGAGCCCGCGCGCGAGCTCGCCGACGCAACGCTCGGGATGATCGGCGGCCAGTACCTGGACGTCACGCGGGCCGACGTCGCGCTCGAGGAGCTCCACCGCCTGAAGACGGGGCGGCTCTTCGCCGCCGCCGTCGGCCTGGGGCTCTGGGCAGCCGACGTGCTCCCCGAGCATCAGCGACCCTGGCGCGCCTTCGGCGACGAGCTCGGGCTGCTCTTCCAGGCGGTCGACGACGTGATCGACGGGGACGGCTACGCGATCGAGCTGGGGGACGGCGCCGCCCGGGAGGTCGCCGCGGCCGCCGCGCGCCGGGCGCACGAACGACTCGCTGCGATCGGAGCCGACACGGCGGTGCTCGCGGAGCTCGTCGACGAGCTGGCGGTCCGAACCGCATAGAAGATGACGAAGAAGCGCCTCGACGTCGTGCTCGTCGAGCGCGGGCTCGCGGAGAGCCGGGCGCAGGCGCAGGCGCTCGTCATGGCGGGGCTCGTGCCCGGCTACGAGAAGCCGGGGCAGCAGGTCGCCGAGGACGTCCAGCTCGAGGTCGAGCGGAGGCCGCGATTCGTCTCCCGCGGGGGCGAGAAGCTTGCGCACGCGCTCGACGTGCTCGATGTCGACCCGGCAGGGAGGGACTGCCTCGACATCGGAGCGTCGACCGGCGGCTTCACGGACTGCCTCCTCCAGCGCGGCGCCTCACGCGTGATCGCCCTCGACGTCGGCCACGGTCAGCTCCACCCGAGGCTTCGGGCCGACGGCCGCGTCACCGTCCTCGAGCGCGTCAACGCGCGCCACGTCGACGCGCTGCCGTTTCCGCCGCAACTGATCGTCTGCGACGTCTCGTTCATCTCGGCGACGCGCGTCCTGCCTCCGGCAATCGCACTCGCGGCATCCGGCTGGGAGGCGCTCGTACTCGTCAAGCCGCAGTTCGAGGCGGGCCGGGCGGATGCCCCGAAGGGCGTCGTCCGCGACCCCGAGGTGCACCGGCGCGTCCTCGGCGACTTCTGTGCCACGGCCGCCTCCTGGGGTGCCCGGGTCGCGGGCGTCGTAGACTCGGGCCACCCGGGGCCGAAAGGGAACCGGGAGTTCGTCGTCCACCTGATCTCGAGCGAGACGCCCTCCGACCCCGATGAGCTCGACCGCTGGATCGACGACGCCGTCCGATAGGCGGGGCGGCCCCGTGACGCGGGTCGCGTTCATCACGCACGGCAGACCGGGGCAGGTCGGGGACGGCGTCGAACGGCTCATGGGGGTCGCCCGCGATGCGGGTGTCGAGTTGATCGTCGGGCCGGACGAGGCAGCGCGACACGGCCTCGAGCCCCACGGCGACCCGTTCGACGCGGAGCTCGTCGTCGTGCTCGGGGGCGACGGGACGATGCTCCGGGCGCTCCGGACGTTCCTCGGCACGAGGATCCCGGTGATCGGCGTCAACTTCGGGCGCGTCGGCTTCCTCAGCTCCATGCAGCCGGACGAGCTCGAGGTGGGCCTCGTGCGCGCCTTTCGGGGCGAGCTCGAAGTCGTCCGGCTCCCCACGATCGAGCTCGAGAACGGCGATGCCGCGCACATCGCGGTGAACGACGTCGTCGTCACCTCCGGCGAGCTCGGGCGGATGGTGGAGCTCGAATGGGCGGTCGGGGGCGAGGACCTCGGCAGCATCCCGTGCGACGGCATCATCTGCTCCACGCCGTCCGGGTCGACCGCTTACAACCTGTCGAACGGCGGGCCGGTGCTGATGTGGGGAATCGACGCCATGGCGACGACGTTCGTCGCGCCCCACTCGCTCCACGCGCGGCCGCTCGTCGTCCCGCGCGGGAAGGACGTCGTCGTCTGGAACCGGACGCCCGACGTGCCGGTCGTCGTGCTCGTCGACGGCCACCGGGTCGGCGAGGCGCCGCCTGGCGGCCGCGTGACCGTACGACTCGGCGACGCGCACACGCTCCTCGCGACGCTTCCCGACGCCACGTTCGTCAGCCGCTACCGCGCGGGCTTCTCCACGTAGCGCGCAGCGGCCCGAACGGCCACGTGTGCGGCTCGAGGCGCCGGTCTACGATCTTCACGTGTTGCGGAGACTGCGGATCGAGAATCTCGTCCTGATCCGCGAGGCGGAGCTCGAGCTTGATGCCGGGCTGGTGGCGCTGACGGGCGAGACCGGCGCCGGCAAGACCATCGTCACGCAGGCGATCGGCCTCCTGCTCGGCGCGAAGGGCGACGGGGCCTCCGTCGGCGTGGCGGGCTCCGAGACGTATGTCGAGGCAGAGCTCGACGTCCCCGACGGGTTCTTCGACGAGGACGGTCTCGAGCCTCTCCGCGACCTGCGGCCCGCCGACGAGCCCGGGCTCGTGGTCGCCCGGCGCGTGACGAAGGACGGGCGCTCGCGCGCCTACGCGTGGGGTCGCAGCGTTGCCCGCGACGACCTCGTCGCAGCGACCGAGCGGCTGCTTGCGCTCTCCGGGCAGTTCGCCCAGCGCCGGCTTGCGCGTCCCAGTCACCAGCTCGACCTCCTCGACGCGTTCGTCGGCGCGGAGCAGCGAACACGCCGGACGGAGGCCCGAGACGCCTGGCGGGCGCTGTCGGCCGCAACGCGCCGCGTCGAA
>NZ_DATMBZ010000077.1:0-4028 GCF_035558935.1 Gaiella sp. | reverse complement strand
CTGGCGGAACGTGCAGGCCTCCGGCGTGGTACCGCAGATCTCGCTGATCATGGGGCCGTGCGCCGGCGGGGCCGTCTACTCGCCGGCGATCACCGACTTCGTGCTGATGACCGAGGGGACGTCGTACATGTTCATCACCGGTCCCGACGTCGTGAAGACGGTCACGGGCGAGGACGTCAGCTTCGAGGACCTCGGCGGCGCGACGGCGCACGCGACGAAGTCCGGCGTGGCGCACCTCGTCGCGCCCGACGAGCAGTCGTGCATCGACGATGCTCGCTATCTCCTCACGTTCCTCCCGCAGAACAACCTCGAGACGGCGCCGTACGCGCCGCCGACCGACCCGGTCGACCGGGAGTCGCCCGACCTCGACACTCTGATCCCGGACTCTCCGCACAAGCCGTACGACATGAAGCGCGTGATCGAGACGGTGGTCGACGACGGCGCGTTCCTCGAGATCCAGCCGGCGCATGCGGAGAACATCGTCTGCGGCTTCGCGCGGCTCGGAGGGCATGCAGTCGGTGTGGTCGGTAACCAGCCCTCGGCGCTCGCTGGCGTGCTGGACATCGACGCGTCCGTGAAGGCGGCGCGGTTCGTGCGCACCTGCGACGCATTCAACGTGCCGCTCCTGACCTTCGTCGACGTCCCCGGGTTTCTTCCCGGCACGTCGCAGGAATGGGGCGGGATCATCCGCCACGGCGCCAAGCTGCTCTACGCCTACGCCGAGGCGACCGTGCCGAAGCTGACGGTCATCACCCGCAAGGCCTACGGCGGCGCCTACGACGTCATGAGCTCCAAGCACATCCGAGCGGACGTCAACGTCGCGTGGCCGACCGCCGAGGTCGCTGTGATGGGGCCGGAGGGGGCGGTGAACATCGTGTTCCGCCACGAGCTCGAGGGCGTCGAGGATCCCGAGGAGCGGCGGGCCGAGCTGATCGCCGACTACAAGGAGCGATTCGCGAACCCCTACTCGGCGGCCGAGCGCGGCTACGTCGACGACGTGATCGAGCCGAGCCGGACACGCCCGTACCTCGTCCGCGCGCTCGAGGCGACGTTGAGCAAGCGCGAGCCGGCACCCAGGCGCAAGCACGGGAACATTCCGCTGTAGAGCGCGCGAGCCGCATACGTGACGAACTCGGCACGGAGTTGGCACAGAGCCATAGCTCTTGTTGTCAGTTTCGACGATAGAATGGAAAGTGGGTGGTGGGATGGGGTGCCCCACGAGAAGCCGCAATTTGCGACCCGCAGGCCCGCCCTACGCAAGCACCCAGTGGCCCTGCTCGAGAATCGGCACGCTCGTCCCGTCGGCGCGCACGCCGTCCACGTCGACGTCGGGACCGCCGATCATCAAGTCGATGTGGATCGTCGAGACGTTGATTCCGGCCCCGAGGCGCTCCTCGTCGTTCATCGCCGCCGACCCTTCGACAGGGTCGGTGTAGCCGGATCCGATCGCGATGTGCGACGAGGCGTTCTCGTCGAGGAGCAGGTTGCGGAAGAGGATGCCGCGCTGACCGACCGCCGAGTCGACGTCGACGAGAGCGACTTCGCCGAGGCGTGAGGCGGACGGGTCCGCCCCGAGCTTCGAGCGAAGGAACTCTTCGCCGTGGTCGGCGCTCGCCTCCACGACCTCGCCTCCCGCGAATCGGAGTCGCCCGCCCTCGACGCGCGAGCCGAACCAGTACAGAGGCGCGGTCAGCCGTACCGTTCCCTCGGCGCGCATCCTGTCGGGCGTCGTGAACACCTCCTCCGTCGGGAGGTTGACGACATGCTCCTGGCCCCACGACGTTCGTGACGCCGCGCTCAGCCAGCGCGCGGACTCGAGCAACCCGATGCGGAGATCGGTGTCCGGCCCGCGGAAGCGGAGCGACGCGAAGCGGTGCTCGTCGAGGAGCGCCGCACGCTCTCCCAACCTTGCGATGTGACGGCGCCACGCGTCGACCGGGTCTGGCTCGTCGAGACGCGTGACCCGGGCAATCTCCGACCAGAGGCGATCGACGTCGGGCGTGCCGAACAGGCTCTGTGCCCAGCCGGCGGTGGGGCACGCAATCACCGTCCATGCCATCGCGAGGCGCGACGTCAGGTCGCGGGCGATCTCCTTCGCCTCTGTCGGCTCGGCCCGGGCGGCTCGGGACGGATCGACGTCCGCGAACAGCTCGGGGTCCGCATCGCCGAACGTCAGGACAAGAGCTGCGCCTTCGGCGCCGCGCCTGGCGGTCGCGAGCCAGGGTGGGGTCCGGTCGAGCATTTCTTCCGCTGCGTGGAGCGCGTGCAGCCGACGGACGTGCTCGTCGACGTAGAAGCAGTCGACGTCGCCGGCTCCGGCCCGCCAGCCCGCTTCGGCCACCGCGCGAATGAGCGGGGCGTGCTCCGGCTCGCCGAAGACGACGAGCTTCTGTCCCTGCTCGAGGTTGCAGCCGACCCGCACCGCCAGCTCCGCATATCGGGCTGCGTAGTCCATCAGGCGACCATCTCGCGTCCGACGTCCAGCGTCAATCCGCCCTGGGCGGCGAGAAGGCGAGCTCGCGCGAGTCGCAGACGGCCTCGTAGCCGATCCGCATGTAGATCCCGTTCGAAGTCGGATTCGCGAGATCGGTGTAGAGGAAGCAGAACCGCATTCCTCGGTCGAGGACGAGGCCCGACGCCGCCGCCGTCACTGCGCTGCCGTAGCCGCGGCCGCGGTGCTCGGGCGGCGTGTACACCGGACCGATGCGCATCCCGTTCGGCGTCGGGCCGCCGAACGCGGCGAGCGAGACCGGCTCGCCCTCGACCTCCCAGAGGACGATGCCGCCCGCGCTCGCCGGGTCGAGGCGGGCGTCGACGCTTCGCTCGATCCGGCCCGCGTCGGCGTCGTCGCCGTGCATCGCCTCGGCAGTGAACTCCCGCATCCACGCGATCGCGAGGTTGCGATCGTCCACGCCGGCGAGGTGCGAGGCGCCGTCCGTCGGATGGGGAGCGAGGAGCCGCTCCAGTGCGTAGATCCGCTGCTCGAGTCGAACCGTCGCCGTCACGTCATACCGCGCCGTCCACGCCTCCGTGAACCCGTCGACCTCGGGCACAGCCCCGACGACACCCGGGAGCTCCGACGAGATCGACGCCGCCAGGGCCTCGAGCGCACGATCGTCGACGGGCCGCGCAAGGATGAGGTTGTAGGGAGCCGTCCTCACCGCGACGCCGGCGACCTGCCCGTCGTCCCGGACGATCCATCCCTCGAGCTCGGGATAGACGTCGGGATGGTCGCGCGCGAACCCGAGGATCCCGAGCGCGAGATTGTGACGCGCCTCGTCGGCCATCAAGAACGGTTGCGCCTGCTCCAGGAGCTCGCCCGGGTCTCGAAGCGTGTCGACCTGCATCGTGCCGATCGTACGGCGGGCGCCGTTACGGTTGGGTCGTGCGCGTCTCCGCGAAGGTCGACTACGCGCTTCGCGCGATGCTCGAGCTTGCCTCCGCCGGAGGGCTCGTCAAGGGTGAGCAGCTCGCGACCGCGCAGAGCATCCCCCAGAAGTTCCTCGAGTCGATCCTCCTCGACCTCAGGCACGCAGAGCTCGTCACCAGCCGCCGCGGTGTCGAGGGAGGCTATGCGCTCGCGAAGCCTGCGGCGGAGATCAGCCTCGCCGACGTGATCCGTGCGGTCGAGGGGCCGATCGCGACCGTGCGCGGTGTGCGGCCCGATGAGGTTCGATACGAGGGAGCGGCACGGGCTCTCGCGCCCGTGTGGCTCGACCTACGCACGGCGATGCGCGGCGTGCTCGAGGAGACGACGCTCGCCGACGTCGTGGCGCGCGCCGGCTCTAGCTGAACGTCGTCGCGCGCATCGGCCTGACGTAGACGATCTGACCCGAGACGAGCTCGAGCAGCTCCGCCTGGTCGCGCGTCGTCTGCACCGAGAGGCGCTCGCCGTCGCCGCCGACGAGATCGAGCCGGACGTCGAACCCGAAGTGGACGATGCGGTCGATCATCACCTCGCGTGTCGAGCCGTTCGGCTCCAGCGTCACCTCGAGATCGTGCGGGCGCACGAACGTGTCGCCGAGCCG
>NZ_DATMBZ010000076.1:0-44074 GCF_035558935.1 Gaiella sp. | reverse complement strand
CGGAACAGCTCCCACATCTCCGCGGGATCGTGATGCTCGTGTCGCGTGTCGAGCTCCTCGAACGACAGCTCGAAGGCGCCGCCGAGCATCTTCTCGGCATACGTCTCCTCGCCCCACTGGAAGGGTGAGCCGGCGCCCTCGGGCGGCGGCGGCATGAACTTCGCCATCCCGTCGAAGATGTCGCCCACGCCGCTGTCCCGGCGCCATGCGGTGATACCCATGCGCCCGCCCGGCTTGCAGACGCGCGCCAACTCGGCCGCGACGCGGGCGTGATCGGGCGCGAAGATCACGCCGACCGACGACGAGACGACGTCGAACGACGCATCGGGATAGTGGAGCGCCTGAGCGTCCGCGACCTCGAGCGTGAGGTCGAGCCCGAGCTCTCGTGCGTGGCGCTCGGCCGTCTCGATGAGGGTCGGAGACAGGTCCGACCCGGTGACGATCGCACCCGCGCGGGCGGCGTGGAACGCAACGTCGCCGGTGCCGCAGCCGAGATCGAGCCAGTGCTCGCCGGGCTGCGGCGCCAGGCGCTCGACCAGGACGACGTGCATCTCCGTGATGATCTCCGCGATCCGCTCGAACGGTGCCGAGCTCCACACCTGCGCGTGCTTCGTCGTCAGCTCCTCGAACGCCACCGCACACCCTCCTCCTCGCCGACCGGAAGGCGGGAGTATCCCGCGCTCGTCGGGCGACGGTCAAGCGGTGTGTGGACACGAGCGCCGCGCGTTGATATATCAGCGCGCGTGACCGGCAACGGCCGTGTCGGCGAGCCTCTCATCGCGGCGTCGGGGATCTGGAAGATCTTCGGGCCGAAGGCGGACCGCATCATCGGGACGTCGGACGCGGAGTTGAGCCGCGCCGCGCTCCGCGAGCAGACCGGATGCGTCGCCGCGGTGCGCGACGTCTCCTTCGAGGTCTGGCCCGGCGAGGTCTTCGTCGTGATGGGGCTCTCCGGCTCGGGCAAGTCGACGCTCGTGCGCACCCTCATCCGCCTGATCGAGCCCACCGCCGGCACGATCCGTATCGCCGGCCAGGACGTCACCGCTGCGGGGCCGGCGGAGCTTCGTGAGCTGCGGCGCCACTCGGTCTCGATGGTCTTCCAGCACTTCGGTCTGCTGGCACACCGCCGCGTGATCGACAACGTCGCGTTCGGGCTCGAGATCCGCGGGATGCCGAAGGAGCAGCGCCTTGCCCGGGCGCGCGACCTGCTCGCGCTCGTGGGCCTCGAGGACGTCGAGAAGCAGTTTCCGGACCAGCTCTCCGGAGGGATGCAACAGCGGGTCGGAGTCGCGCGGGCGTTCGCCACGAGCCCTGCGGTGATGCTCTACGACGAGCCGTTCAGCGCGCTCGATCCCCTGATCCGCCGCGACATGCAGGACGAGGTCTGCCGTCTCCAGGAGGAGACCGGCCAGACGATGGTCTTCATCACGCACGACCTGCCCGAGGCGCTCCGGCTCGGCGACCGGATCGCGATCATGCGCGACGGCGCGATCGTCCAGCTCGGGACGCCCGAGGAGGTCGTGGGGTCGCCGGCCGACGAGTACGTGGAGAACTTCGTCCGGGACGTGCCGCGGAGTCACGTCCTCACGCTGCGCTGGATCATGCGAGAGGCGGAGCCGGACGAGATCCTCGACGGCCCGCGGCTCGACGTTCGCTGCGTCGTGCGCGACGCGGTGCCGGCGCTCGCGGGCAGCGAGCGCCCGGTGGTCGCCGTCGACGGCGACCGCGTCGTCGGGGTCGTCGACCGAACGGCGGCGCTCCAGGCGATGGCGGGCGAGGGCGGCTGAGCAGTTCGTGTCCGTCGTCGCCGAGACCGCCGCCACGACGACCGCCCCGTCGCTCCTCGTCGAGCACCGGCCATGGTGGCGGAGTCGGGTGACACTGACCGCGGGCATCGTCGGCGTGATGCTCGTCTGCTACTTCGCCCTGAAGGCGGAGTACCCGTGGCCGGCCGCGCTCACGTGGAACACGCTGCCGACGCACCTGAACGACTTCCAGACCTGGCTCGTCGACCAGCGCAACGCGGAGAGCCCGAGTGTCGTGATCCGCGCGTTCAACGGTTTCGCCGACTTCCTCGACAGCCTCGTCAACTGGTTCACGAGCTTCCTCGGCTGGATGACCTGGGTGGGCGTGACCGTGGCCGGCGTTCTCGTCTCGCTCCGCTTCGGCGGCGTGCGGGCGGCCGTGTGGGCGCTTGCGGCGTTCGCGACCTTCGCCGCGAGCGGGCTCTGGCTCGAGAGCATGCAGACCCTCGCGCTGATGCTCGCCGCCGTTGGCCTCTCGCTTCTGGTCGGGATCCCGCTCGGTGTCGCCGCCGGGCTCTCGACACGGTTCGAGCGGGCCGTCACTCCCGTGCTCGACGCGATGCAGATCATCCCCGCCTTCGCCTACCTCATGCCGGTCGTGATCCTCTTCTCCGTCGGGCCCGGCGCGGCCGTCATCACGACGATGATCTACGCGATCCCGCCCGCGATCCGCATCACCGCGCTCGGGATTCGCGGAGTCCCCTCCAACACCGTCGAGGCCGCCGTCGCGATGGGCTCGACGCCGTCGCAGACGCTCGCCAAGGTGCGCCTGCCGCTCGCGCGTCGGATGCTGCTCCTGTCCGTCAACCAGACGATCCTGTTCGCGCTTTCGATGGTCGTGATCGCGGGGCTCATCGGCGGGAAGGGCCTCGGCGACGTCGTGACGAGCGGCCTCAACTCCTACCCGGCCCTCGCGCTGCTCGCCGGCCTCGTGATCGTCGTCATGGCGATGGCGCTCGACCGTGTGACCGAGTCCGTCGCGGAGCGGACGAACCCGACCCGCCGTCATCTGACCGACCACCTCCGCCACCGGCTGCGCCTCGCGTCGATCGCGACCGCCGTCGCGATCGTCGCGGTCGTCGCCGCCGCGCGGCTCGCCGGCGCGGGGGCCGACTACTCGCGGACGACCGCCCGCGACTGGCTTCTCGCCCGGATCCAGTCGGTGCTGGACTACGTCCAGAACCCGGACACCGTCCTGTTCCGGATCACGAGCTGGATCGGCGACCACATCGTCCAGTACGGCCTCGTGCCGTTCCGGAACTTCCTCGTCGAGACGCCGTGGCCGGTGACGCTCGTCGGCATCACGCTCATCTCGCTCGTCGTGAGCGGGCGGCGCTCGGCGATCACGACGTTCCTGATGCTCGCCCTGATCGGCGTGATCGGCGAGTGGAGCTCCGCGATGGACACCGCGTCGCAGGTCCTGGTGGCGACGGTGCTGACGGTCGCGATCGGCCTCGGCCTCGGGATCTGGGCGGCGGAGAGCAGGACCTTCTCGAAGCTCCTGCGGCCGGTGAACGACGTGCTGCAGACGCTGCCGCAGCTGGTCTACCTGATCCCGCTCATCTACCTGATGCCGGTCTCGGTCGTCCCAGGCGTGATCGCCGGCGTGCTCTACGCGTTCCCCGTCGTCGCGCGCCTCGTCGAGAACGGCGTCCGGAACGTCGAGGCGAACGCGGTCGAGGCGGCCGCATCCTTCGGGGCGACGCGCGCCCAGGTGCTCCGGAAGGTGAAGCTCCCGCTGGCCCAGGACGCGATCATGCTCGGCGTCAACCAGGGGATCATCATGGTGCTCGCGGTCGTGGTGATCGGCGGGCTCGTCGGCTCGCCGGGCCTCGGGTACGAGGTGGCACAGGGCCTCGCTCGCTCCGACTTCGGCCTCGGTGTGCTCGCCTCGCTCGCGATCCTCGCCCTCGGCATCACGCTCGACCGCGTCACGCGCGGCGTCCGCCGGGCGCAGCTGGGAGATGAACCGTGAAGTCAGAGTCGGGAGGGCGGCGCCGACCGCACGGCCGCTCGACGCAACCGAAGCACGAAGGAGGTTCGATGTCGAACAGGAGAACACGACCGGTGCGTCTCGCGCTTGGCGCGCTGGCACTGGTCGTCGTGGGCGCGCTGGGGGTCTCCGCGAGCGCGTTCGGTCGCAGCGACGCGAAGAGCTGCGGCACGGTGACGATCGACGAGAACGCGTGGGCGGGCGCGACGGCGAACGTCTATGTCGTCAAGTACGTCCTCGAGAAGAACCTGGGCTGCAAGGTCAACATCGAGAAGCTCCCGGAGAGCACGCCGCTGTTCCAGGCGATGGCGGACGGCAAGGTCGACGTCCTGCTCGAGGACTGGAACAACATCCAGCTCAAGGTGAACCAGAAGTACGTCAAGAGCGGGGCGCTGATCGACCTCGGCTCGAACGGCGTGATCGGGCACATCGGCTGGTTCGTCCCGACGTACCTGATGAAGCAGTACCCGCAGCTCAAGACGTGGCAGGGCCTGAAGGGCAAGGAGAGCATCTTCAAGAGCCCGGAGTCGGGGTCGCAGGGCATGTTCCTCGGCGGTGACCCGTCCTACGTCCAGAAGGACCAGCAGCTGATCAAGCAGCTCGGCCTCAACCTGAAGTTCGTCTCCGTGGGCGCGGAGCCGGCGCAGGTCGCCCGCTGGAGCCAGGCGTACAAGCAGAAGAAGCCGATCCTCTTCTACTGGTACACGCCGCAGTACCTGAACACCGCGTACCAGCTGTCCGAGATCAAGTTGCCGGCGCGCGGCAAGACGTGCGTCGACTCGTACAACCCGAAGCTCGGGAACAACTGGAGCATCTACCGGTGCGCCTACGGGCAGACGATCATCGAGAAGGTCATCACGTCGAAGTTCGCGAAGTCGGGCTCGCCCGCCGTCGACGTGATCAAGCGCTGGAAGTGGTCGGCCAACGACCAGAACTTCGTGGCCAACCTGATCGCGGGGAAGCACATGGACCCGGAGAAGGCGGCCGAGCAGTGGGTCAAGGCCAACCCCGGCAAGGTCAAGGCCTGGCTGGGCAAGTGAGCTGACGAGACGCGGGCGTCCTCCCTGTCTCCGGCGGGGAGGACGCTCGCCCCCGAGAGATGGCAACGCCGACGCTCCACATCAACCAGCCCCGTCTCGGCGACGGGCAGTCGCTCTCCGACCGCGCCTACTACGCGATCAGGGAGTGGATCGTGACGCTCGAGCTCGCCCCGGGCACGGTCGTCAACGAGCGGGATCTGATGGGGCGGCTCGGCGTGGGGCGGACCCCGGTGCGCGAGGCGCTCCGCGACCTCGCGCGAGAACAGCTCGTGGAGGTCTTTCCGCGCCGCGGGATCTTCGTATCGACGGTCGACGTCGGCGACATCGCGGGGCTCTCCGAGGTGCGCCGAGTGCTCGAGACGCAGGCGGCGCGGCTGGCGGCGGAGAGGCGGAACGAGGCCGACCGCGCGCAGACGGAGGCGCTCCTCGACGAGCTCGCCCGGACGTCCGGCTCCCTCCACGAACGTGGCCTGATCGACCTCGATCAGCGGATCCACCGGCATGTCTACCACTGCGCGCACAATCCGTTCCTCGAAGCGACGCTCGAGGAGTACTACGTGCTGACCCTCCGCATCTGGTTCCTCGCACTCGATCGCGTGGAGCGCCTCGACCGCGCCGTCGCCGAGCACCACGAGATTCTCGAGGCGATCCGCGACGGTGACTCCGACCGCGCGGAGGAGGTCATGCGCAGGCACATCGTCGGATTCGAACAGGCGATGCGCGCCGTCCTTTGACGCCCTCGTGTAGATTCGCCGCGGACTGATATATCACCGGACGGAGACCTCCCGCATGAGTGACGCACCCTCCGCCGCCCGCTGCGTCGTCATCGGCTGCGGCATCGTCGGCAACAGCCTCGCCCATCACTTGACCCGGCTCGGCTGGACGGACGTCGTCCTTCTCGACAAAGGCCCCCTTCCCAACCCGGGCGGCTCCACCGGGCACGCGTCGAACTTCATCTTCCTCGTCGACCACTCGAAGGAGATGACCCAACTCACCGTCGAGAGCACGCGGCAGTACAGGGAGATGGGCGTCTTCACCGAGTGCGGCGGGATCGAGGTCGCGCGGACCGAGGAGCGCATGGAGGAGCTCCGGCGGAGGATGGCGTCGGCGAAGTCGTGGGGCATCGAGCCCGTGTCGCTGGTCACCCCGGCCGAGATCAAGGAGCTCGTGCCTTACATCGACGAGTCGATTCTCGTCGGCGGCTT
The DNA here is from genome assembly GCF_035558935.1 of Gaiella sp. Taxonomy (GTDB): domain Bacteria; phylum Actinomycetota; class Thermoleophilia; order Gaiellales; family Gaiellaceae; genus Gaiella. The sequence continues at coordinate 38,031 of NZ_DATMBZ010000076.1, read as the reverse complement.
CTACACGCCCGGCGTCGGGGTCGTCGACTCACTCCGTGCGGGCACGCTCATGCGCGAGCAGGGAATCGCCTCGGGTGGCCTCACCGTCCTCCCGAACACCGAGGTCCACGGGATGGCGGTCGAGCGCGGGCGGATCCGCCGTATCGAGACGTCCAGAGGAACGATCGAAGCCGAGACGGTGGTGATCGCGTGCGGAGTGTGGAGCCCGCTCCTCGCCGCGATGGCCGGCGCGCACATCCCGCTGACGCCGATGGTGCACCAGATGATCGACGTCGGCCCGGTGCCGCGGTTCGAGCAGAGCTCGCGCGCGATCGAGTTCCCGATCGTGCGCGACATGGACGTCTTCATGTACGAGCGCCAGGACGGGACGAGCCTCGAGATCGGCTCGTACGCGCACCGGTCGATCGTCCACGACCCGGAGGAGATCCCGTCGATCGAGGCGGCAGCGCTCTCGCCCACCGAGTTCCCGTTCACGCAGGCCGACTTCGACCCGCAGCTCGCCGACGCGCTCGACCTGATGCCGGAGATCGTCGGCGACGAGTCCGTTGGCGTGAAGTACGCGATCAACGGGCTGATCTCGCTCACCCCCGACGGGATGCCGATCCTCGGCGAGACGCCCGAGGTGAAGGGCCTCTGGTCGGCGGCGGCGGTGTGGGTCAAGGAGGGCCCCGGCGTCGGGAAGTCGCTCGCCGAGTGGATGGTGCACGGCGAGTCGCACATCGACCTCCACTCCTCGGACGTGGCGCGGTTCCACGACCACCAGAAGACGCGCGCTCACGTCAAGGCGCGCACGACCGAGGCGTTCCCGAAGACCTACGGGATCATCCATCCGGCGGAGCAGTGGGCATCCGACCGCAACATCCGGCTGTCCCCGATGCACGAGCGCGAGACGAAGCTCGGCGCCGTCTTCTACGAGGCGGCAGGGTGGGAGCGGCCGCACTGGTACGAGGCGAACGCGCCGCTCGTCGAGCGTTACGGCGTCGAGTCGCGCGAAGCCGAGTGGGACGCGCGCTGGTGGTCGCCCGTGATCAACGCCGAGCACCTCGCGATGCGCGAGCACGCAGGGCTGTTCGATCTCTCCGCGTTCTGCATCTTCGACGTGAACGGCCCCGGCGCGCTCGACGCGCTCCAGCGGAGCGTGCTGGCGCAGATGGACGTTGCGGTCGGCCGCGTCGTCTACACGCCCGTGCTCTCGCCGGGCGGAGGGTTCCGCTCCGACCTGACCATCATGCGGCTCGGTGAGGAAGAGTTCCGCATCGTGACCGGGGGCGCGCACGGGATGGCCGACCGCAAGCTCTTCTCCGACCAGCTCCCGGACGACGGCTCTGCGACGCTCGTCGACGTCACCACGGCCTGGACGACAATCGGCCTCTGGGGGCCGCGGGCGCGGGACATCCTCTCCTCGGTGACGTCGGACGACGTCTCGCACGAGGCATTCCCGTTCGGCTCGTGCCGCACCGTCGAGATCGGCTCGCAGCTCGCGCTTGCGTCGCGGATCTCCTACGTCGGCGACCTCGGCTGGGAGCTCTACGTCCCGATCGAGCAGGGCGCGCGGTTGTGGGACGTCCTGTGGGAGGCCGGCCGCCCGCACGAGCTGACCGCGTGCGGGATCGGCGTCTACGGCACCACCGGTCGCCTCGAGAAGTGCTACCGCGCCTTCGCCGCCGAGCTCGAGAGCGAGTACACCGTGATCGAGGCTGGGATGCAGCGACCGAAGGTCAAGGACGAGGACTTCGTCGGCAAGGAGGCGCACCTGCGCCACCGCGAGGAGGAGCCCGCTGCGATCCTCTGCACGCTGACGGTCGACGACCATGCCTCCGCGAGCGGCGCCATGCGGTATCCGCTCGGACGCGAGCCCATCACGCTGCGCGACGGGACCGCGTTGACGGACGCGAAGGGACGCCGCTCGTACGTCACGAGCGCGGGAGCGGGGCCCTCGCTCGGCAAGTACATCCTGATGGCATATCTGCCGCCGGAGCATGCGGTCGAGGGCTCGACCGACCTGGCCGTCGAGTACATGAACGAGCGCTTCCCGGTCACCGTCGACGTAGCCGGCTCGCGGCCCATCTTCGACCCGGAGAACACGAGGATCCGCTCGTGAGGATCCTGGTCTGCGTCAAGCGCGTCCCGATGACGGGCGGGACGATCGTGCTGACGGACGATGCGCAGGCGATCGAGACCCGGCACCTGGGCTTCACGATCAGCCCGCACGAGGAGTGCGGGGTGGAGGAGGCCGTGCGGCTCGTCGAGGCGCACGGTGGCGAGTCGGTCGTCCTCACGCTCGGACCGGCCGAGGCCGAGGAGCAGCTCCGCGATGCGATGGCGATCGGCATCGACCGCGCGATCCACCTCGTCACGGACGGAGAGGAGTGGGACCCCCAGGCGACCGCCTCGGCGATCGTCGACGCGATCCGCGAGGACGAGGCGGCGAATGGCCCGTTCGACCTCGTCGTCTTCGGCAACGAGTCGGCCGACGCGGGCAACTTCCAGATCGGGATCCGCGTCGCGCACGCGCTCGGCCGTCCTGTCGCTACCGGGCTGAAGGCGCTCGGCGTCGAGGATGGCTCGGTCCGCTGCGAGCAGGAGGCGGCGGGCGGTCGTGACGTCTACGTGCTTCCCCTGCCGGCCGTCGTCACCGTCCTCGAGGGGCTCAACCTCCCGCGCTACCCCTCGGTTCCGGGCCGGCTCCGCGCTCAGCGCAAGCCGCTCGAGACGCGGGCCCCGCAACGGCCCGCCGCGCGGCTCGAGAAACTCCGGCTCGAGGTTCCGGAGGGCGTGGGGAAGCAGGCGGAGGTGCTCGGAGAGGGCGCCGCGGCAGCGCCTCGCGTCGTCGAGGTGCTGCGCGACGCGGGGGTGCTCGCATGAGTGTGCTCGTCTACCTCGAGCATGCCGACGGCGCGGTCGACGAGCCGTCGCTGCAGGCTGCGACGCTCGCCCGCTCCCTCGCCGGCGACCACGCGCCGCAGGCTCTGGTCGCAAGTGACACCGTGCCACTCGGGCTCGGCGGCCCGTTGCCGGTGGCGACGGTGCACGTCGCCGCACACGAGGCGTTCGGGTCGTACGCCCCGCGCGCCGTCGCGGAAGCGATCGTCGAGCTCGCGGAACGGCAGGAGGCGACAGCCGTCGTCGGGCCCGGGACGGAGCGTGGGAACGAGGTGCTCGCGCACGTCGCCGCGATCCTCGACCTGCCGCTCGCGGCGAACTGCATCGCAGCGTCGACCACGGACGACGGCGCCGAGGTGACGCGTGTCCGCTGGGGCGGGAGCCTCCTCGAGCACGCGCGGATCCATGCTCCGAGGACGTTGCTCACCGTCCAGCCGCACGCGATCCCAGCCGACACCGACGCACCTGCGCCGCCGGCGATCGAGAGCTTCACGCCGTCGCTCTCGGCCGCGGCGCTCGCACGACGGGTCGTGGAACGGGTCGGGGCCGCGACCGGCGGCATCTCGCTGGCGGACGCGAAGGTCGTCGTCTCGGGCGGGCGGGGGGCCGGCTCGGCCGAGGGCTTCGCCCCCGTGGAGGAGCTCGCAGCGCTCCTCGGGGCGGCCGTCGGTTGCTCCCGCGCGGTGACGATGGCCGGCTGGCGACCACACACCGACCAGGTCGGCCAGACGGGGACGAAGATCGCGCCTGACCTCTACATCGCCTGCGGCATCTCCGGGGCGACCCAGCACATGGCGGGTTGCAAGGGCGCGAAGCGGATCCTTGCGATCAACTCCGACCGCGACGCGCCGATCCTCGCGAGCGCCGACTACGCCGTGATCGGCGACATGCACGAGATCCTGCCCGCGATCTCGGCGGCGATCCGCGCCGCGTCGTGACCACGTGAGCACTGCGCTGTCGGCGGTCGTGCTCCTCGCCGTCGTGGCGGTCGCGGGCTTCCTCTTCCTCCGCCGCGCGCACCTGCTCTACCGGGTCGTGCGCCTCGGGAAACCGGCAGGCCGCACCGGCGAGGTCGGCCGCCGCGCGCGCGCCGAGGCGACGATCGTGCTCGGCCAGCGGAAGCTTCTCCAGCGACTCGGGCCCGGCCTGATGCACGCATTCATCTTCTGGGGCTTTCTCGTCCTGTTCCCGACGATCGTGATGGCGTTCCTCGCCGCGGTCGATCGGGACTGGACGCTGCCCTGGCTCGGCCATCAGGGCTGGTTCTTCCTCGTCGTCGACGTGTTCTGCATGCTCGTCCTCGTCGGGGTGGCTGCCGGCTTCCTGATCCGCAAGGTGCAGCGCCCGGCGCGGTTCGAGGGGAGCCATCTCGGCGAGGCAGACCTGATCCTCGGCCTGATCGCGCTGATCGTGACGACGCTCCTTCTCTGGCACGCGACGCAGATCGCCCTCGGACTGAACGAGTGGCCGGCAGGGTGGTCGCCGGTGTCGAACGCGCTTTCGGGCCTCTTCGGCGACGGGGAGACGACAGAGGCGCTCGAGCGCGTCTTCGTCTGGCTCCACGTGCTCACGATCCTCGGGTTCCTCGTCTACCTCCCGTACTCGAAGCACCTGCACATCGCGACCGCCGGGATCAATGTCTGGTTCGGGCGGACGCGCGCGCCGGGGAGGCTCGAGCCGCTCGACTTCGAGGTGGAGGACGAGGCCTCGCTCCGGCTCGGCTCCGGGACGCTCGTCGACATGACGTGGAAGCAGATGCTCGACACGATGTCGTGCACCGAGTGCGGCCGTTGCCAGGACGTCTGTCCCGCGTGGGCGACGGGCAAGGCGCTGTCGCCCAAGCTGCTGATCATGGGCCTCCGCGATCGGCTCTTCGCCGAGGGCCCGGCCGTGCTCGCGGGCGGCGAGCCGACGCCCCTCGTGCCGGGCGCGGTGACCGACGAGGTGGTCTGGGACTGCGTCACGTGCGGCGCGTGCGTGCGCGAGTGCCCCGTCTCCATCGAGCACGTCGACCACATCGTCGACCTGCGCCGCCAGCTCGTGATGGCGGAGGCGCGCTTTCCGGCCGAGGCCGAGCCGATGCTCCGCGACGTCGGGCGCTCGTCGAACCCCTGGGGCAAGGCGCAGTCGGAGCGGGCGTCGTGGGCCGATGGTCTCGACGTGCGCGTGCTCGAGCCCGGTGATCCCGCCCCCGAGATCCTCTACTGGGTCGGCTGCGCCGCGTCCTTCGACGAACGTGCCCGCGCGACCGCGCGCGCGACCGCCTCCCTCATGCTGAAGGCGGGCCTCGACGTCGCGATCCTCGGCCCGCGGGAGTCGTGCACGGGCGACCCCGCGCGGCGGATGGGGGACGAGTACACGTTTCAAACGCAGGCGCAGAAGAACGTCGCGACGCTCGACGACGCGGGCGTCACGCGCGTCGTCACGAGCTGTCCCCACTGCTTCAACACCCTTGGCAACGAGTACCCGGACTTCGGCGGGAGCTACGAGGTGACGCACCACAGCGAGCTCTTGAGCGAGCTGATCCGCGACGGCCGGCTCGACCCCCCCGCGGGCACCGACGCGATCACGTACCACGACTCGTGCTACCTCGCCCGCCACAACGACGTCCTCGCGGCGCCGCGCGAGATCGTCTCGCGGATCGGCCGGCCGCTCGAGATGGCCCGGAGCGGCAAGCGGACGTTCTGCTGCGGGGCCGGCGGCGCGCACATGTGGATGGAGGAACGCGGGTCGGCGATCAACGAGGCGCGCGTGCGCGAGGCGGCGGAGACAGGGGCCGGGACACTCGCCGTCGCCTGCCCGTTCTGCACGATGATGCTCGACGACGGCGTCAAGCAGAGCGGGGAGGAGCTGCGCGTCGCGGACGTTGCGGTCTTGCTCGCCGAAGCGCTCGACCGCTCCTAGCTCGACTCGGCGAGCCGGACCCTCGGCTCGATCGCCTGTTCCTCGGTCAGGCCCTGGCGTCCCGGCATCGCCCTGTGAGTTGACGACGCTCCGTCGAGCAACCTAGACTCATATGGTGGAACGGGAGTTCCACCATATGAGCACGGGGACGCAATCCATCGACCGCGCCGCACAGGTGCTCGTGCACGTCCTCGAGACGGCCGACCCACCGACGGTCGGCGCGCTCTCGACGCGCCTCGGGCTTCCGAAGAGCACGGCGTCTCGGCTCGTCGGAGCGCTGGAGCGGCAGGGGCTCATCCAGCGCGACGGCGGCGCCGGGCAGCTCGTCCCGGGCTCCGTGCTCCAGCGTTACGCAAGGCGCGAGACGGGGGACGCCGAGCTCGTGGACCTCGCTTCGGATGCGCTCGACCGCCTCGCCCAGGCGAGCGGGGAGACGATCAACATCGGCGTGCCCTCGCTCGGCGCCGTCGAGCTCCTCGACCAGCGCGACAGCCGCCACTTCCTCGGCTCGACCAACTGGGTCGGCCGCCGCGTGCCCGCGCACGGCTCGGCGCTCGGGAAGGTCTTCTACGCGTTCGGTGCGCTTCCCGTCCCGAGCGGACCGCTCGAGCCGCTTGCGCCGCGTACCAGCGCGGGGGCAGCAGGGCTCGGTCTCGACGAGGTGGCGGCGACGGGCTACGCCACCGCGGTCGAGGAGCTCGAGCCCGGCCTCTGGGCGGTCGCGGCTCCCGTCCACGACGCCTCCGGGGCGGTCGTGGCGGCTCTCAGCATCTCCGGCCCGACCGTGCGGCTCCGGCGCGGGCTGCTCTCGCGGTACGGGCGGCTGCTCCTCACGGAGGGCCGCGCCGTCTCCGTCCTGCTCGGCCACGACTTCCGAAAGCGAGGTGCCGCATGAGTGACGAGGAAATCGACCTTCGCTCCCTCTCCGACGAGGACCTCGTCAAGCAGATGCACGACGACCTCTACGACGGCCTCGCACCCGAGATCGTCGAGGGCACCGAGATCCTGCTCGAGCGTGGCTGGTCGGCCGAGAGGACGCTGAACGACGCGCTCGTCGAGGGCATGCGCATCGTCGGCATCGACTTCCGCGACGGGATCCTCTTCGTGCCCGAGGTGCTGCTCGCGGCGAACGCGATGAAGGGGGGGATGGAGGTTCTGCGGCCGCTCCTCTCCGAGTCCGACGCGCAGCGGATGGGGAAGGTCGTGATCGGCACGGTGAAGGGCGACATCCACGACATCGGCAAGAACCTCGTCGCGATGATGCTCGAGGGCGCCGGCTTCGAGGTGATCGATCTCGGGATCAACAACCCCGTGGAGAACTACCTCGCCGCGCTCGACGAGCACAGGCCCGAGATCCTCGGGATGTCCGCGCTGCTGACCACGACGATGCCGTACATGAAGGTGGTCATCGACACCCTCGAGGAACAGGGAAGACGAGACGACGTGATCGTCCTCGTCGGCGGCGCACCGCTCAACGAGGAGTTCGGCAAGGCGATCGGTGCCGACGCCTATTGCCGCGACGCCGCGGTCGCGGCGGAGACGGCCCAGGCGCTCGTCCTCGCGCGTCGCTCGTCCGTCGCCGCGTCGTGATCCCGTGACGAGAAGGTCCGCATCGCTGCTCGAGGACGAGGTGTCGTACCCGGGAACGCGGCCGGAGGGACGAGTTCTCGTGCTCGCCTGCGGCGCGATCGCGCGCGAGGTCCTCGCGCTGATCGAGCTGAACGACTGGACGCACGTCGACCTTCGCTGCCTCCCCGCGCAGCTGCACTCCCGGCCCGAGCGGATTCCCGCGGCGGTCGACGCGAAGCTGACGGAGCTCGCCGGCCGCTACGACCGGGTTTTCGTCGCGTATGCCGACTGCGGCACCGGCGGCGCCCTCGACCCGGTGCTCGAGCGCCACGGTGTCGAACGTCTGCCGGGTGCGCACTGCTACGGGTTCCTCGCCGGCAACGACGCGTGGGACGCGATGCAGGACGAGGAGCCGGCGACCTTCTATCTGACCGACTTCCTCGCGCGGCACTTCGACGCGCTCGTCGTGCGTGCGCTGAAGCTCGACACCCACCCGGAGCTCCTGTCGCTGATGTTCGGCAACTACCGGCGGCTCGTGTACCTCGCGCAGACCGACGACCCGGAGCTCGACCGCCGGGCCGAGGAAGCCGCGGAGTTCCTCGGGCTCGACTACGAGCGCGTCCGCACCGGCTACGGCGAGCTCGTACCGTCGCTCACTCGCTTCGCACGGGAGCCGGCGCGTGCCTGAGCTGACCGTCATCTGGTGGCGCGACATCCCCGCCCAGGTCACGGCGAAGGAAGGTCGCAGGCGGGCCTCAGGTGAGCTGCCGCCGCGGTTCCAGGAGGCAATCGACGCCGCGGCGATGCGGGCCGGGCTGATCGGCACCGACGGCTACCTCGAGGAGTGGCGGCGCGAGCCCCGCTCGTGCGGCGACGACCTCGAGGCGGAGGTCGCACAGGAGCTCGAGTGGCTCGAGGCCGCCTATACGGACGACGTGCTCGCGCGGCTCGTCGGCGCGAACGGAAAGGAGGACGGGTGACCGAGACGCTGCTGTCGTCCGCGACGCGGGATGTCGTGATCGGCTTCGACCGGCCGTTCGTCGTGATCGGCGAACGGATCAATCCGACGGGACGGAAGGCACTGGCAGCGGAGATGGCGGCGGGGAACTTCGACACCGTCGTCGCCGACGCGGTCGCCCAGGTCGAAGCCGGTGCCCAGATGCTCGACGTCAACGCGGGCATCCCGCTCGCCGACGAACCGGCGATTCTCGCGCACACGATCGGGCTCGTCCAGTCGATCACCGACGTTCCACTCTCGATCGACTCCTCGATCGTCGAGGCTCTGGCGCGCGGCCTGGGCGTCTACGAGGGCAAGGCCCTCGTCAACTCGGTCACCGGGGAGGACGAACAGATGGAACAGGTCCTGCCCCTGGTCGCGAAGCACGGCGCCGCGGTCGTCGCGATCACGAACGACGAGACCGGGATCAGCGAGGACCCCGACGTTCGCTTCGAGGTCGCCCGGAAGATCGTCTCGCGCGCCGAGGACCATGGGATTCCGCGGGAGGACGTCGTCGTCGACCCGCTCGTGATGCCGATCGGCGCGATGGGCACCGCGGGCCGTCAGGTGTTCAGCCTCCTCCGGCGGCTGCGCGACGAGCTGCGGGTGAACACGACGTGCGGCGCGTCGAACGTCAGCTTCGGGCTGCCGAACCGCACCGGGCTCAACGCCGCATTCCTGCCGATGGCGATCGCCTCGGGGCTGACGTCCGCGATCACGAGCCCGCTGCACGGCGAGATGCTCCAGGCGATCAAGGCCGCCGACGTGATGATGGGCAACGACCCGCATTGCGCCGCCTGGATCGCACGGCACGGCGACGGAGCGACGGCGACGCCCGGTCGGCGCGGCGGGCGCGCCGCCCGGCGGAGTGCGGCGGGCGCGTGAGCCAGGACGTCCTCGTCGTCTTCACGCCGTCCGGCCGGCGCGCCCGGGTCGAGCGGGGCACGACCGTGGTCGACGCTGCGCGACGGCTCGGGGTGGATCTCGACTCGACGTGCGGCGGCCGCGGCATCTGCGGGCGCTGCCAGGTGACGGTTTCCGAGGGCGAGCATGCAAAGCACGGCATCACGTGCGCGGCGGACGCACTGACGCCGCCGACCGCGTCGGAGCTCGAGTACGTCGCCGACCGTGGCCTCGCGGCGGGGCGCCGGCTCGGCTGCACGGCCCGCGTCGACGCGGACGTCGTGATCGACGTGCCGCCGGAGAGCCAGGTCTACCGGCAGGTCGTGCGGAAGGAGGCGGACCAGCGAACGATCGCGGTCGATCCCGTCGTCCGGCTCTACACCGTCGCGGTCGAGGAGCCGCAGCTCGGCTCGTCGCGAAGCGACGCAACGCGGCTGCTCGAGGCCCTGGAGCGAGAGTGGGGACTGCGAAATCTCCAGATCGACATACACGTTTTGCGATCACTCCAACGTGTTCTGCGGGCAAGTAGCACTGCGGCACTTGCGCCGTGGCACGCGACAGTGGCGGTGCACGACGGGTCGTCGGTGACGGCGGTGTGGCCCGGGTTCCACGACGTGGCGCTCGGTATCGCCTTCGACGTCGGCTCGACCACGGTCGCGGGCCACCTCTGCGACCTGCGGACGGGCGACGTGCTCGCGTCCGCGGGCGCGATGAACCCGCAGATCCGCTTCGGCGAGGACCTGATGAGCCGCGTCTCGTACGTGATGCTCAACTCCGGCTCCGAGAAGGAGCTCACGCGAGCCGTCCGTGGCGCCCTCGCGAAGCTGACCGCCGAGCTCTGCCGCGACGCGGGCGTCGAGCGGACGAACGTGCTCGAGGTGACGTTCGTCGGGAACCCGGTGATGCACCACCTGCTCCTCGGGATCGACCCGACGGAGCTCGGCGGGGCACCGTTCGCCCTCGCCGTCGACGACGCGCTCAGGCTTCCGGCCTCGGAGCTCGGGCTCCCTGTCAACCCGGGGGCCCGCGCCTACGTGCTTCCCTGCATCGCCGGTCACGTCGGCGCCGACACCGCAGGGGTGATTCTCGCCGAGGGGCCTCACGTCGACGACGACGTGACGCTGCTCGTCGACGTCGGGACCAACGCGGAGATCGTGCTGGGCAACCGGGAGCGGCTGCTCGCCGCCTCCAGCCCGACGGGCCCCGCCTTCGAGGGCGCGCAGATCAGCTGCGGCCAGCGGGCGGCGCCGGGAGCGATCGAGCGCGTGCGGATCGATCCCGCGACGCTCGAGCCGCGCGTGAAGGTCGTCGGCTGCGACGCGTGGTCGGACGAGCCGGGCTTCGCGGGCACACGTGTCACAGGGGTCTGCGGCTCCGGCATCGTCGAGGTCGTCGCGGAGCTCCACCTGGCCGGGGTGCTCGCCACCGACGGGACCATCGACGGGTCGTTCGCCGAGCGCACGCCGCGGGTCGTCGCCGACGGCCGGACGTTCTCGTACGTCCTCTGGGACGGCGAGCCGGAGCTCGCGATCACGCAGAACGACGTGCGGCAGATCCAGCTCGCGAAGGCGGCGCTCCACGCGGGCTGCAAGTTGCTGCTCGACCGCTACGGACTCGACCGCGTCGACCGGGTGCGGCTTGCGGGCGCGTTCGGCGCCCACATCGACCCCGTGCATGCGCTCGTTCTCGGATTGGTGCCGGACTGCGACCCGGCCGGCGTCACGTCCGCCGGAAACGCCGCAGGCACCGGCGCGCGCATCGCCCTGCTCAACCGCGCGGCACGCGAGGAGATCGAGGCCGTCGTCCGCACGGTCGAGAAAGTCGAGACCGCCGTCGAGCCGCGCTTCCAGGAGCACTTCGTCCACGCGATGGCCATACCGCATGCGACAGACTCGTACGAGCGTCTTGCGGAGAGCGTTCCGCTCCCCGCTAGGACTGCGGTCGGAAAGGCGACAGCTCGTCGTCGGCGAGCTCATCTAGCGGAATCCGCCCCGGAGAGGAGAGCCTCATGAGCGAGACGAGGAGCCGCCGCGCAGGCGGCCGGGCCGCGCGCCAGGCGGCGCGGATGCACGCCCACGTCGAGCGCGTGCCGTTCCTGACCCGCACCATGGCGCCGGTCGAGATGCTGTCGGAGGAGGGGCTCGCCACGATCGAGGCCAACGCCGATCGGATCCTGCAGGAGGTGGGGATCGAGTTCCACGACGCGCCCGACGCGCTCGAGCTGTTCACGGGAGCGGGGGCGGACGTCGCGGGCGAGCGTGTCCGCTTCCCGTCCGGCCTCTGCCGCTCGCTCGTGCAGGCGACCGCGCCGGAGCAGTTCACGCAGGTCGCGCGGAACCGAGCGAACGACGTCGTCTTCGGCGGGCAGGGGACGATCTTCGCGCCCGCGTATGGATCTCCGTTCGTCCGGGACCTGGACGGCGGCAGGCGCTACGGGACGATCGAGGACTTCCGCAACTTCGTGAAGCTCGCGTACGCCTCGCCGTGGCTCCACCACTCGGGCGGGACGGTGTGCGAGCCGGTCGACGTGCCGGTGAACAAGCGGCACTTCGACATGGTCTACGCGCACGTGCGCTACTCCGACAAGCCGTTCATGGGGTCGGTCACGCGGCCCGAGCGGGCGCGCGACACGGTCGACATGGCGCGCGTCGTGTTCGGCGCGGACTTCGTCGAGCAGAACACAGTCCTCTTCAGCCTCATCAACGCCAACTCGCCGCTCGTGTGGGACGCGTCGATGCTCGGCGCCGCCCGCGCCTACGCGGAGGCGAACCAGGCAGTGATGATGACGCCGTTCATCCTCGCCGGCGCGATGAGCCCCTCCACGGTGGCCGCGACATGCGCGCAGACCCTTGCGGAGTCGCTCGCGGGGATGGCGTACGTCCAGCTCGTCCGCGCCGGTGCGCCCGTCGTGCTCGGCTCGTTCGCGTCTTCGATGTCGATGCAGTCCGGCGCACCGACGTTCGGCACGCCCGAGCCGGCGCTCGTGCTCTACGTGATGGCCGCGCTCGCCCGTCGGCTCGGCGTCCCCTTCCGCTCCGGCGGCGCGCTGACGGCGTCGAAGATCGCCGACGCGCAGGCCGCCTACGAGTCGGCCAACACGATGCAGCCGACGATGCTCGCGGGCGTCAACTTCGTGCTCCATGCCGCGGGCTGGCTCGAAGGCGGCCTCTCCATGGGGTACGAGAAGTTCGTGCTCGACGCCGACCAGCTCGGCATGTGGCACTCGTTCGCGCGCGGCGTGGACCTGTCCGAGAATGGCCAGGCGATGGACGCCTTCACGACGAACGAGCCCGGTACGCACTTCCTCGGGCACCCGCACACGCTCGCGAACTTCGAGCAGGCGTTCTACCGCTCCCCGGTCGCCGACAACTCGAGCTTCGAGCAGTGGGAGAGCGAGGGCGCGAAGGACGCCGCGGCGCGGGCGAACGCGCTCTGGAAGCGCACGCTCGCGGAGTACGAGGCGCCGCCGATCGACGACGCGGTGGACGAGGAGCTCCGCGAGTGGATCGACCGCCGCAAGGCGTCGTTCCCGGACGCAAGCGAGTGACGACGACCGCCGCATCGGGACACGCGGCCAGGGTCGCGGAGCTCGTCGGCCGGTCGCGGTTCGAGATCCTGCCTCTGGACGGGATCGAGGAGCGGGTCCACGCCGTCGTGCCGCGCGACGTGACCCTCACGGTCACTGCCTCCCCGACGAAGGGCCTCGAGCCGACGCTGGCGCTCGCCGAGGCGCTCGTCGGGCAGGGCTACACGGTGGTGCCGCACCTTTCGGCCCGACTCGTGGCAGACGCGTCCGAGGCCGCGGAGATCGCAGAGCGGCTGCGCGCGGTCGGGATCGGCGACGTCTTCGTCGTCGCCGGCGATCCGGAGGAGCCGAAGGGCCGCTTCCACGGAGCGCTCGAGCTCCTCGAGGCGTTCGAGGAGCTCGGGCGGCCCTTCCCGGAGATCGGAATCGCCGGCTACCCGGAGACGCATCCGCTCATCGAGGACGAGACGGTGATCGCCGCGATGCTCGCGAAGGCCAGGCATGCGACGTACATCACGAGCCAGGTCTGCTTCGACCCGTCTGTCACCGCGCGCTGGATCGAGGAGGTCTGGGAGCGAGGGACACGTCTGCCGGTCTACATCGGCGTTCCCGGCGCGGTCAGCCGCGCGAAGCTGCTCCGCGTCTCGACACGGATCGGGATCGGTGACTCGCTGCGCTACCTGCGCAAGAACGGCAGCTTTGCGAGTCGCTTCTTCCGCGGCGGGTTCAGCCCGGACCCACTCGTCGACGGCCTCGGGCCGGTGCTCGCCGGCGACAGGGTCGCCGGCTTCCACGTCTTCACCTTCAACGATGTCGAGGACACCGAGCGGTGGCGCCGCGAACGGCTAGGCTCGACAGCCGCCCGTTCCTGAGCACCCGAGGAGAGCACATGCCCGTCGAGGTCGACACCGTCCGCGCCGTCACCGTCCCGACGAGGCTCGTCCACGGCCCGGGCGCCGTCGCGAGCCTCGCGGACGAGTGCCGGGCGCTCGGGATCACGAAGCCCATGCTCGTCACCGATCCGGGTGTTGCGGCGGCCGGCCTCGTCGACCGCGTCCTACCGCACCTGAACGGCGTGGTGGTCTTCGACGAGGTGCGCCCGAACCCGGACATCGAGCTCGTCGACCGCGCCGCCCGCGTGTACCGCGAGAACGGTTGCGACGGGCTCGTCGGCCTCGGCGGGGGCTCTTCGCTCGACACGGCGAAGTCGATCGGCGTCGTCGCGCGCCACGGCGGCTCGATAGCGGACTACGAGTGGGGTCGGGACCCGATCGAGGAGCGGATCCCTCCGCTCGTCGCGATCCCGACCACAGCCGGGACGGGGAGCGAGGTGACGCTCTGGGCCGTGATCACCGACCACGAACGGCAGCTCAAGTTCAACGTCGGCGGGACGCCGCTGATCGGCGCCCATGTCGCGCTGATCGACCCCGAGCTCATGCTCGGTCTCCCGCCCGCGGTGACGGCGGCGACCGGCATGGACGCTCTGTCGCATGCGATCGAGTGCTTCACGTGCGACTACCACCAGCCTTTCAACGACGCGGTCGCCCTGCACGCAATCGAGCTCGTCGGTCGCTGGCTGCGCCGCGCGGTCGAGGACGGCACGGACCTCGAGGCGCGGACGCACATGGCCCACGCCGCCACGCTCGGCGGGATGGCGTACGGGACCGAGAGCGCCGGCGCAGCGCACGCGATGAGCCAGTCTGCCGGGGGCGTGCACGACTGCCCGCACGGTGCCCTGACGGCGCGGGTGCTGGGGCCCGTCTGCGCGTACAACGTCCCCGCGGCACCGGAACGCTACGCGCGGATCGCCCAGGCTCTCGGCATCGAGACGAGTGGAATGGACGTCGTCGAGGCCGCGCGGGCGGGAGTCGAGGAGGTCTACAGGCTCACCGACGACGTCGACATCCCGACGATGGAGGAGCTCGGCTTCTCGGAGGACGAGATCCCCATGCTCGCGCGCATCGCGTTCGAGGACCCGCAGACGCAGGGCAACGCTCGCGAGGTGGACGTCCCGGCGTACGAGGAGATCTACCGCGCCGCGTTCGTGCGAGCCGGCTAGGGCCTCACGCCAGCGCGATCAACGCGACGCCGGCCACGACCAGCCCCGCTCCCGCGAGTCGCCCAGGGCCGACGTGCTCGCCCGCGAGGGGCGCGGCGAGGAAGGCGGCGATCAGCACGCTCGTCTCGCGGACCGAGGCGACGGATGCGGCGGACGCGCGCGACAGTGCGGCGAGCACGAGCGCGTAGGCGACGAACGACAACACACCGGCGAGCGCGGGCAGGGGGCGTGCCGCCGCGCGAACGCGTCCGCCGCCGTGCTCGGTGACGAGGAGAAAGCCGACGTAGCCGATCGTCGCCGGCAGCATGCCCAGCTCGAGGTAGACGACGGGCGACGCATGCTCGATGCCGTGCTTGTCGACGAGCGTGTACGCCGCGATGCACGAGGCGACGGCGACACCCCAGGCGGCGCCCGCGGCGCGTGCCTCGGCGCCTCCGCGGAGACCCCGGACGAGCACCACTCCGAGGCCGACGAGGCAGACGCCGGCCGCCTGGCCGGCGCTCGCGCCGACTCCGAGCGCGGTCACGCCGACGAGCAGCACGAGAACGGGCGCGAGGCCGCGGGCGATGGGATAGACGACGGAGACGTCGGCGTGGCGGTACGCCGTTGCCAGCGCCGCGAAGTACGCGAGCTGCAGCATCGAGGTCACCGCGATGTACGGCCACACGGCGGTGTCCGCATCGAAGCGCCACGCGGCGACGGGCGCGAAGAGGACGACCGCCGCAGTGAGCGCGACCGCCGTCGCCGCCTCCGGGTCGCGCTCGCGGCCGAGGATCAGGTTCCAGAGCGCGTGGAGGAACGCCGAGCCGAGGGCGAGGGCGAACGCGTCGAGCGGCACCGCACGACTCTACGGCGACGAGGTCGGTCTTCCGGCCCCTCGACGCGCCGAACGCCGAGTGGGCGCGAACAAGGATTTCAGATGGTCGGGCATGAGCCGGCCGTGTCGGTGCGCGCAATCGGCGAACGCTCGAGCCAGGTCCTCGTTCGACGAGGCTGCGAAGACCGCGATGCGACGCCGGATCGGTGGCGCGAGGACCAGCACCGCTCCCGGCGGCGGATCCGGCACCGCGTTGACGGGCACGAGCGTCGGACCGAGGCCGGAGGCGGCGAGAGCGACAAGCGTCCCTACGCCGGACGAGCGGATCGCAGCCTCGGGCGTGAAGCCTTCCTCGGCGCAGAGTCGCTCGACGTACTCCGAGAAGCCGTCCGTGACCGCCGGCAGCACCCAGCGTCGGTTTCTCAACTCGCGAATGGCGGTGCGGCCGTTGCGGCTCCTCACGAGCGGGTCGCCGTGGGCGACGATGACGACCATCTCCTCGTCGCCGAGATCGAAGATCGGGCCGTTCCACTGCTCGGGGTGAACGCCGAGGGCCACGTCGGCCTCGCCCGCGAGCACCTGCGCCGTGACGAGATCCGCGTGGGAATGCTCGTGCACCCGGACCTGCACGCCGGGATGCTCCGCGAACCACTCGCGCAGCGCATGGGGGAGGACGCCGAGCGCCAGCGAGAGGCTCGTCGCAATGCGGAGCTCGCCCTCGTCGAGACCTGCCGCCGCGCGGGCCGAGCGCCGCGCATCCGAGGCAGCGGCCAGCGCCGCCTTCGCCCCCGGCAGCATCGCGCGTCCGACAGGCGTCAGCGCGATGCCGCGCGGCCGGCGATCGAACAGCGTCGCGCCGAGTGCCGTCTCGAGGACGCGGAGCTGATGCGAGAGCGAGGGCTGGGAGATGAGCAGGCGCTCGGCTGCGCGGGTGACCGAGCCCGTCTCGGCGACGACCGTGAAGTACTGGAGCTGGCGGAGGCTGAGAGGGATCTCGTCTTCCATAGAGAGAACCTATGGGATCGGTGCACAACCTGTCTTTGTACTGATGGATCGCGGGCGAGAAACTCGTCCGCGTGAGCGAGCCCACCTCGGGGGCCGAATCCCCGCCCCCTCCGGTCGTCGACGGCACGCCGCAGGAGATCGCACCAGGCGTCTGGATCGTTCCGGACGGTGGCGTCCCCCTCGTCCCGAACATCGGCATCGTCCTGGGCGAGCAGAGAGCGCTCGTCGTCGACACCGGCATGGGGCCGGAGAACGGGCGCCGGGTCCGGCAGATCGCCGAGGAGCTCGCCCGCGGTCGCGAGCTCGTCCTCACGATCACGCACTTCCATCCGGAGCACGGCTTCGGTGCCCAGGCCTTCGCCGACGCGACGATCGTCTACAACCGGGCCCAGCGCGAGGAGCTCCGCCAGAAGGGGACGGGCTACCTCGAGATGTTCCGGACGTTCGGCCCGAGCGTCGAGTCGGCGCTCGACGGAGTCGAGCTCGTGGAGGCGAACGACGTCTACGACGGCGAGGCCTCGACCGTCGATCTCGGCGGGCGCTCGGTTGAGCTGCGGACCTGGGGGCCGGCGCACACGCTCGGCGACCAGGTGGTCTTCCTGCCGGAGGAGCGGATTCTCTTCACCGGGGACCTCGTCGAAGAGCGATGCTTCGCCATCGTCCCGTACTTCCCGCCCGACGACACGGACGTCGACGGCGAGAAGTGGATCGCCGTGCTCGACCGGCTCGAGGGCCTCGCGCCGGAGATCGTCGTGCCCGGGCACGGGAGCGTCGGCGGATCATCGCTCGTCCGCGAGGTGCGGAACTACCTTGCGGCTCTCCGCGACGAGGTGCGAGAGCTACAGTCCGCCGGGGTGCCCGTCGACGCAGCGGTCGAGCAGCTCGATGCCCGTATGCGTTCCTTGCATCCCGACTGGGTGCAGCCGGAGTGGATCGGCTTCGGGGTCAGACACTTCTACGAGGCCGGCTAGCGGCTGCGGCCGACGAACTCAACCGTCAAGGAGGGAACGTGCGCAGATTCACTCGAATAGCGGTTCTCCTGGCAGCCTGCGTCGTCGCCGCGAGCGTCGCCGCCGGCGCAATGGGTCGGAGTGGAGGCGTGCCCGTGCCAAATGGGTACGTTGGCGTCGAGGCGTCCCTGCCGACGGCATACAAGTCGCCCGCGAAGAAGGCCGGGTCGTGCACGATCGGTTTCCAGAATCCGATCGCCGGCAACGAGACGCTGCACACGCTTCAGCTCGCGGTCGTCGCGCAGGCGAAGGTCTACGGCTGCAAGGTGATCGCCCTGGACGACAGGACGACGCCGGACAAGCAGGTGAGCAACATGCAGCAGCTGATCGCGCAGAAGGTGAACGCGATCATCTTCTACCCGCTCGATCCGAAGGCGACGGTCCCGGTCCTGAAGCAGGCGAAGAGCAAGGGCATCCCGGTCGTCGCGATCGATGGAACCTTCGGGTCGCGCACCGCGAAGGCGCCGTACCTGCCCTACATCGCGACGCAGGTCTGGCAGGGACGCGACATCCAGGCCTACCTGCAGATCAAGGCTCTCGCCGCCGCGGCGCCGCGAGCCAAGGTCGGCCTCATCGGCATCGGATTCCCCGTCCCGGCCCTCAAGTACCTGAACCAGCGCGAGGCGTTCTGGGCGAAGAAGGCGGGGATGAGCATCCTCGGGACCCAGGACAACCCGAGCGACGACGTGACCGGAGGAGAGAAAGCGGCAAACGGGCTCGTCCAGCGGTACTCCGACATGACCGCGGTCGTCGGGTACAACGACCCGAGCGCCGTCGGCGCGTCGATCGCCGCGCGAAGCGCGGGCCGGAAGATCACGATCGTGGGCCTGAACGGCGACAGCGCCGGTCTGCAAGCGGTCAAGTCGGGCAAGCTGGTCGCCACCGTGCGCGTCGATCCCGTCGGCTGGGGCATCGAGACCACGAAGGCCGCGTACAGCCTGATCACGAAACAGAACCTCCCGCTGCCGAAGATCCTCGTCCGGCCGGCAGAGCTCGTGACGAAGGCGAACGTGGGCAAGGTGGCGAGCTGGAAGGCGCAGGTCGCCGCGATCGACTAGTGGCCCGTCCGGAAAGTGGCCACGGTGGATGACGCGCGTCAGGCGGCCCGGTTCTACCGGACGGACCACTAGTGGAGGCGGAGGCAGAGCCGGTTCTCCGCGCGGTAGGCGTGCACAAGCGCTTCGGCGGTGTGCACGCCCTCCGCGGCGCCCACATCACGATCCGGGCCGGCGAGGTGCACGGCCTCACCGGCGAGAACGGCTCCGGCAAGTCCACGCTGCTGAAGGTCCTCAACGGCCAGCTGGCTCCGGACGCCGGCACCGTGGAGGGGCTCGGGCGCGTCGCCGGCTTCAAGGGGGCACGCGACGCTCTGCAGAGCGGCGTGGCAACGGTCAGCCAGGAGACGACGCTCGCCCCCGACCTGTCGATCGCCGAGAACATCCTGCTCGGCCACCGGATGCCCCGGCGAGCCGGTGTCATCGACTGGCGGGCCACCGCTGCCCGAGCGGCCGAGACCATGGCAACGCTGGGCCTCGAGCTCGACCCGAGGAGCCCGGTCCGGAAACTACGGCCGGATCAGGCGCAGATGGTCGAGATCGCGCGCGCCCTGTCGATGAACGCGCGGGTGCTCATCCTCGACGAGCCGACGAGCTCCCTGACGGACGATGCGGTCTCGCTCCTCTTCGACTCGGTCCGTCGCCTCTGCGACCAGGGCGTGGCGACCGTGTTCGTGTCGCATCGGCTCGACGAGATCTTCTCGATCTGCGACCGGGTGACGGTGCTCCGGGACGGAAGAACGGTGGGAAAGGCGCCGATCTCCGGGTTCGATCGCGACTCGCTCGTCTCGCTGATGGTCGGCGCCTCGCTGGAGCAGGCAGCGCATGAATCGGCGCCTCACCGTGTGGAAGAGCGAACGGTGCTCCGCACGCGCAACCTCTCGCTCCCCGGGGCGTTCAGGAATGTCGACCTCGAGGTTCGCGCGGGGGAGATCGTCGGCCTCGCCGGGCTCGTCGGCGCCGGTCGGACAGAGCTGCTCGAGTCGCTGTTCGGTTTGCACAGGCCCTACGGAGCGGTCGAGATCGACGGCGAGCCGCGGTGGTACCGCTCGCCGCAGGCGGCCATGCGCGACGGGGTCGCACTCGTTCCGGCCGACCGGAAGCTCCAGGGGCTCGTCCTCGGCATGAGCGTCGGCGAGAACCTGCTGATGGCGTCGCAGTCGCGACTGTTCCGGCTGCGCGTGCCGCGTCCTCGCCACGAACGTGTCGCCGTCGCGGCCGCGACGCAGAAGCTGGGGATCCGCGCCGCCTCGCAGTCGGCCTCGGTCGACACCCTCTCTGGCGGCAACCAGCAGAAGGTGCTCCTCGGCAAGTGGCTCGAGACCCGACCGCGCCTGCTCATGCTCGACGAGCCCACGCGCGGGGTGGACGTCGGCGCCAAGGCGGAGATCTACCGGATCATGCGCGAGGCGCGCGAGCAGGGCGTCGGGATCGTCGTCTCTTCGTCGGAGACACCGGAGCTGCTCGCGATCTGCGACACGATCGTCGTGATGTTCCGCGGGCGGGTGGTCGCCGCGCTCCCGCGCGAGCAAGCTGACGAGGCGCTCATCACCCGACTCGGCGGCGGTCACGGGTGAACCGGGCGCTCGGTTGGCTCGCGACGAGTCGTTACGCGGCCGTACTGCTCCTCCTGGTCGGCATCGTCGCGTACTTCGCGATCTCCGAGGGCAGCCGGTTCCTCTCCAGCGCGAACATCGAGAACCTGCTCGGCAGCGTCTCGATCCTCTGGATCGTCGCGATCGGCATGACGTTCGTCGTTCTCACCGGCGGGATCGATCTGTCTGTCGGCGCGGTCGTCGCGCTCTCGGGTCTCGTCCTGGCGAAGGTGTTCAACGGCCTCGGGGCGCCGGCACCCCTCGCGGTGGTAGTGACGGTGGCGTTCGGGGCGCTGCTCGGAGCCGCCGTGAACGGGTTGCTCATCGGCCGGGCGCGGCTCTCGTTCTTCGTGGTCACGCTCGGAACGGCGTCGCTCTACCAGGGGATCGTCAGCATCTGGTCCAACACGCAGACCGAGTACATCGACTCCTCGCTGATCGGCGGGATCGGCTTCGGGTCGGCCCTCGGCGTGTCGACGCCGATCTGGATCATGCTCGGAGTCTTCCTGGTCGCTTTCGCGGTGCTGCGTTGGACGTACTTCGGCCGGGACGTCTACGCGGTCGGCGGGAACATCGAGGCGGCGCGCCTGTCGGGCATCAACACCACGGCGACGCTCGTCGCCGTGTACGGCGTCGTCGGAGCCTGCGCGGCGCTCGCAGGCGTCGTCCAGGCCGGACGGCTCGGAGCGTCGAGCCCCGACGTGGGTGCCGAGATTCCGCTGTCCGCCGCCGCGGCAGTGCTGCTCGGAGGGACGAGCTTCCTGGGCGGCATCGGCGGCGTGACCGGCACGGCCGTGGGGGTGTTGTTCATCGGGACGTTGCAGAACGGGCTTGCGATCAAGGGCGTTTCGAGCTTCTGGCAGCAGGTCGTGACCGGCGTGATCCTGATCGTCGCCGTCGGCATCGACCGTATCCAGCAGAGCCCTCGCGGGCTCGTGCTTCGCCGCCGCATACGGGGGGAGGAGATGACCGATGGAGGATGACCGGTACGAGCGCGGGCTCAAGGCGTATGCGAGCCAGTTCGGCATTGCCGAGAGCGCGGTTGCCGCGTACTTCGCCGATCGTTACGGCTCGCGCTTCGGGGAGGAGGCGATCAACGCCGCCGGTGGCGCCTGGAACGACGACGAGCTGACGCTGCGAGACCGCAGCATCGTCGTAGTCGTCGCACTGATCACCCAGGGTGGCGTCGACGACCGTCTCCGGGGCCACGTCCGCTGGGCGCTCGAGCACGGCGTGACCGCGGCCGAACTGGACGCGATCCTCGCGCTGCTCGCCGTCTACGTGGGGTATCCGCGCGCATCGACGGCCGGGGAGATCGTGCGCGAGGAGCTGAACCGGGTCGGCGGCCACCGGCACGAACCGGACGGTGAAACGAACAGGCGCGCCGCCGACGGGCTGACGCAGCCCGACTGACATCGGCGACCCTCGACTGCGAGGCCCGTTCGACGGTCGAAAGGGCACTAGGCTCCCGGCCGGATGAAGCCTGCGCGCGCGCTCGTGTTCGACTTCAACGGGACGCTCTCCGACGACGAGCCCGTGCTGTTCGCGATCTACTCGGAGCTCTTCGCGGAGCACGGTCGTCCCCTGACGGAGGCCGACTACTACGGCCGCCTCGCGGGCAACACCGAGGAGGCGATCATCGGCGGCTGGCTCGGGGTCGAGGGCGACGAGCTGCAGGCGCTCGTCGAGGAGCGGATCGACAGATATGTCCGTCGCGCAGACGGCTCGACGATCACGCTCGCTCTCCGCGAGGCGTTCCGCTACGCAGCCGCCCGCGTTCCTGTCGGCGTCGTCTCGGGCGCATACCGACGCGAGATCCAACCCGTCCTCGAGAAGGCCGATCTCGCGGATCGGGTGACGGTGGTCGTCACCGCGGACGATGTGACCCGTGGGAAGCCCGACCCGGAGGGATACCGCCTCGCGATCGCGGCGCTCGGCGACGGCATCGTGCCGCAGGAGGTCGTCGCGTTCGAGGACACCGAGGCCGGGATCGCTTCTGCCCGCGGCGCGGGGCTTCGGTGCCTCGCCGTGCGTGGGACGCTTCCGGATGCGCGGCTCGCGGGCGCTGACGGGATCGTCGACTCGATCGACCTCGACCTCGTGCGTTCGCTCGTCGGATGACGTGGGTCATCGCCCACCGGGGCGCCTCGGCGGACGAGCGCGAGAACACGCTGCCGGCATTCGAGCGCGCGATCGAGCTCGGTGCGGACTACGTCGAGCTCGACGTCCAGGTCTCCTCGGACGGCGCGCTCGTGGTCTTCCACGACCTGGATCTCGACCGGCTGACGCCGCTCCGCGGCCCGCTCCGCCGACGTCCGCTCGCGGAGCTGCGCGAGCACGACATCCCGTTGTTCGAGGACGTGGTCGAGCTCACCCGCGGACGGATCGGCGTGATGGCAGAGCTGCGCAGCGCCTACCTGTTCCGCCGCCATGACCTGATCGGGCGCACGGCGGCGGTGCTCGGGGACGACGACTTCCTCCTCTCCTTCGGACGGCGGACGCTGCAGGAGGCGCGACGGCTGAAGCCGTCGCTGCGCGTGCTGCAGCACGTCGGCTACGGCGTCTCCATCCGGTCCGCGTCCCGTTACGCATCGGCCGTCGGCTTCCACGATCCGAGAGTCACGCGCCGCGGGCTCGCCCGCGCCCGGAAGCTCGGCCTGGAGACGACGGTCTACACCGTGAACGATGCGTCGAGGATGCGCGCGCTGGCCACGATGGGCGTCGGCGGAATCTTCAGCGACCGCCCCGCGCTCCTGCGCGAGACGCTCGAGTCACTCGACTGAGTCCGCGGCCGCGGCCTCGAGGCCCTCGGCGGCGCCACCCTCGAGCGTGAGGAGCTTCGCGCTGGACGGCGGGAAGTGCAGGCTCACCTGCGCACCGATCGGAAGCGCCGCGGCCCGCTCTGCGGAGAGGTCCGCGGTCCACTCGGCGGGGCCGGCGAGCACCCGCAGGCGCGTGACCGAGCCGAGGAACGTCTGCGAGACCACCTCGCCCGTGAGCCCGTTCTCCGACGAGGCCGCCGCCTCGACCTGCACGGTCTCGGGCCGCACGAGCACGAGGACGCGCTCGCCGCGCTGTCTCCCGCGCGCGGCGTCCACGGTGAGCGAGCTGCCCTCGTAGTCGACCCGACCGTTGTCGGGATCGGCAACAGTCGACTCGATGCGGTTCATCGTCCCGACGAACTCGGCGACGAACGGCGTCGCCGGCGCGCCGTAGATCTCCGCCGGCGTCCCGATCTGCTCGATCTGGCCCTGCGAGAGAACTGCGACGCGGTCGGAGATGGAGAGCGCCTCCTCCTGGTCGTGCGTGACGTAGATCGTCGTGATCCCGAGCCGCGTCTGGATGCGGCGGATCTCCTCGCGGAGCTGCACGCGCACCTTCGCGTCGAGCGCCGAGAGGGGCTCGTCGAGCAGCAGCAGCCGCGGCTCGATCGCGAGCGCCCGCGCGAGCGCGACGCGCTGCTGCATACCGCCGGAGAGCTGGTGCGGATAGCGGTCGGCCGCGTGGCCGAGGCCGACGAGCTCGAGCAGCTCGAGCGCCCTCGTCCGGCGGTCGCCGCGACCCTGACGCCTCACCCGGAGGCCGAACTCGACGTTCCGCACCGAGGTCATGTTCGGGAACAGGCTGTATGCCTGGAACACCATCCCGATGTCTCGCTTGTTGGGCGCCACGCCGGTGATGTCCTTGTCTCCGACGAACACGCGCCCGGACGTCGGTCGGTCGAAGCCCGCGATCAGCCGCAGGGCGGTCGTCTTGCCGCAGCCGGAGGGGCCGAGGAAGGAGACGAACTCGCCGCTCGCGATGTCGAGGTCGATGCCGTCGAGCGCGACGACGTCGCCGAACCGCCGGCGAAGGGACTGGAGCCGGACGCCTGCCATCGTTACCTCGCTCCCTGCGCCGCCGGCGCCCGGCCGCGCCCCGCCGCCAGCAGCGCGACCATCGCCGCCCACGTGATCGCGAACGCGAGCAGCGTCACCGACGCCGCCGGGTACGCCTTGTTCTGGTTGATGTACTGGATGTAGATCGGGAACGTGTCGAACACCGCCAGGCTGGCGATCGTGAACTCGCCCATCACGATCGCGAGCGTGAGGAACGAGCCTGCGAGGGCGGCCGACTTGATGTTCGGGAGGATCACGCGGACGAGCGTCGTCGTCCAGTGGGCCCCAAGGCTCTGGCTCGCCTCGGTGAGCGTGTGCACGTCGATCGACCGGAAGCCGGTGTCGAGCGAGAAGTACATGTACGGAAACGCGAGGATCACGTACGCCGCGACGAGGAACCCGTACGGCTCCGCGTAGAACCACGTCGGGGTGCCTTTGTAGACGTCGAGCAGGCCGACGACCAGGATGATCGGCGGGATCACGAACGGCACGAGCGCCATGAACCCGATCACCGAGCGCAGCCGCGGCAGCTTCAGGTGCACCCAGTAGACGGTCGGGACGAGCAGCACGAGCGTGAGGAAGATCGTCTCCAGCGAGAGGATGAACGACGTCTTGATCGTCTTCAAGAACTGCGGGTCGTGGATGATCGTCCCGTAGTTCTCGAGGGTGCAGCACGTGCCCGTCTGGTTGCTTCGGAGGCTGAAGATCAGCGTCGCGATCAGCGGGATCAGGAAGTAGGCGGCGCCGAGCAGGAGCCAGAGCACGGCGGACGGCGCGATGAACCGCCGCGGCGTCACCGCGACCACCTCGACGCGCGGCGCTGGAGCGGGATGTAGAGCAGCATCATCAGCGCGAGCACGACGAGCATCCCGAAGGCGAGCGCCTGGCCGAGATGCGGGTCGTCGAGCACGTTGCCGGAGAGGTAGAAGCCGATCGTGATCGGCACCAGGCCGACGCTGCCGCCCGTCAGCCCGTAGGCCGTCGCGTAGGCCGAGAACGAGTTGCCGAAGAGCAGCACGAAGGCGCTCAGGATCGACGGCGTCATGATCGGGATGCCGACGTGCCGCCAGAACTGCCACGAGCTCGCACCGAGGCTCGAGGCGGCCTCGCGCCACTCGCGCCGGAGGCCGTCGATCGCGGGCGCGATCACGAGGATCATCAGCGGGATCTGGAAGTAGAGGTAGACGATCTCGATGCCCGTCTTCGAGAAGACCGAGAACCCGTGGTCGTACGGGTTGAAGCCGAGCTGCTCGGTCATGAACTGCGTGACGACGCCGATCGTCCCGAGCGTCGCGATGAACGCGGCTGCGAGCGGGATGCCCGCGAAGTTCGCGGCGACGCCGGAGAAGGTCGTGAGGCCCGCGCGGACGAACCTCGGCGTCCCCTCGCGGATCGCCGCGTACGCGAGCAGCAGCCCGAACACCGCTCCGAGCCCCGCCGTGACGAGGCTCACCTCGATCGAGTTCTTGAACGCCGTGCGGTAGGGCTCGTCGAAGAGCTTCTGCACGTGGTCGAGCGTCAGGCCGCCCGCGTCGTCCTGGAACGCGCCGAACATCACCTTCGCCGCGGGCCAGAAGAGGAAGGCCGTGGCGTAGACGAAGAACGGCAGGACGCCGAGATACGCGAGTGGGAGGCGACGCCTCGTCCGGCCGGTCTCCACCGGCCGGACGGGAACGTCGGTATCCGCGACCGTGCTCAGAGGGCTACGAGCCGACCTTCTTGGGCCAGTCCGTCGCCACGGTCTCCTTCGCCTTCGTGTTCTGCGACGGGCTCGCGAACTTCACCTTCGAGTACACGGCGGCGCTCGGCAGCGCTGCCGTGAGCGCCTTCGGCACGACCTTCCGCCTGGTCATGTCGGTGAAGAGCGCCGGGTGCGAGTACCCCTTCAACCAGAGCAGCTGACCCTGGTCGGAGTAGAGGAACTCCTGCCAGAGGCGCGCCGCCCACGGATGCGGGCCGGTGGCGTTGATCGCCTGGCAGTAGTACGCGCCGTAGACGCCGTCCGACGGGATCGACGTCTTGATCTTCGCCGCCGGGAACTCCTTCCCGTACGCGAGGTTCAGATAGTCCCAGTCGATCGTGATCGGGGTCTGGCCGGACGCGATCGTCTGGGGCGTCGCCTGCACCGGGATGAAGTTGCCGGCCGACTTCAGCTTCGCGAAGAAGTCGATGCCGGGGCCGACGTTCGCCAGCGAGCCGCCGTTCGCGAGCGCCGCCGCGAACACGCCGGCCTGCGCCGAGCCCGACGTGAGCGGGCTTCCGTTCAGGGCGACCTTGTTCTTGTACTCGGGCTTCAGCAGGTCCTGCCACGTCTTCGGGATGTTGGAGACGACCGCGGTGTTGACGCCGAACGACGTCACGCCCCAGTAGTCCGCCACCCAGAAGCCGCGGCCGTCCTTCATGGCCCGCGGCACCTTGGCGAAGTTCTTCGTGAAGAACTTCGCGTAGAGGCCCTCGTTGGCGCCCGCCTGCGCGAACGACGGGCTGACGTCGAGCACGTCCGGGGCCCGCGGGTCGCCCTTGAGCGAGCGCACGGCCTGGTTCTCCTGCGCCGAGCTCCCGTCCGGGTTGTCGTTCGAGATCTTGATGCCGTACTTCTTCGTGAACGTCGACATGATCTCGCCGTAGTTGGCCCAGTCGGGCGGCAGGGCGATCGTGTTGAGCGTTCCCTCCTTCTTCGCCTGCGCGACCCACTCCTTGAGCGACAGCGCGCCGCCCCGCAGGGGCGGATTGGCGAGCGCCTTCCGACGCGCTGCGAGCGCGCCGGCCGGCATGCTGAGGATCGTCAGGCCTGCGCCTGCTACCAGACCCCGACGTAGCAGCTTGCGCCGGTCGAGCTTTTCCTCCTCGAGCCTTCGCAGGAACTCGTATTCCTGCTCCTGGAAATCCTCCACGGACCCTCCTCGTTTCGTTGCCGTGTAGCGGCGATCGTACGAGTCTGGAGCCAGGACTGCAATTAGGGTCTCCAGGTGGATTCGCCCTGGCGCTCGAACGGTGACTGGCTCCGCGCCGCGCTCCACACGCACTCGACGAGCTCGGACGGCGAGCTCGTGCCCCGAGCCGTCGCGCGGCACTACGGCCGGGCGGGCTACGACGTGGTCGCACTGACGGACCACTGGCACCGCAGCACCGCGCCCTCGACGCCTGAGCTACTCGTCCTGCCGGGTGTCGAGCTCAACTGCGCGCTGCCCGACGAGCGCGACGGGCACGTGCTCGGCATCGGGATCGACCGCGACCCGACGGAGCTCGAGGGCGAGCGTCGGGACCTGGCCGCGACGGGGGAGTGGATCGTCGCGGCGGGCGGCGTCGCCTACCTCGCGCACCCGTACTGGACCGGCGCGCGGCCGGGCGGGATCGAGCTCCCCGAGTCCGTCACGGGGATCGAGGTCTTCAACGCGGGTTGCGAGCTCGAGGTCGGACGCGGGCTCTCGTCGGTGCACTGGGACGAGCTGCTCGAGGCCGGCGCTCTCTGCCCGGCGCTCGTGACCGACGACAGCCACCACCCCGGCTTCGACTCCGACCACGCGTGGACCTGGATCCGCGCCGAGCGGACGGCCCCGTCCGTGCTGGACGCCCTCCGTCGTGGCAGGTTCTACGGCAGCTCGGGGCCGGTGATCCACGACGTCGAGTCGGGGGAGGGGGAGGTCGTCGTCCGCTGCACGCCGGCCCGCTCGGTGACGCTCCTCTGCGGCCGGACGAGCGGCACGGCGGTCAACGCAGGCCGGCTCGGCTACCGCTACGGCGCGGAGGTGCTTGAGACGACGGCGGACGACTGGATCGTCGCCGCGCGTCTCGACCTCCCGGGCACCGCGCCGTTCGCACGTATCGAGGTCGTGGACCCGAAGGGTCGCCGCGCGTGGACGAATCCCGTGTGGCCGGCGTGAGCGAGCAGCGGGCGACTGCGCGAGAGGCGCTCGAGCGCACGTCGTTCGACCTCCTCGTGATCGGCGGCGGCGTGATCGGCGCGGCAACCGCCGCACACGCCGCGCGAGAAGGCCTCGCCGTCGCGCTCGTCGATGCCGGCGACTTCGGCTCCGGCACGTCGAGCGCGTCCTCGAAGCTGATCCACGGCGGTCTGCGCTATCTGCGGCTGGGGGACGTCCGGCTCGTACGCGAGGCCCATCACGAGCGCCGGACGCTCGCCGGGTCCGTCGCGCCACACCTCGTCCACCGGCTGCCGTTTCTCCTGCCGCTCTACCGGGGTGGCCCGTTCCGGCCGTGGTTCGTCCAGAGCGGGATCCTTCTCTACTCGACACTCGCGCTGTCGCGGCTCAACTGGCTGGTGAAACCGGCGCGAGCCCGTGAGCTCGTGCCTTCGCTGCGGCTCGACGACCTGCGCTCCTGCGCGCTCTACGCCGACGCCTGGACGAACGACGCGCGGCTGTGTCTCGAGAACGTGCTCGCGGCCGCCGAGGCGGGGGCGACGGTCGTCAACCGGGCGGAGGTCGTGTCACTGCGCCTCGTGGACGGGCGAGTCGCGGGCGCCGAGGTGCTCGTCGACGGCGAGGCCGTGCCGGTGCGGGCGCGGGTCGTCGTCAACGCGGCCGGCCCGTGGGTGGACGCAGTGCGCCGCCTCGAGGACCCGCGAGCCGGGTCGTCCGTACGGCTCAGCAAGGGCGTGCACGTCCTCGTGCCCGGGGGCGAGGGCTGGAGCGCTGCGCTGACGATCCCGCAGGACGACGTGCGCGTCACGTTCGCCGTGCCGTGGTACGGGCTGTTGCTGCTCGGCACCACCGACTCCGACTACGAGGGCGACCCCGCGGCCGTCGCCCCGTGCGACGCCGACGTGGCGCAGATCCTCGCCGAGGCTGCGACGGCGCTGCCGGGCTCGCTGCTGCCGTCCGATGCGGTGCGGGCGTCGTTCGCGGGGCTGCGTGTTCTGCCGCTCGGCGAGGGCGCGACGGCCAACGCCCGCCGCGAGACCGTCTTCTCGGTCGGCCCGGCCGGGATGCTGAGCGTCGCCGGAGGCAAGCTGACGACATACCGAAAGATCGCCCTGGACGCGCTCGACCGCGTTCGCGGCGAGCTCGGGCTGCGGCGACTCGACCGCCGGCCGTTCCCGCTGCCGGGCGCTGCCGGGCGTGCGGCGGCACTTCCCGTCGAGCTCGACCCGGAGGTCGGCGCACACCTGCGTCATCTCTACGGCACCCGCGCGGGGATGGTCCTCGAGTCGGCCGCCGACGACCCCTCGCTCCTCGAGCGGATCCACTCCGACGGCCCCGACATCGCCGCGCAAGCGCTGTTCGCGGTGCGCCACGAGTGGGCGACGACGGCCGAGGACGTCCTGCGGCGCCGGACGACGGTCGCGCTCCGAGGGCTGGCCGACGCCGGCGCGGTCGAAAGGGTCGAGGCGCTGCTCGCGCCGGCGGCCCAGGCCTGAGGCTCAGGGGGCGTCCGACTCCGCGACTGCCAGCACGGCCTTGACGATGCCGTCGTAGCCGGTGCAGCGGCAGAGGTTGCCCGACAGCGCGATGCGCACGTCCTCCTCGGTCGGCGACGCGTTGCGTTCGAGAAGGGCGGTGGCCGAGACCAGCATTCCCGGCGTGCAGAAGCCGCACTGCACCCCGCCGTGCTCGAGGAATGCCGTCTGGAGCGGGCTCAGCTCGCGGCCGTCGGCCAGGCCCTCGACGGTCGTCACCTCGCTGTTCTCGGCCTGGAGGGCGAGGTACGAGCAGCTGTTCACCGGCTCGCCGTCGAGCAGCATCATGCAGGCGCCGCACTCCGAGTCGTCACATCCCTCCTTCGACCCGGTGAGACCGACGGCGTCGCGCACGGCGGCGAGGAGGCTCGTGCCGGGCTCGACCTCGACCGGGTAGGCGATGCCGTTCACCGTGAGCGTCGCCGCGACCTTCACGGGCGCACCCCGCTCGCCGGGACGGGAACGGCCTCGCCGCGCGCGCGGGCGAGCGCGAAGCCGATCGCGCGGCGCGCGATCACTTCCGCCATCGCCGTGCGGTACCGCTCGGAGGCGCGGACGTCGGAGATCGGCGTCGCTGCGGCCGCCGCCGCTCGGGCCGCCGTCCCGATCGCGGTCTCGCCGCCGTCGCTGCCGGCGAGCGCGGCCTCCGCCTCGGGCACGCGGCGAATCGTCGGCGCGAGCGCGGTGATCGCGACGCGCGCGTCGCTGATCGTCGGGCCCTCGAGGACGACGACGGCCGTCGCACCGACGACGGCGATCTCCATCTGCCGTCGGTACTCCAGGCGGACGTAGGCGCTCCCCGTGCCCGGCGCGGGCGCGGGCACGTCGATCGAGACGAGGAGCTCGTCGTCGTCCGCGGTCGTCGCGCCCGGTCCGGCGAAGAGGTCGGAGACCGCGAGCGAGCGCACGCCTCCGCTCGAGCGGAGGGTGACCGTCGCGTCGAGGCACTGGAGCGGGCCACCTGTCTCCATCGCGGGCGAGGCGTTCATCAGGTTGCCCCCGAGCGTCCCGTGAGCACGTGTGGCGTGCGAGCCGACGATCGAGCTCGCGTCCGCGAGGGCCGTGAAGCGCTCGACGACGACCGGGTGCGAGGCGATCTCCGCATGGCTCGCGAGGGCGCCGATGCCGAGGCCGCCGTCCGTCTCCGCGATCCCGGCGAGCTCCGCGATGCGATGGATCGCGACGAGCGACTCGGGCAGCGGCGCCTTCCCCTGGCGCGCGCCGACGACGAGGTCCGTCCCGCCCGCGACGGGACGCGCGCCGTCGGCGAGAGCCGCGAGGGCGTCCTCGATCGTGGCTGCCGTGGCGAATGCCGTCGTCAACCATCCCTCCCGGGCCAAGAAGGGGGGCGAGGCTGAGGCCTCGCCCCAGCCGCGGGCCGCTCCGGGTGTCGCTCCGGCGTCCCCCGTCTTGGTTGCGTCTCTGCGGCGCTCACTTCTGCTGCGCGTCCCAGACGCGCTCCGGGGTCATCGGGAGCGCGCGCACACGCTCACCGAGCACCTTGGCGATTGCGTTTCCGATCGCGCCCGCGGTGGGCACGCACGGCGGCTCGCCGACGCCCTTCGACCCCTTCGGGCCGGCGTTGGGAGTGTCGGTCTCGATCCACGCGATCTCGATCGACGGCGCGTCCGAGGCGGTGACGAGCTTGTAGTCGAGGAGGTGCGGATTGCGCTGCCGGCCGTGGTCGTCGAGCTGGGTGCCCTCGGTCAGCGCCTGGCCGATCCCCATCACGACGCCGCCGTACACCTGGCCGTCGGCGCCGACGCGATTCAGGATCCGGCCGCAGTCGTGCACCGCGGCGACGCGCAGGACGCGCACGACGCCCGTCTCGCGGTCGACCTTCACGTGCGCGGCGTGCGCGATGAGCTGCGGCGCGTGGAACGACTCCAGGCCGAGCCGCCCGACGCAGCCCTCGGCCGGTGCCGACGGCCCTTCCGGGAGCTCGCCTGCGCCCTTCCCGTGGAACGTTCCGCCGGCGGCGAGCGATGCGACGGTGACCGCCTTGTCGGGCGAGCCCTTCACGCGCACCGAGCCGCCGACGAGCTCGAGGTCGTCGCGCGCCGCCTCGAGCTGCTCGGACGCCGCGTCCAGCAGCTGGTCGCGCACGTCGTCGGTGGCGGCAAGCACTGCGCGGACGCTGTTGAAGGTGGTCTGCGAGCCGCACGAGCCCATGTCCCACGGGGCCGCGTCCGTGTCCTGATACAGCAGCGAGAAGTCGTCCGCACGCATCCCGAGCTCCTCGGCGACGAGCCGCGGCATCGCCATCACCGCGCCGGTCCCGTTCTCCTGCGCGCCCGTCACGATCGTGCCGGTGCCGTCCGGATTGAGCTTCACGTACGCGCCCGCGTTCGCGGAGAAGCACGGCCACCAGCCGCATGCGACGCCGATCGCCTCGTCGTCGGCGAGGCCGTCGCCGCCGCCGATCAGCTCGACCGCCTTCGCGAGGGTGTCCTTGATCGTGATGCCTTCGAGAACCTGGCCGGTGGCGGTGACCGACCCCTCCTCGACGAGCGTGCGCATGCGCAGCTCGACCGGGTCGAGGTCGAGCGCCTCGGCGAGCTCGTCCATGTGCTGCTCGAGCGCCCAGCACACCTGCGGCGCCGTCGGGGCGCGAATCGAGGACGAGGGCTGGTTGTTCGAGTAGACGAGCGACGACTCGATGTGGACGTTCTCGAGCTCGTACGGACCGTGGGCGTGCATCGCAGCCATCTGCGCGAAGAAGCCGCCCTCGCCGCAGTAGGCGCCGCTGTCGAGCACGAGCCGTGCCTTTCGGGCGACGATGCGGCCGTCGTGGCTCGCGCCGGTCTCGAGCTCGATCACCATGCCCTCGCGGCGGTGGCCGACCGCGAAGAACTCCTCGTGCCGCGAGAAGACGAGCTTCACCGGCCGTCCCGCGGCGCGAGCGAGGGCGGCGACGTGGCCCTCGAAGTGGAAGTCGCACTTCGCGCCGAAGCCACCGCCGAGGAGCGGGACGATGACGCGGACGTTCGCCTCCGGGATCCCGAGCGTCTCCGCAACGCCTGCGCGCGCGGCGTAGGGAACCTGCGTCGACGACCAGACGGTGACACGATCGCCCTGCCACTGCGCGACGATCGCCCGCGGCTCGATCGGGACGCCCTGCACCGGATCGGTGACGTACCGCCCGCGCACGACCACATCCGCCGCCGCGAGCGCGGCATCGGTGTCGCCCTTCACGATGGTCGAGAAGCCGAGCACGTTGTCGTGGCGGCCGAGCTCCTCGTCTCCTTCGTACGACTCCCAGGCGGGGTGGACGAGCGTCGCGCTGTCGTCGAGCGCGGCCTCGAAGTCCGTGACGACCGGGAGCGGCTCGAGGTCGACCTCGACGAGCGCCGCGGCCTGCCGCGCCAGCTCGGGCGTCAGCGCCGCGACCCCCGCCACGATGTCGCCTTCGAAGCGGACGGTGTCGCGGGCGAAGAGGCGCCGGTCCTTGACCATCCCGCCGTAGAGGACGTCGGGCACGTCCTCGTGCGTCACGACCGCGATCACGCCCGGCAGCGCCCGCGCCTTCGTCGCGTCGATCCGGGTGATGCGCGCGTGAGGGTGGTCGGCGTATCGGAATGCGGCGTGCAGCTGCCCCGTGAGTGTCAGGTCAGCCGTGTACCGGCCGCTGCCCGTGACCTTCTCGCGGCCGTCCGAGCGGACAGTGGTCGGTGCGTCCTCGAGCGTCGCCACCGTGCAATCCAACCAGAGCGGAAGGGCGCCGCGAGGGCGGTACAGTCCAGCGCCGTGGCCGCCTCGTACAAGCTCGTGTGGTTCGTCCCGGCCTCGCACCTCGATGCCACACGCGACGCGGTGTTCGTCGCCGGAGCGGGCTGGATCGGCGACTACTCGCGCTGCTCGTGGGCGACGCTCGGCCACGGCACCTTCCGCGGCGGCGAGGGGACACGTCCTGCGGTCGGTCAAGCGGGCCGTGACGAGGCGGTGACGGAGTACCGAGTCGAGACGGTCGTCCCCGAAGCGAAGCTGACAACGGTCGTCGACGCCCTCCGCCGGGCGCATCCCTACGAGGAGCCCGCCTTCGACGTCTACGAGCGCGTCGAGGCGTGAAGGCGCGGCTCTGGACGGACGGCGGGGCTCGCGGGAACCCCGGACCCGCCGCTTTCGCCTACGTGCTCGAGACCGAGGACGGCACAGTGCTCGACGCGCGCGGCGAGGCGATCGGGGTCGCGACGAACAACGTGGCCGAGTACTCCGCGCTCGTGGCGGGCCTGTCGCGGGCGCTCGAGGCAGGCATCCGAGAGCTCGAGGTGCGCTCGGACTCGGAGCTGATGGTCAAGCAGATGCGAGGGGAGTACCGCGTCAAGAACAAAGATCTCCAGTCGCTCTTCCTCGACGCCTCACGCGCGGCGCGCGAGATCGGACGCGTCACCTACACGCACGTGCGCCGCGAGCACAACGAGCTCGCCGACCGCCTCGTGAACGAGGCGCTCGACTCGGCGGCGTAGGGTTTTCCGTACCGCCCGGAGTGTGGCTCGCCGGTGGCCGCGCGGGCGAGCGGCCTCGTAGGCTCCGGGCCGTGCCCCTCCCGATCCTCATGTTGAGCCGGCCCGCCCGTGTCGCCCGCCTGGTGGCACTCGCCGGCGTCCTCGCCCTCGTCTCGGGCGCGCTCGCGCTCGGCGCGCATCCAGTCGGACATCGCATCGCGGCGGTCGCCCTGCTCGCGACCGCGGCGGTGGCCGGGGTGCTCGCGCCGCTGTACGGTCGCGCTGCCGGGATCGGGCTCTGGACTGCGCGTGGCGGGCTCGCGCTCGGGGCCGTCGCCCTCGTGCTGCCGGACGGGCGCGCGATGACGGCCCTGCGGATCGCCGCGGCGCTCGTGGTCCTCGCCGGGCTGGGCGTCGTGGCGCGCGGAGCGAGCCGCATGGGCGACCTTCCCCCCTGGGCGTGCGCCGCGGTCGGCGCCGGCGTCGCCGCGGCGCTCCTTGCGCCGGGCCTCGGCGGCGGTGTCGTGCTCGGCCTCGCCTGGCTCGCGATCGCCGCAGCGATTCGTGCGACGTCACCCGTTCCGCAGCTCCGTGCCGCTCCGCTGGCGCCGGCCCTGGCACAGCCATCGCGCCGCTAGCGCTCGCTCAGGTAGAGGTGCCAGAGGAGCCGGGCTGCGCTCGCGCGATGCGGCCGCCACGGCTCGCCGATCGCCGCGAGCTCGTCGGGCGTGGGGCGTGCTTCCAGGCCCCGCACCCGGCGGGCGCCCTCCTGCAACGCGATGTCGCCGATCGGCCACGTGTCCGGGCGGCGGAGCGCCGAGAGGAGATACACCTCGGCCGTCCACGGCCCGATCCCCGGCAGCGCGACGAGCGCGCCCCGTGCGTCGTCGTCCTCCAGCGCGGCGACGCCGTCGAGGTCGAGCGATCCGTCCTCGAGCGCTGCCGCGAGCACTCGCACGTAGCGCGCCTTCTGCCGGCTGAAGCCGTCCGTCCGAAGCTCCTCGTCGCTCGATGCGAGGATTCCCGCAGGGGTCAGCTCGCCGAGGCGGCCGACCATCCGCTCGTAGGCCGCCCGTGCGGAGGCGAGGGAGACCTGTTGCTCGAGGATCAGGAGCACGAGCGTCGGGAGCCCGGGCTCGCGAGCCCAGAACGGGGGCAGCCCGTGGCGGTCGACGATCGCCGCGAGGTCGGGATCGGCGGCGCAGAGCTCGGCGACCGCCGCCTCGAACGTGGTCTCGTCGAGCACGCTGCCAACGCTACGCGTCGCGGTGCGTTATCGTCTCGGACGATGACGCGCGAGCGCTCCCGTATCTCGACGGCCACCGGTCTGCTCGCGCTCGGCCTTCTCCTCCTTCCCCGCTAGGGGGAGCGAGGGACGCACATACAGCCGCCGTGCTCCGGCACACCGCCGGGAGCAGTCCGCCCTCGCCCAGGAGAACGCCATGCCGATGCCGTTCCAGCACTACCGTCCGTACGCCACCGTCGACCTGCCCGACCGCACCTGGCCCGACGTCGTCCTCGACCGAGCGCCGATCTGGTGCTCCACGGACCTGCGCGACGGCAACCAGGCGCTCGTCAACCCGATGGACGGCGCCCGCAAGCGCCGGTTCTTCGATCTCCTCGTCCGCCTCGGCGTCAAGGAGATCGAGGTGGGCTTCCCTTCCGCGTCGATGGCCGACTTCGAGTTCTGCCGCACGCTCGTCGAGGAGGAGCTGATCCCCGCAGACACCACGATCGCCGTTCTCACGCAGGCGCGTCCGGAGCTGATCGAGCGAACCTACGAGGCGATCGAGGGGACTCCGCGTGCGATCGTCCACCTCTACAACTCGACCTCGGAGACGCAGCGGCGCGTCGTCTTCCGTCTCGACCGCGACGGGATCACGGAGCTCGCCGTCCGCGGCACCGAGCTCTGCAAGGAGCTCGCGGCGCGGACCGACACGGAGATCGTCTTCCAGTACTCGCCCGAGAGCTTTCACCACACGGAGCTCGACTACGCGCTCGAGATCTGCGAGGCGGTCGCGGAGGAGTGGGGGCCGACGCCCGAGGAGAAGATGATCGTCAACCTGCCGACGACCGTCGAGGCGTTCCCGCCGAACGTCTACGCCGACCGGATGGAGTGGTTCATCCGGAGCTTCACGCGGCGAGGCGCGGCGATCCTCTCCGTCCACCCGCACAACGACCGTGGCACGGCCGTCGCCACGGCCGAGCTCGGCCTGATGGCCGGCGCCGAGCGCGTCGAGGGCTGCCTCTTCGGCAACGGCGAGCGGACCGGCAACGTCGACCTCATCACACTCGCGATGAACCTCCTGACGCAGGGCGTCGACCCCGAGCTCGATCTCTCGGAGCTCGACGAGGCACGGCGGATCGTCGAGGAGTGCAACGAGCTGCCCGTCCACCCGCGTCATCCGTACGTCGGCGAGCTCGTCTACACGGCGTTCTCCGGCTCGCACCAGGATGCGATCAAGAAGGGGATGGACGCGCAAGAGCGCTCGCGCTCCGACGTGTGGGACGTGCCGTACCTGCCGCTCGACCCCAAGGACGTGGGCCGCGACTACGAGGCGATCATCCGTGTCAACTCGCAGTCGGGGAAGGGCGGAGTCGCCTACCTGATGAGCACCGAGCACCACCTCGACCTCCCCCGCGGTCTCCAGGTCGACTTCGCCCAGAAGGTGCAGGCGATCACGGATGCCCGCGGCGGCGAGCTGACGGCTGCCGAGCTGATGGACGCGTTCACCGAGCACTACCTCGGCATCACCGAGCCGCTCGCCCTCGTCTCGTACTCGCACGAGAGTGGGGAGGAAGGCGATCGCCTCGCCGCGCGGATGCGCCACGACGGCGAGGGCATCGTGGTGACGGGCGAAGGAAACGGACCGATCGCGGCGCTCGTGCACGGCCTCGAGCAGCGACTCGGGATCGAGATCGACGTACGCGACTACCACGAGCACGCGATGTCGAAGGGCGAGGACGCGACCGCGGCCGCCTACGTCGAGGCCGACGTCGACGACGAGGCGTTCTGGGGCGTCGGCATCCACCCGTCGATCGTCACCGCGTCGCTGCGGGCCGTCGTCAACGCCGTCAATCGAGCGCACGTTCTCCGGTCGGCGCGAGAGGGGGCGGTCGCCGCGTTCGACTGACCCGTGCCGGACATGGCCGTGCGGGACATCTAGCGCACGGTGTCACATATGTCACCCGGTTCCCGCGGAAGCGGGCCACCGTCTCGAGGGGAAACCGCGGTGATCCCTCCCTTGGGCGCGGCTTCAGCCTCGCCCTCGTCGTTTGCCGCGTCCTGCCGCCGGGTACCTCCTCCTCGGCACGACAAGGAGGAAACGCACATGGATACGACGTGGTGGATCGTCATCGCCGTCGTCGCGGCCCTCGTGGTGCTCGCGCTCCTCGCGTGGGGCTACATGCAGTCGCGACGCCGGACGGCACTGAAGGACCAGTTCGGGCCCGAGTACGATCGGACGGTGAGCTCGGCCGGCTCCCGCCGAAAGGCCGAGCAAGACCTCGCAGATCGTGAGCGGACGCGCGAGGACCTCGACATCCAGCCGCTCTCGGAGGCCGCCCGCACCCGCTACGCGGACGACTGGCAGCGCGCCGAGCAGCGGTTCGTCGACGACCCGGAGCTCGCGGCCCGAGAGGCCGACCGGATCGTCCGCAGCGTCCTCGAGGAGCAGGGCTATCCAAACGACGACTTCGACACCCAGGTCGCGGCCGTCTCCGTCGACCACCCGAACGTCGTCGACCGGTACCGCCACGGGCACCAGATGGTGCACGGCAACGGCGCGGACGGCGCAGACCGCACCGAGAACCTGCGCAAGGCGATGGTCGACTTCCGCACTGTCTTCGAGCGCGTGGTCGAGAGCCCCGAGACCGTCACTCGCTAGACGCACCAGCGGCGACCCGGCCGGGTGTTCGCCGGGTCGCCGCTATAGTTCGCCCCTCTCGCGGATGTAGCTCAGTTGG
>NZ_DATMBZ010000075.1:0-7569 GCF_035558935.1 Gaiella sp. | reverse complement strand
GTATCGGGGTGTACTATCGCGGAATGGGACGGACGAACGTCGTCGTCGACGACAGCCTCATCGAGCGGGTGATGCGCGTCTACGGGCTCAGGACGAAGCGGGAGGCGATCGACTTCGCCCTCCGTCGCACGCTTGCGGTCTCCGACGATCCACATGCGCGGGCGCTGGAGCTCGAAGGGACCGGCTGGGAGGGAGACCTCGACGTGATGCGCGACGACGCAGTCGAGCAGCTGTGATCGTCGTCGACACGTCGGCCTGGCTCGAGCTCCTGAGGGCGACGGGAAGCCCGGTGCACCGCCGCCTCCAGAGGGCCCTGCGGGAGAGCGAGGAGGTCGGCGTCACCGAGGTGGTGGTGGCCGAGATGCTCGCCGGCGCCCGCGACGAACGCCGCGCCGAGGAGTTGCGGAGCACGCTGCTCGGCTTCACGCTCCTCCCGCTCGACGGGCTCGACGCATTCGAGCGGGCGGCGGCCCTCTTTCGAGCTTGCCGTGCCGCGGGCGAGACACTTCGCGGGATCTCGGACTGCCTCGTCGCCGTCCCCGCTATCACGGCGGGCGCGCCCGTCCTCCATGCCAACCGGGACTTCGGCAAGCTGGCACGCCACAGCCCGCTCGAGGTGGTCTCGCTCCAATGAGCCGGCCCGAGCGGATGCGGCGGGTCGACGGGGCGATGAAGAAGGTCATCTCCGAGGCGATCCCGACGCTCAAGGACCCGCGGATCGGGTTCGTGACCGTCACGTCGGTCGAGACGTCGCGCGACCTCGACCACGCGAAGGTCTGGCTCAGCGTGTTCGGCTCGGAGAAGCAGCGTGAGCGGACGCTCGAGGCGCTCGCCGGTGCCGCGGGCGTGCTGCAGGCGACGGTCAATCGCGAGCTCAAGCTGCGGCGGACGCCGCACCTCGAGTTCGTCCACGACCGGGCGGTCGAACAGGGGGTGCGCATGACCCAGCTCATCGACGAGCTCGCGCCGCCCGAGGAGCAGCCACCCCTGGATGAGGCCGATGAGCGCTGACCTCGACGCGGTCGTCGACGCGCTGCGCGCGAACGACCGGTTCGTCGTGACCTCCCACGACAACCCGGACGGGGACGCGATCGGCTCGCTCCTCGCGACGCACCTCGCGCTCGAGGCGCTCGGCAAGGAGTCCGTGATGGTCCTCGGCGGCCCGGCGCCGCTGCCCGGCGAGTACCACTTCCTCGGCCTCGAGGAGCACGGGCTCGCGCGATCCGCCCCGCAGGACACGGCCGACCGGGTGCTCGTCGCCGTCGACTGCGCCCAGGAGAGCCGGATCGTCGAGCCGCGGCTCGTCGAAGAGGCACGCCTGACGGTCAACATCGACCACCATCACGACAACACCCGATTCGGCGACGTCGACCTCGTCGTCGCCGACGCGTCCTCCACGGCGGAGGTGCTCGCCGACGTGTTCGCGAAGCTGCCGGTCGCGTTGACGCCGCAGATTGCCGAGGCGCTGTACACAGCCGTGGTCACCGACACCGGCCGCTTCCAGTACTCGAACACCACTCCGAAGGCGCTCCGCCTCGCGTCGCAGCTCGTCGAAGCGGGAGCAAACGTGAGCAGGGTCTTCATCGAGGTCTACGAGTCGACGCCGTTCCCGAAGCTCAAGCTCCTGGCGCGAGCGCTCGAGCATGCGCGCGAGCTCGCCGGCGGACGAATCGTGGTCTCCGAGCTCCGTCGCGCGGACTTCGACGCGGCGGGCGCGGAGGAGCCGTACTCCGAGGGCATCATCGATCACCTGCGCGCGGTCGACGGCGCCGAGCTCGTCGCGCTCGTCCGCGAGCTGCCCGCCGGTTCGCCGACGGCGCGCAAGGGATCGCTCCGGTCGCACCCGGACGGCGTCGACGTCTCCGCGATCGCGCGGAGCTTCGGCGGCGGCGGCCATCGGCGCGCGGCCGGGTTCTCGACCGACCTCGGGATGGACGAGATCACCCGCCGGATCGTCGAGGCGTTCGAGGCCGCGAACGGCGATCCGTCGGCCTGATGGCGATCCCCAGGGCGCTCGACCCGACAGGCGTGGTCCTCGTCGACAAGCCCGCCGGACCGTCGTCGTTCCGGATCGTCGCCCGCGTCCGCTCCAGGACCGGCGCCAGGACAGGCCACGCCGGGACGCTCGACCCCTTCGCGACGGGCCTTCTGGTGCTTCTCTCGGGGCGGGCGACGG
The DNA here is from genome assembly GCF_035558935.1 of Gaiella sp. Lineage (GTDB taxonomy): Bacteria > Actinomycetota > Thermoleophilia > Gaiellales > Gaiellaceae > Gaiella. The sequence continues at coordinate 5,393 of NZ_DATMBZ010000075.1, read as the reverse complement.
GCATGCAGGATCGCTTCATGAAGCTGGACAAGCGCTACCTCACCGAGATCGACCTGCGCGCGCGCACGACGACCGGCGACCCGGAAGGAGACCAGCTCGAGGAGCACGAGGCACCATCGCCGGGTGCGCTCGAGGAGGCCCTCGACGGGCTGCGCGGCGAGGTCGAGCTCCCCATCCCCGCCGTGTCGGCCGTGAAGATCGGCGGCGAGCGGGCGTACCGGCTGCACCGTCGCGGGGTCGCGGTCGAGATGCCGACACGACCGATGCGTGTCCACGAGCTCAGGCTGCTCGCGTACGAGGACGACGTCGCCCGACTCGACCTGCTCGTCGGGTCGGGAACGTACGTGCGCTCGATCGCAGACGCCCTGGGAGGCCACTGCGTCACCCTCCGACGGACCGAGATCGGCCCGTTCCACGTCGACGAGGCGGACGAGGCGCGGATCGTGCCGCTGGAGCACGCGCTGGCGCGCCTGGCGGAAGCCCCGTGAGAGTCGTCCACGCGCCGTCGCAGCTCGAGCGCCGGCCGCGCGCCGTGGCGATCGGGACATTCGACGGCGTCCACCGCGGGCACCGCTCCGTCCTCCAGTCGGCGATCGACTCGGGGCTCGAGCCGACCGTGATCACCCTCGACCCGCATCCGCGGATCGTGCTCGGGAACCGTGTCGACCTCATCTCGACGCTCGAGCGGCGGCTCGAGCTGCTCGCCGACGTGGGCGTCGCAGAGACGCTCGTCGCCGGCTTCACGCCCGAGTTCATGCGCCTCTCGCCGGAGGAGTTCGTCGGCACGTACCTCGCCGCGACCGGCACCGAGGCGGTCGCCGTCGGCGCCGACTTCCGCTTCGGCTCGCGGCGCGCCGGAAGCGTCGAGACGCTCGAGGAGCTGGGTCTCGAGGTGCTCGACGTGGAGGAGGTCGAGGGCGTCTCGTCCACGGCGATTCGCGACGCCGTCCGCGACGGCGACCTCGCGGGCGCCGCGGCGATGCTCGGCCGCCCGTTCGAACTCGACGGGACCGTCGTCGCGGGCGACCAGCGGGGCGGCACGCTCGGCTACCCGACCGCGAACATCGCGATGGATCCGCACCTTCTCTGCCCGCGGTACGGGATCTACGCCGGCGAGGCGCTCGGGCACCGCGCCGCCGTCTCGATCGGGACGAACCCCCACTACGGCGGCACCGAGCGACGCATCGAGCCGTTCCTGCTCGACTTCGACGGCGACCTCTACGGCAGGCGGCTCGTGGTCGAGCTGTGGGAGCGGCTCCGCGACGAGCGGGTGTTCGAGAGCGAAGACGCGCTGATCGCCCAGATCGGCCGCGACGTGGAGGCGACGCGCGCGGCCGCGAGGCCCGGCTAGCTCGGACGCCGGGCCACGAAGACCGTCTGCGACATGTCGTCTTCGCCGAGCTTGGCACGGTCGACGCTCGGCTCGAAGCCGGCCTGGTCGAGGAGATGCAGCCACGTGTGCTCGGGAAACAACCCCTCGACGTGGTGGTCGTGGACGACGCGCGGCTCCTGGCCCGGCTCGTGCAGGACGACGGCGTAGTCGACCTCGTACGTCGTGTCGCCCGGGTCGGGATCGGTCGACCACTCGAGGTAGCGCAGCGAGCGCCCGTCGGCGCCGTCATGGCCGCCGTGGGAGGTCCCCGCGGCGAACGTCTCCCGCGTGAAGTCGGGCACGAAGAGCGCGACGCCTCCCGGCCGCGTGTGCGCGAACGCGGTGCGGAGACAGTCGCGCAGGTCGTCCTCGGTCGCCATGTACGTGATCGCGTCGTGCACGAAGACGGCGTCGAAGGCGCGGCCGAGCCTGAGCGTCCGCATGTCGCCGAGGACGTGCTCGCACTCGGGGTTGAGGCGGCGGCTCAGGTCGAGCATCTGCGGCGAGACGTCCGACAGGGTGCACGCGAAGTCGGCCTTCAGGTGCGAGGCGTTGTTGCCTCCACCCGACCCGAGCTCGAGCAGCGTCGTCGCGTCCGGGAGCGCCCCGAGGATCAGGTCGCGGTACCTCCCCGCTTCGGCGGCGTAGTCCTCCGGCGCGGTCAGGAGGTGGAACCAGGTCGCGAGATCGCCGTAGAGGCGCACCGCAGGATTATCCCGTCCGCTCGAAGACGACGAGCGCCGCGTCCTCGAGCAGCCCGGCCGAGCGCGGATAGCGCGCGGCGTAGGCCGCCCGCGCGTCGGTGCCGACGTCGCCGGCGACAAGCGTCCCGGCGACCTCGACGGGGAGGCGACGCAGCAGCAGCGTCGCCTCTCGCGGCTCCGCGAAAGAGCGCCACCAGAGCTTGCGCCCCGGCTGCACGGCGATCGCGACGAGCCGGCCGTCGCCGAGCGTCGCGTAGCGCACGGGAATGCGGAACGTTCGCCCCGACCCGCGCCCCTCGTACGTCAGGACCGCGAACCTGCCGCTCAGGAGCCCGTGCGCCGGGGAGCGCAGCACGGCGCGAACGAGCGGATTGGCAAGCCGGAGGAGGCGGAGGGGCGGCACAACTCCAGGTACCATGCCGCCAGACCGCGATCGCGGCCGCCCGTGTCCTTCCTTCACGGCGTGCGGGGATCGCGGAGACGAATCCACGAGAGGAGACACATGGCTCTCACCAAGGAAGCCAAGCAGGAGCTCATCGACAAGCACGGGCAGAACGCGCAGGACACCGGCTCGACGGAGGTCCAGGTCGCGATGCTCACGCGGCGAATCAACGAGCTGACCGAGCACCTCCGGACGCATCCGAAGGACCACTACTCGAGGCGCGGCCTCCTGAAGCTGGTCGGCCGGCGCCGCCGGTTCCTGGACTACCTGCAGCGCAAGGACCTGGAGGGCTATCGCGCCCTCATCAAGGAGCTCGGTCTCCGCCGGTAAGGGCGGAACGAGCGAAGATGGGACGGAAGGTGGGCGTTTGATCGAGCTTCGCGCGGCGGGCGCGGAGCTGGCTCAAACCTCCACCTTCCGCCGAAGCGGAAGAGTGGAAGGAAAAGACAGGGAATGAGCACCATCAGCACCGGGCAACAGGCCACGGTGTCCGTCGACGTGGGCGCGAACGAGCTGCGCTTCGAGACGGGCAAGCTCGCAAAGCAGGCGGACGGCGCCGTCGTCGTCCGAAGCGGGGACACGATGATCCTCGCCACGGCCGTCGGGCGACAGGACACGCGCCCCGACGCCGACTTCTTCCCCTTGACGGTCGACGTCGAGGAGCGGATGTACGCCGCCGGGAAGATCCCCGGCGGCTTCTTCAAGCGCGAGGGCCGCGCCACCGAGCGCGCGACGCTCACCGCGCGGATGATCGACCGCCCGATCCGGCCGCTCTGGCCGAAGGGCTTCAAGAACGAGGTGCAGGTGATCTGCACCGTCCTCTCGGCCGACATGGTCGTGCCGCACGACATCCTCGCGATCAACGGCGCCTCCGCGGCGCTCGCCATCTCGCCGCTGCCGTTCCTCGGCCCGGTCGGCGCAGTGCGCATCGGCCGCATCGAGGGCGAGTTCGTCGTCAACCCGACCTACCAGCAGATGGACGAGTCCGCGCTCGACCTGATCGTCGTCGGCACGCGTGAGGCGCTGACCATGATCGAGGCCGGCGGCGACCAGGTGCCCGAGGAGACGATGCTCGAGGCGTTCGCGCTCGCGCACTCCGAGATCATTCGCATCTGCGACGCGATCGACGAGCTGGCCCGCGAGGTCGGCAAGGAGAAGTGGATCGACGTCGAGCTGAACGCCGAGCTCGACGCGCGGCACGGCGAGACCGTCTCCCGGCGCATCGCCGAGGTCGGGCTCCGCGAGGCCGTCTCTGTCGTCGACGAGCTGCTCGCCGCCGACGCGCCCGCGATCACGATGGACTCCGGCGAGAGCGACATCGTGCGGGAGATGCAGGTCCGCAACGGGCTGGGAATGCTGCTCGAGTCGAGGCGGCTCGCCGCGGTCGAGAGCACCGTCCGGGCACAGTTCGAGGACGAGCTCCGTGCCTTGACCGACGCCGAGCAGGACTCGAAGGAGCTCAAGTCGCGCAAGCGAGACATCCTCCTCGCGCGCATCCAGGACGAGCTGCAGCTCCCCTTCCCGAGCGGCGCGGAGGGCGAGGAGCCCGTCAAGGACGTCGTCACCAAGAGCTACGTGAAGAAGGCCGCCGACGCGATCTACAAGGACCTCGTCCGAAAGAAGATCGCCGTCGACAAGCGCCGGCCCGACGGGCGCGGCACGGAGGAGATCCGTCCCATCACGACCGAAGTCGGGATCTCGCCGCGGACGCACGGCTCCGCGCTCTTCACGCGCGGTCAGACGCAGATCCTCACGCTCTGCACGCTCGGCACCGCGAAGGAGCAGCAGCGGATCGACGACCTCTCGACCGAGCAGGAGCGCCGCTACATCCATCACTACAACTTCCCGCCCTACTCGGTCGGGGAGACGGGCTTCATGCGCGGCCCGAAGCGGCGTGACATCGGTCACGGGGCGCTCGCGCAGCGGGCGCTCGAGGCGGTCGTCCCGCCGGTCGAGGACTTCCCCTACACGATCCGGCTCGTCTCGGAAACGCTCGAGTCGAACGGCTCGTCGTCGATGGGGTCGGTGTGCGGCTCGACGATGTCCCTCATGCACGCCGGCGTGCCGATCGCCGCGCCCGTCTCGGGCATCGCGATGGGCCTCGTCAAGGAGGGCGACGACTACGTCATCCTCACCGACATCCAGGGCGCGGAGGACCACCTGGGCGACATGGACTTCAAGGTCGCCGGGACGGCCGAGGGCATCACTGCCCTCCAGATGGACATCAAGATCACCGGCGTCACGCAGGAGATCATGAGCTCCGCGCTCGAGCAGGCGAAGCGCGCGCGGGCGTTCATCCTCGACAAGATGCTCGAGACGATCTCCGAACCGCGCTCGGAGCTCGCGGGTCACGCGCCGCGGATCTCGTCGATCCAGATCAACCCGGACTTCATCGGGATGGTGATCGGCAAGGGAGGCGAGACGATCCGCTCGCTCGAGGCCGACTACGACGTCCAGATCGACATCGAGGAGGACGGCACGATCCTCGTCTACGCGACGGAGGGGACAAACGCCGACGCGGCGATCTCCGCCATCGCGGCGATGACGAAGGAGCCCGAGGTCGGCGACACCTACACCGGCCGCGTCGTCAAGACGACCGACTTCGGCGCGTTCGTCGAGCTGAAGAAGGGCACCGACGGCCTGCTCCACGTCTCGAACGTCGGCCCCGGCCGGGTCGCGCACATCGAGGACGTGATCTCCCGCGGCGACACGCTCGACGTCGTCGTCCAGGAGGTCGACAAGGAGCGGGGCCGGATCGGCCTCAAGCTGGTCGCGAAGCACGAGGACGGCGAGCTCGTCTCGCCCGACACGCTCGTCGAGCGGGCGAAGGACGCCCCGCCTCGCGAGCCGCGTCCTCCGCGTGAGGACCGCGGCC